>NVRQ02000074.1 GCA_002400905.2 Gammaproteobacteria bacterium | reverse complement strand
GGTGTTGCTCGGTTACTAGCAGAGTTGTTTGGCGATCCTGCTAAGGGGCGTTCTCAATTACCTGAGTGAGCATGATTCTGAGGCATTTTTTGTGCTGGCAAGGCGCGGTGAGGAGTAAGTGTTGTTCTATTGCAACGAACCGCAACGCCGCCAGCGCGAAAAAGGGCCAGAACCTTGCCGCGAACGGTGATTGAGAACGCCTCCTAGTTAGGGCATGATCAGTTTAAATTTATTAAGGAGATTCCGGTGGCAACGCATCCCGGTGAAGACGAACAACTTGAAGCATTAAAAAAATGGTGGTCTGAGAATGGCACGGTAACCATTATCGGTTTTATTATTGGTATCGCAGTGCTGTTTGGCGGCCGTGCTTGGTTTGACCACAAACAACTAAGCTCTGAAGCGGCTTCGGCAGAGCTCGCGCTTTTACTGAACGAACTCAACGTTGGTGACGATGCGAGTATTACTGAGAAGGCCGACGGTATTCTTGGTGAGTACGGTGGCAATAGTCAAGCAGGGTTTGCCAGTTTAATTAAGGCGAAAGCATTGGTTGGATTGGGCGAGAGGGATAAGGCAAAGAACGTGCTGCAATCGATTATCGACAAGCCCGCCATTGATGGTATCGACCAGCTCGCACGGTTGCGTTTGGCACGTCTGCTTTTTGCACAGTTAAGCTATGATGTCGCCCTGTTATTAATCAGTGAAGATGGCAATGCCTTTGAACCGCATTATCAAGCATTACGAGGTGATATTTATCTCGCGCAAGGTGATGTAGCAAAGGCACGCGAAGCGTATCAAAGTGCGCTGGTCGATCCTTCGGCGCTTGCGAATGGACAACAACTGCGTATGAAACTGGATAGTCTTGGCGAAGACCACGGTGCACATGATAGCGAAATGGGTGAAGCGGAGGAGGATAGTCAAAGTGGTGAAAGCAGTTGAGAGTTTTAGCTCTATTATTTATAGCGACCTCTCTGGTAGCATGTGGAACAAGTAAAAAGCTGGAGCCGCCAACCCCACTCAACAAAATCCAACAAAGTGTTGAGACGCGTAATGTGTGGTCATCATCACTGCCAAATAAAGCGAAAGAAAGTTTTGCGCGCCTAAAAATTCAAGTTGCTAATGATCGTGTTTTTGCGGCGACTGAAGAGGGTTATGTGGCAGCCTTTTCACGTGATAAGGGTAAAAAGATATGGCGTGTTAACACTAAATTACGCCTAGGTGGCGGTGTCGGCGTGGGTGAGTCGCATGTCTACGTCGGCAGCTACGAAGGCGATGTTTTGGCGTTAAGCCGCGAAAGCGGTGAAATCGTCTGGCAGACCAATGTTGCGAGTGAAGTGTTGGCTGCGCCACAGGAAGGCAGCGGTGTCGTCGTCGTGCCGACATCCGATGGCCATCTCTATGGTCATCGCAGCGATAATGGCCAACGTATTTGGACACATCAACGAAAGACACCTGCATTGATTTTACAAGGTGGTAGCGCACCCGTTCCATTAGGTGATCGCGTACTAGCCGGTTTTGCTAGCGGCCATCTTGATCTGTTGGATATTGCAGACGGTAAGCTGGTGTGGAGCGTTACTGCTGGTGTGCCACAAGGTCGTACTGAGCTAGAACGTATTGCGGACGTCGATGGTGACATGATCGTCCAAGATAACGTGGTTTATGTTGCCTCATACCAGGGGCGTGTTGCAGCGCTGAGTCTTGAGGGTGGTCGCTCACTCTGGTCGCGTGATATGTCGTCGTATGCAGGCTTGGTCGCGGATGATAAGGCTATTTATATTAGTGACGCCGATGATAACGTCTGGGCCTTAGATTTAAAGACAGGTGCCACTCTGCGGACACAAGAAAAACTTAAGCGACGTTCTATTACCGGTCCAGCTTTGCATGGCGACTATGTGGTTGTCGGCGATTTCGACGGTTATATACATTGGCTTAGCAAAGTGGATGGTAGTTTTGTTTCGCGGCGCCGTGTCGCGGGTAAAGGTGTTTTAAGTACGCCAACTGTTGCCGATGATATACTGTTCGTCTTCGGAAAAAACGGCAGCATTAACGCCGTTCAATTACGTTCTGCCTCTTAGCTTTCACTGTCTAATATGAAACCTGTAATCGCCCTTGTGGGCTCTCCCAATGTTGGTAAATCGACGCTATTTAATCGTTTAACTCGTAGTCGGGACGCATTGGTTGCCAATCAGCCTGGATTAACGCGCGATCGTATTTACGGTGTAGGCAAGCACGATGATCATAGTTTTATCGTTATTGATACCGGCGGTATTAGCGGTGAGTTAGATGGCATAGATGGCCTCATGCTAGATCAAGTTTGGAATGCTATTGATGAAGCCGATGTCATTTGCTTTCTTACCGATGGGCGGGCAGGTCTAAATGCTTCAGACGAAGCTATTGCACAGCAGTTACGTCGCCGTGGCAAGCCAATTCAGCTTGTTGTTAATAAAGCAGAAGGTCTGCCTTATGACCGCACTGTGGCTGATTTCTTGGCCTTAGGCTTCGGTGAGCCGTCAGTAATCGCCTCGGCGCATGGTCAAGGCGTGCGCGATATGATGTCGACTATTCTAGCCGACTTCCCTCTTGACGAAACGAGTGATGATGAAGAGGATACCGGTCCACGCATTGCAGTTGTTGGCCGTCCTAATGTAGGTAAGTCAACACTGATTAATCGCCTCTTGGGTGAGGAGCGCGTAGTCGCTTGTGATATGCCTGGTACGACTCGTGACAGTATTACGATTCCTTTTGAGCGTGATGGTAAGCCTTACACCTTAATCGATACCGCAGGTATTCGTCGCCGCAGTCGTGTTGATGACATGATTGAAAAGTTCAGTGTCGTCAAAGCACTTAAAGCCATAGACGACAGTAATGTGGTGATTAGCGTGATCGATGCGCAAGAAGACATTACTGATCAAGATGTTCGTTTGCTGGGTCATGCTTTAACGGCAGGCCGCGCATTAGTCATTGCTGTCAACAAATGGGATCACTTACCAAAAGATCAACGTGAAAGTATTCGTACGACCTTAAGCAGGAAGCTTACCTTCGTCGACTTTGCTGATATTCATTTTATTTCAGCATTGCATGGCACGGGTGTCGGTGATTTAACTGAGTCAGTAGACGTGGCTTACGAAAGTGCTATGAAGCATTTTCCAACACCGTTATTAACCAGGCTGCTGGAAGATATGGTTACGCAGCACCAACCACCGATTATGCGCAGCCGTCGTATTAAGTTACGTTATGCCCATCAAGGTGGCCGTAATCCGCCGGTTATCGTTGTGCACGGTAATCAGGTTGAGCGCGTGCCAGATAGTTATAAGCGTTATTTATCCAATACCTTTCGTAAAGTGCTTAAGCTTCATGGTACGCCCTTGCGTATTGAGTTTAAGGGCCATGAAAATCCTTATAAGGGTAAACATAATGTGCTGACACCACGACAGGACTATAAGCGTAAGCGTCTTATGAAGCGGGTTAAAAAGAACGCAAAAAACCGATAACGTGTCAGGGAGCCTCTGATCTATTTATGAGCTCATATCTTGTGCCTAAAACATTCAGCTTCTGCGTTCGGCAAATCTTCATACCTTAAGAGTACTTCCTCCAGAATAAGTTAGAAGTTCCTTAGTTATTCAATTTTACTGTTATCGGGTAGAAATAATATCGGATCAACCCGAGTGCCATTTAAGCTCACGCTCCAATGTAAGTGAGCGCCCGTCACGCGGCCTGTTTCGCCGACTTCACCAAGAATATCGCCGCGGCGTATTACGTCACCGTTAGCGACGTCAATTTTACTCATATGACAGTACATAGTAATTAACCCTTGTCCGTGATCAATGAATACCGTATTGCCATTAAAAAAGAAATCGCCCGACTCAACGGCTACTCCATCAGCAGGCGCATAGATGGGTGTGCCAGTTGGCGCTGCGATGTCAAGACCGCTATGCGGATTGCGTGGTTGATCGTTAAAAAAGCGTTTTAAACCAAACGGACTGCTAAATGGCCCGTTAACCGGCTGCTCAAACTGCATATTAATATCGCTACGATTCGTCCACTTCGAAAATGCAGCGCGAATCAGTTTGCGTTCTTTGCCAATGCGTTCAAGGTCATTTTTATAGGGGTTAACCTTACGTTTATCTTTAAGTGTAATGCGCTGTTCGCGATATATTTTTTCTTCTACATTGAAATTGATGCTGGATGCTTCACCCTTTTTATTTGTGTAAGAAAGGGTATGCTCGCCAGCCGCCACGTTCAGTGATAGCCCCACCACGGCATACCACCGATCCTTGTTGACGACTGTCAGAATACGTTTTTTTACAAATTTTACCGTTGTAAAGTCAGTATCATCCGGCAGGGCAATCACTGCTACGCCGCCTGGAACGGCATTTGACTGAGGCAAGTTGGTAGCGAAAGAGCTAGTACTAACTGTCATTGCCAGGAAAAATAACACGATAGCGTAACGGGATGCTGAGTGCAGTGTACTTAAACGGTCATGTCGATTCATGTGTTGTTCGAAGTTCTAATTTAAAGATATAACTCAGTGTAATACATGACGGCTATGTATGGCCTTCTTCTCATATTAAATTAGCTTGAATTCAAAAAGAATGGAAGAATAATAACGTAATCTGTGCGGTTAGCATGGGCTTGGCTCTAATTAGCAGCTCAATAATGATATGTCGTGGTGGTGGAGAAAATAGCGATAAATACGAATGAAAGGCGATTAAATAGACGCACAGGGAAGTGGTCGGCGCTAACAATGCTGCCACTTTATTGACGGATTTAATGGGAAGATGGTGCGAATAGAATATAGCTATATTAATTGGCATCAAAAATGGTGATAATGGCCGCCGTCAATACAAAGTAAAATTTAACTGAGATAGGAATATAACGAAATGGCTAAAGGCACAGTAAAGTGGTTCAATGCAGATAAAGGTTTTGGTTTTATTACTCCTGAAGATGGTGGAAAAGATCTTTTTGTTCATCATTCTGAAATAAAAAGCGGTGATAATTACGCGACACTTGCTGACGGTCAGTCGGTAGAATTTGAAGTTGGTCAAGGTCAAAAAGGGCCTTGCGCTAATAACGTTATTCCTGCTTAGTCGGTTTATCACTTGCGTGTGTGGCTGAGGGCACAGAATAGACATAGCAATTCATTGGCGGTACTTTAGCCAGCGAAGTTTTGCGTGTTGCCTCAGTCACCACGTTTTGTGAAGGGTAAAGTAGAAAAAACCATCATTTATTCGAATTCAAAATAATTTTTTGATGTTTTTAATGGTTGATTTATCATTCAGAAAATGACTCCCCGCATTTTTCTCGTCCCTTGCCTGTTTCTATCGGCAAGAGCAGCACTCTCTCCATACAAACGATAAAATAATGAGTGATTTTGCGTTAGATCCTAGATTGCTTAGCGATGGCGTGGTGATCGCAGAGATGGATATTAGCTTTGTATTGCTAATGAACAACTCGCTAGTCCCCTGGTTTGTTCTTGTCCCCCCGCACAGATGAAATTGAGCTGATAGGCTTATCTATGGCTGACCAGCTTAGGGTTTTGGATGAGATCAATCTGTTGTCCGTTTTTATAAAAAGCTACTTTGGTAGTTCAAAGCTTAATATTGCAGTGATTGGTAGCTGCATATTCATGTGGTGGGCCGTAGCCCAGCGGACTTTTGTTGGCCCAGCGTCGTCTGGGGCACAATAGAGCGGCTACCCTATTCTGCTGAAAACATTGATCGAATTACTGCAGTACTTTATGCAAAATTAGGCGATAAATGCCGTTTGCATGTTTAGCTAAACAGCGCATGAGGTCGCTTGGTGTGATGAGCGTTGGTAATACCCTGTTGTTCTTACCGCGCATTTAAATTGAGCAGCGATGCTGTAATAGAGTGATGTTGGAGTTGTGATAAGCCACGGCAGATAGATAGGTGGCGGTAAGCGAACGATAGGTGTTATGTGTGGAATGATTTTTCGCACATATTTTGCTTAGTTTAATAATTAAGAGTGTCAGCATAATAATGCATAGTTTAAGTAATTCTATTCGTAAACGTTGGCACAGTCTTGTTGCGAATCCGGCTGCAATGCGCAAGCTCTGGGCGGGTGAATATTGGCAGAAAGATGATGATGGGCTGCGCAGTGTATCGTGCAATCACTGTCCTCGATTAGATAGAAGCAATAAGGCATGCACAATAAGTTTTGGCACGCCATTGCGAAAGTGTGTGGTGTCGAGTGTTGAAGCGTATCTAAATGATTGTAATGATAAACAGGTATTGGAGATAGGCTATGGCCGGTTTTCGCTAGGAAAAAATCTCGTTCAACGCAGTGGCGGTGTTTGGTCTGGTATTGAACCCCAACAGCCTAAAGGCAATAAGCCTTCATTGGGTGGCGGTGGTTATGGTCACGCCACAGAAATTCTTTTTCCTGACAATACGTTTGATCTCATTTATGGCGTACAAACCATGGAGCATTGGGGACAGAAATGTACGGGTGGAACCAGAAAACCATCGAACTATGAGGAATGCATTGCTGAGATTTATCGTGTATTAAAGCCAGGCGGCGCTATATATTTTGATGTGCCGATGCATTTTCACGGGCACGAAATGTTTATTATGGCCGACTTTGGCAAGATTAGAGCGCTATTTCCTATTGCTCAGTGGCAAGATGTGGTTTTAGAAAAATGGCGTTACGACTCTAGCCCACTTGAGCGCTACTCACCTTATGACAAGCTTTTTCCTGAATGAGATGTGGAGATTAGTAGCTACTCACGAGAAGCAATAGAAAAAGCGAAACTTGAGCCAATATATTTGTTAGCCATGACAGCGACAAAAATAGGTTAGATTCAATTATATTTTTGATTTCTGTTTCTCTAGTATGGCCTGTGTGGTGGTGACACTCGTTTCCTTATGCCATTCTATGTTTGATGTGTTACAAGGTCGCTTGCGTTTCACCACCTTCATATAACCTGGCGCAATTTCTTCCTTGGCGTTTTGCTTCGTACATTGCATTATCAGCTTGAATTATTAGTTCACCAGGGCTAGGTAAGACAGCATCCTTGCTTGCATCATACCCACTGACGCCAGCGCTGGCTGTCAAAAATTCAAAGCTTGATTTGATGTGTTCGTAGTAGTCTTCATAGATGCTACTAATGATTCGTCTAGCAAGAATGATAGCGTTATCAGGTGTGGTTTCGGGGAGTAGAACCAATATTTCTTCGCCACCATAGCGATATAAACGGTCGACATCTCGGATGCATTGCTTCAGTACATAGGCAAAGTGTTTTAAGCATTCGTCGCCGGCATAATGGCCGTAGTGATCGTTAAATAGTTTGAAAAAATCTATATCAATTATGATCAGAGAGAAAGGCCGCTTGTAGCGCTTAGATAATTGCTGCGTCTGCTGTAGATCCATTTCCATAGAGCGTCGGTTGCCAATCTCCATCAATGGGTCGGTAAGCGTCAGTTCTATTAAGTGTTCGTTGAGTTCCATAATGTTGCTACCATTCTTTTTGCCAAACAAAGCGGCTTGTCTCTCTAGTTGCAAGTGGTTTGCTTCAACGAGATCGGAATAGGTAATGATTCCGGCGAGTGTCCCGTTGTTTTCAAGAATCGGGACATGCCGTACTTTTTGACTGCGACATAATACCGTTGCGGCGAACAATGAATCATTTTCATTGATGGTAATTAATGGCGAAGTCATGAGTTCTTTTGCTGTTGTATGATCTGTGGGCTTAGGTAAGTGGCTTGCAAGGAACGTCACGATGTCACGTTCGGTTATCATTCCCACGGGCAAACCATTTTTTAGTACTAATAAGCATGAAATTTTTCGCGCGCTCATTACCTTTACTATATCAATTAGGCTCGCTGAGATATTTACTGTTGTGACTGGGGATGACATGAAATCTTTGGCCAGTATTACTTTAGACATTATTACTATCCTATACCACTGTTTTTATACTACGATATCCTTCGCATTGGGATAATTGGTGCAATAATTATTATCCCGATAGTTAATTATCGACTTTTGATCGGCAGACTTTATTTATCTTGTTTTTACCTGAGTTTGGTTATGTCTCAGTAAGCTTTTGGGCCAATTTTTCTGGTGCAGACCTAGAAAGGGTTAGGGTTGTTTTAACGTTTGTCTTAACACTTTGCAGCGCAAGGAGCCTTGGCTCAGCCGAGCGTCGATTTCACTACCAGTTTGAACGGTTGCTGCGTCTGAAATGACCTGATTGGAGTTCGCTTGAGTAACGATAGCGTAGCCACGCCCCAGCGTCGCAAGTGGGCTCACGGTGCCAAGGTTATGGCTGGCGTGTTGAAAGCGTTGTTTTGCCGATTTGAGCTGTTGTTGGCATGCCAGATAAAGACGCGAGCTTAGCGACTGTTGTTGGCTACGCCAATGTTGCAGTTGGTATCTCGGGTTTTGTTGCATCGCACGTTTTTTCAGCGCTATGGCGCGTTCATTACAATGACGTTGTATGTTTCGTTGTGCGTTCGCAAGACGCTGTTTAAGTTCTAGTAATCGCTGTTGTTGTTGAGATAGCCACTGTCCAGGATGGCGCTGCGCTAAACGTCTTTCGAGCCAATCGATTCGTTGCTGTGGTGTCTCCAGTAACCCTTTCATCTTCGCAATTAATGTTTGTGCAGTGAGTCTTAACTGCTGATGCAGCGTATTTTGGTCAGGAGTGATCAACTCTGCGGCAGCTGATGGCGTCGGCGCGCGCTCATCGGCGACAAAATCAGCGATAGTGAAATCGACTTCGTGGCCAACGCCGCAAATTAGCGGAATGTGGCAATTGAAAATGGCTCGTGCGACCACTTCTTCGTTGAAGGCCCACAGGTCTTCTAGTGAGCCACCGCCGCGACTGAGAATGAGCACGTCGCATTCGTTACGTTGTCCGGCAGTATTGATGGCGTGAGCGATTTTAGCGCCAGACCCTTCACCTTGAACGGGTGTTGGATAAAGAATCACCGGTGTTAAAGGAAAGCGTCGTTTGAGTACGCTGAGAATATCGCGCAGTGCAGCACCAGTGGGAGAGGTAATGACGCCGATTTGTTGCGGTATTTTTGGCCATTTTTGTTTGTGCTCTGAATCAAACAGGCCTTCGGAATGAAGTTTTTGTTTCAGGCGCTCATAGGCCTGCTGTAGCGCGCCTGTACCGGCTTTCTCCATGCTGTCGACGATCAGTTGGAAGTCGCCACGACCTGGGTAGAGGCTGACGCGTGCGTGGACCTTGACCAGCATGCCATGCTCTGGATTGAAGCGCAGACGCTGATTGTTGCCGCGAAACATCGCGCAGCGTACTTGAGCGCTATCATCTTTGAGCGAGAAATAGATATGGCCAGATGAAGGACGCGCCAAATTGGAGATTTCACCTTCAACCCAAATTGAGGGAAAGTTGGACTCTAGCAGCACTTTGGCCTCACCGTTTAGCTGAGAAACCGAGTAAATAGTGTCTACGGGGTGGTTTTCACCGTAGTTGTCGTCGAAATTATATTGGTTCATGCTGGCAATGATAGCGTAGAGGGCAGGGATTGTGCGTGATTGCTGATTTTGGTTTACCCTGACGGCAAGTCCTTGATATAATAAGGCGTTTACTATTCTGGTGAACACATGCGCATCGTCCAAGAAGCCCTCACATTTGACGACATTCTTTTGCTGCCCGCGCACTCGACTGTGTTGCCCAAAGAAACATCACTACAGTCGCGCTTGACGAGAGAGATATCCCTTAATATTCCACTATTATCTGCTGCAATGGATACTGTCACCGATTCTGGCCTCGCGATATGTTTGGCGCAAGAAGGCGGGCTCGGCATTATCCATAAGAATCTCAGCATACAAGAGCAACATGACCAAGTTGCCATCGTTAAGAAATTTGAAAGTGGAGTCATTAAAGACCCTATTACCGTGACGCCTGGGACGAGTATTGAAGAAGTGTTGCGCGTAACTCAGCGGCACAAAATTTCTGGTGTGCCGGTTGTCGATGGCGAAGAGTTAGTAGGAATCGTGACGCATCGCGATTTGCGTTTTGAGACACGTTTTGACGCACCCGTTTCAAGTGTTATGACGCCAAAGGAGCGTTTGATCACGGTGCGAGAAGGCGCCTCACGCGAAGAAGTGATGGCTTTGCTGCATCAGCATCGTATTGAAAAAGTCTTGGTGATTAACGATGCGTTTGCACTGCGTGGAATGATCACTGTCAAAGACATTCAAAAGGCAACGGACTTTCCGAATGCGTGTAAAGATAGTTATGCGCGCTTACGCGTTGGTGCAGCGGTAGGGACAGGAGAAGATTCAGAAGAACGTATCGATGCGTTAGTACGCGCTGGTGTTGATGTTATTGCTGTCGATACCGCGCATGGTCATTCGCAAGGTGTACTAGATCGAGTGAGTTGGATTAAGAAGCAATATCCGGATGTGCAGGTTATCGGCGGTAATATTGCTACTGCAGCTGCCGCAAAGGCGCTAGCCGCGGCGGGTGCCGATGCCGTTAAAGTAGGTATCGGCCCAGGTTCTATTTGTACCACTCGTATTGTCACAGGCGTTGGTGTACCGCAGGTGACAGCAATTGCTAACGTTGCTGAAGGCCTAAAAGGCAGCGATATTCCGTTGATTGCTGATGGTGGCATTCGTTACTCTGGTGATTTGGCTAAATGTATTGTTGCAGGAGCGCATGCAGTGATGATCGGTAGTATGTTTGCCGGGACCGAAGAATCACCAGGTGAAGTCGAGTTATTCCAAGGGCGATCATATAAATCTTATCGTGGTATGGGATCGATCGGCGCGATGCAACAGGGTTCGAGTGATCGTTACTTTCAGGAAGCGTCGGCAGTAGAAAAATTGGTGCCAGAAGGTATTGAAGGACGTGTGCCATACAAGGGTACTGCGGTAGGTATCATCCATCAGCTCATGGGTGGTTTGCGTGCGAGCATGGGATATACCGGTTGCGCTGACATTGAGACAATGCGAACTAAGCCCGAGTTTGTTCGTATTACAGGTGCTGGTATGCAAGAAAGCCATGTACATGATGTAACGATAACGCGAGAAGCACCCAATTATCGCGTCGATAGCAACCGATAACAGACGTTACACGCCTTGAATACTACTATGAATGAAAATGCCTATAAGGCGCATGCCCACCGTATATTAATACTCGATTTTGGTTCACAATATACTCAGTTAATCGGTCGCCGGGTGCGCGAGGCTGGGGTTTACTGCGAAATCTATCCTTATGACGTGACGAGCGAAGAGATCGCTGAGTTTGCGCCAAATGGCATAATTTTATCGGGTGGCCCGGAGTCAGTCGTTGATAATGATGGGGTGGCCGCGCCGCAAATTGTTTTTGATTTAGCCGTGCCTATCTTAGGGATTTGTTACGGCATGCAAGCTATGTCAGCCCAATTAGGTGGCGCTGTTGAGTCTTCGACAGAACGCGAGTTTGGTTACGCTGAAGTGAAAGTAATAAGCGACTGCGTATTACTCAATGATATTGAAGATCGTGTTGACTCAAGTGGAACGGCTTTGCTTGATGTATGGATGAGTCACGGTGATCGAGTCAGCCAAATCCCCGAAGGTTTCCATGCTATTGCCAGTAGTGAGCACGCACCTTATGCAGCCGTTGCAGATGAGTCGCGTCATTACTATGGTTTACAGTTTCACCCCGAAGTGGTGCATACCAAACAAGGTGAGCGGATTATTTCTCGCTTTGTTCATGATATCTGTCAGTGCCCATCAAATTGGACGCCTGCTAATATTGTTGATGAAAGTATTGTGGCAATTAAAGCCCAAGTTGGAAAAGACAAGGTGTTGTTGGGTTTGTCGGGTGGAGTAGATTCATCCGTGGTAGCAGCCTTATTGCATAAGGCCATTGGTGATCAACTAACCTGCGTCTTTGTGGATACTGGATTGCTGCGTCTTAACGAAGGTGATCAAGTCATGGCGACCATGGCACAGCACATGGGTATAAATGTAATCCGTGTGAATGCAGAGAAGCTATTTTTCGATGCCTTGGCTGGCGAGGCTGATCCAGAAGCAAAGCGAAAAATCATTGGTGGTCTGTTTATTGATGTGTTTGATGCTGAGTCCGAGAAAATTCAGGATGTGGAATGGCTCGCGCAAGGCACGATTTACCCGGATGTTATCGAGTCAGCAGGCTCGCGTACTGGCAAGGCGCAGGTAATAAAATCGCATCACAATGTCGGTGGGCTGCCTGAACGCATGAAGCTAAAGTTGCTTGAGCCACTACGCGAATTATTTAAAGATGAAGTCAGAAAAATCGGCGTAGAGCTAGGTTTGCCAGCTGAAATGGTGTATCGCCACCCGTTTCCAGGCCCAGGTTTGGGTGTGCGTATTCTTGGTGAAGTCAAAAAAGAATATGCGGACCTGTTGCGTAAGGCGGATGCGATCTATCTTGAAGAGCTAAACAAGGCTGATTGGTACGATAAAACCAGTCAGGCTTTTGCCGTGTTTTTGCCTGTCAAATCCGTTGGTGTGATGGGGGACGGACGTCGCTATGATTACGTCATCGCAATACGTGCTGTAGTGACTACCGATTTTATGACGGCGCATTGGGCCGAATTACCCTATGATCTTCTTGGTCGTATTTCTAACCGAATCATTAACGAAGTTGATGGTATTTCTCGTGTAACTTACGATATTTCAGGCAAGCCTCCCGCAACGATTGAGTGGGAGTGACCGGCACTGGTAAGCAACGTCTGGCAACAACAGGCACCCAAACCACGAAACCCAGTGTAATTGCTGGGTTTTTTATTATGGCACCTTAATTATTGATAATAATTATCTCTTACTTAAAGTGTCCGGTGCTATTAGATCACTACAGATCACTTGCTGGCCTGAGTGGCCATTCTGGGCTTGTTGATGTCATACTGGTGTGGCACTCATTGCGAGCGTTTAAAAGCTTTTGAAGTCGATCGAATATGAAAGCAAAGTCATCTGACGAAAGGAATTGAATAGAGAGGATTGATTCGGGATGCGACACACTATATTGATCATGGGGGATTGACTATGGAATCAGTGTCTCGACGGCGGAGTTTAGCCTTCAGGTCCCGTGACTCGGTGATTAACCAGTTTCGAAGGGGGTGGTTACGTGCTGTTGCATTTGCCTTGCTTTGGTGGTTGCTCACTGCGGGTGCAATGGGTTCATGGCTGATTGGTGCACCGGTGGTGCTGATTGCTACGCTGGTTAGCATGGCGCTAGTGCCGCCTTTTTCCTTGTCCCCATCAGGGGTCGTATACTTTGTGCCGTTTTTTATTTGGCACTCGCTGCGCGGCGGCGCGGATGTGGCGTGGCGCGCATTTCACCCTGGAATGCCCATCGCTCCGGGTCTCGTTGACTACCCGTTACGCCTGCCCCCGGGAATGCCTAGGGTATTCATGGTCAATACGGTCAGCCTGCTACCTGGCACATTAAGTGCCGAGTTGGGTGCGAACTGTCTGAAAGTTCATGTGCTCGACACACGGAAAAGTGTTTTATCGGAACTCCTGACGGTGGAACGAGCCGTAGCTCGAATGTTCGGCACATCCTTGCAGAAGGTTAAAGGAGGTGAATGCAATGAGGAGGTTTAAAGACATACTTTGCGTAGTGGAAGCAGAAGGGGTTTGCGAACCTGCTTTGGGGCGCGCCGTTACGCTGGCAGAGAATAATCAGGCTAGCCTCACGGTGGTAGACGTGGTTCCACACCTCACTGCGGGTGTCGGGATGCTTAAGAGCGGTCCTATCTCAGTCGACTTGCAGGCTGAGATGGTAAACAGCCACAAACAACGACTGGAGGCAATCGTTGTTCCTTACGCTAAGCGGACTAAGATAGAAACCAAGGTATTGGTTGGCACGCCCTTCTTGCAGATCATCCGCGAGGTACTGTGCAACAGGCGTGACCTGGTAATCAAAGTACCTGAGCATCAGGATTGGTTGGACCGATTATTTGGCAGTGACGACATGCATGTCCTTCGCAAGTGCCCGTGCCCGGTTTGGCTTATCAAGCCTCATGCAACGATATCCTATAAGCGCATTCTAGCGGCTGTGGATGTAGACGACTGTTACCCGCCGCAAGAATTGAATACACGTCACCGGTTAAATGTGCAAATACTGGAAATGGCGGTCTCTTTAGCTCTCTCGGAATCTGCAGAGCTGCACGTTGTGCATGCATGGGAGCCGATAACCGAGTTATTCAATGGTCTTGCTTTCTCTTCGGATATATCAAGGGAGGGGTTCGTTTCCAACGTTGAACAGGAGCGGCGGCAACAGCAGCAGCTTCTTGATGAGTCAATACGGCATATCAAGATCAAGAGTAATGCGGCACGGGACACACTGGACTACCTGAAACCTCTAACCCATCTGCTGAAAGGGTCTGCCCGCCAGGGGATTCCGGCGCTGGCCAAACGTCTGCAGGTCGACTGTATCGTCATGGGGACTGTGGTACGCACGGGTATTAGTGGTTTCATTATGGGCAATACCGCGGAGACCATCCTGAGCCAGGTCGATTGCTCCGTACTGGCGATCAAACCGCAAGGATTTGTAACGCCGGTTACGTTGGGCGCGTGATGATTAATGACGAAAAGAGGTAGGAAAGATGAAACGGTTTAAGAACATACTTTGCGTGATTGATGGTCAACCTGCTGACCGGCATGCCCTTGAGCGTGCAGTGGCGTTGGCAGAGAACACCCAGGCGCGGGTGACGGTCGCCACAGTAATCGAGAGCGTGCCGGCTGCTGCCAAGTTGCTACAAGATAAGTCTACCCTAGCGGACTTACAGGCCAGGTTGAAGGATGCCCGGGTGCGGTGGCTGGATACTTTGATCGAGCCTTACAAGACACAAGTCGAAATCAACAGCAAGGTGTTTGTTGGTACCTCGTTCCTGGAAATCATTAGAGAGGTCTTGCGCAATGGCAATGACCTGGTGATTAAGTGCCCTGAATCGCCGGACTGGTTGGACCGGTTTTTCACCAGTGATGATATGCATCTGCTGCGCAAGTGTCCCTGTCCGGTTTGGCTGATCAAGCCAGAGGAGCCGGGTTCTTACCGGCAGATTCTGGCGGCCGTGGATGTGGATGACAGTTATCCTTCAGTCGAACTGAAGACACGCCAGGCATTGAACGTTATGGTCGTGGAACTGGCCGGTTCTTTAGCGGTATCGGAGTTTGCGCAACTGCATGTAGTGCATGCCTGGGAAGTGATAGGCGAGAACGCTTTACGCCATAGTGCATTCATGGGCCAGCCGGAAGACAAGGTTAACGCCTATGTCGATCAGATTAGCCAGCATCATTCTCAGCTTCTGGATACTCTGATACAAGAGACGGGCGCGAAACTGGGGGCGGATGCTATGGATTACGTCATACCCCAACTACACCTGCTGAAAGGGCCTGCCCGTCAGGAGATTCCGGCACTGGCTAAACGCCTGCAGGTCGATTGCATCATCATGGGGACTGTGGCGCGTACGGGTATTCGCGGCTTCATCATGGGCAATACCGCGGAGACTATCCTGAACCAGATCGATTGTTCCGTACTGGCGATCAAACCACCTGGCTTTGAAACACCGGTCGCACTGGACGACTAAACCCGTATGCAAACGCTTTATTTTGCACTGGCGTTATTCCTCTTGCTGAACCTCATTGCCGGGATGTGGCGGGTGCTGCGCGGACCTACCGTTGCCGATCGCATGTTGGCGGCACAGTTGTTCGGCACGACCTCAGTGGCTGCGCTTTTATTGCTGGCGCAGGCTACTAACAAAGCAGCCTTGCGTGACGTGGCGCTGGTGTTGGCCCTGCTTGCTGCGGTGACAGCGGTAGCCTTTGCCCAGCGTACCTGGCTGGAAAGGGAGACAAAGCATGACGCCAATTGATGTTCTCTCCGCCGTCCTGTTAATCGCCGGGGGCATTTTCTTTCTCGCGGGCACCCTGGGTCTGTTGCGATTTCCGGATGTTTATACGCGCCTTCATGCCTTGACCAAAGCCGATAACGCTGGCTTGGGTCTGGTTGTTGCGGGGCTTGCTGTTCAGGCGCAAAGCTGGGCCGCGGTGGGCAAGTTGCTGCTGATTTGGGTATTGGTGCTGCTTGCGGGAGCCAGTATTTCTCATCTGATTGCAAGTCGTGCGCTGCAGCGGGGTATCCAGCCGTGGAGGCGTTAACCCTGTTGCAATGGGTGTTCGATAGTCTGTTGGTGCTGTGCCTGTTTTGGCTGGCCGGGCGTGCACTGGCGAGCCCGGATCTATTCAAGGCTATTGTGTTGTTCATCGCCTTTGGCCTGTTGATGGCGTTGGCTTGGGTACGGCTCGATGCGCCAGATGTTGCCTTAGCTGAGGCGGCTATCGGCGCGGGCTTGACTGGCGCTCTGTTGCTGGCCGCGCTGGCAAGACTTAAGTCAATGGGCGATTTATATAGGGACGATAGCGATTGCGGAGAAACCAAGGGTGATGACAGCTAACGGACAAACGGGCAAGACGTTTCGTCTGTTGCTTGTATTGCTTCTAACTGTCATGGCGGTGGGGCTGGGTTATGCCGTGCTGGAGCTTCACTCGTCGGCCGGTGGCTTAAGTAAACAGGTGGCGACCAACCTAGAAGCCAGCGGAGTCAGCAATCCGGTCACTGCGGTGCTGCTTAACTTTCGCGGTTACGATACTTTGCTGGAAATGGCAGTGTTGCTGGTGGCTCTGATTGGCGTGTGGTCACTCGGCGGCATACCTGATTATCGCGAATCAAGCCCAGGGCCGGTCCTGGATACCCTGTCGCGCCTGTTGGTTCCCATGCTGATTCTGGTGGCCGGTTATCTATTGTGGGTGGGCACTCACGCGCCGGGGGGAGCCTTTCAGGCCGGATCGGTGCTGGGGGCAGCGGGAGTATTGCTGCTGCTTTCCGGTTGGCGCCTCGAAAAAATATTCGCAGGGCTGCCGCTGAGGGTAATCTTAATCTTGGGCCTTGGCGCATTTGTCACAGCAGGTGGCGGGTTTCTCTTGATCGGAAACGTGTTTATGGAATATCCGTCTGCCTTGGCTGGTGAGCTGATATTGATGGTCGAAGCGGCGGCTACGTTGTCTATCGGCGTAACACTGGCTGCCCTGTTCCTGGGTGGCCGGCCGGAAGCAGGGCTGGATAAATGAGTCACGTCTTTCTCTATGCGCTGCTTGGCGTGGGGTTGTTCGTCCTGGGCTTGTACGCCTTGATTGTGCACGCGCATTTACTCCGTAAGATCCTGGCTATCAATGTGATGGGCACTGGAGTGTTTTTGGTATTGGTGGCGCTGGCGGGCCGTAACCAGGATACTCTGCCAGACCCGGTGCCGCATGCCATGGTGATCACCGGCATTGTGGTTGCGGTGTCGGCTACCGCGTTGGCACTCATCTTGATGCTGAAGGTGAATGGGGCAACAGGAAAAAATGAACTCCCCGATAGAGATCGGGACTGATATGCGCGCGAACGGGATCGATATAACGGAAAGCCTGACAACTATTCTGGCCATCAATTTGGCCCGTTCCTCTATAAAATTCCGGCTGTTCGCTATGCCGACCGAACAGACCTTGGTCGGTGGTCAGCTGGAGCAGATCGGTAGCGCGAATGCCAAGCTGCTATATACCATACATGGCACCCCGCTCGTAGAGCAAGAATCGGTAAGCCGGCTTTCACTATCTGACGTCGTTGGCCACTGTGTAGTTCATGGAGGGAATAAATTCTTAGCCTCGGTGCTTATCGACGCGGAGGTCATCACCCGCTTGGAAAAAGTCAGCAAGAAGTTGTGGCTGGCCGACGTGGCCGATTTATTCTGCATGCAGAGTGCGGGCGAACATTCGCATGGGTTGCCCGATAGTGACGTTGACAGCCTGTTTATCATCGGCAAGCCGATTACCTTCAATTTTCACGGCTATCCCTGGCTAAGCCATTGCTTTGCTTATCGGCGCACCCATTACAACAACCTGTCTGTGCGTGGTTACAAGGGAACAGGCAACATCAACACCTCGTTGGAGTTGGCCATGGGCAATGAGATCGACCGCTTCAGCCTGGTCATTGAGGCCATTAACCGAGTGCCACGATTACAGGTTCCCTCGGCACACGTGAAAGAAAAGCTGCCAGACCTGCAGATCGATTGTCATCAATGCGCTCATGCGAACGGCATTGATAAACCGGAGATACGCGAATGGTGCTGGCCGAACTGACAGAAAATCAGTCGTTCAGTCGGCTTGGGGATTGGCACGCATGATAGGCGATATCGTGGCTATTCCCTGGGTTGTGGTGTTGATCGTGTTGCCTTTGATGGGGGGCATGGCGTGCTTCCTGTTTCCGACAATATCGAAATCACTGGGTCTAATGACCGCACTGGCTATTTTTACTGCTGTGGGTGGCCTGAGTTGGCAGCTGGTAGAAGAGGGTGCGCAACGCTATGCAATCGGTGGCTGGGGCGCGTCGTTAGGTATTGATCTTTACGCCGATGGGCTGAGCCTGCTGATGCTCGTGATGGCGGCTCTAGTGGGACTGGGTGTCAGCGTTTATTCCAGCGGTTATTTCAGTCGCGATAAAGCGAACCATTTTTGGCCGCTGTGGTTGTTCCTGTGGGGAGCGCTGAATGCATTGTTCCTGTCCGCAGACCTCTTCAACCTCTACGTCACACTGGAATTGCTGGGATTGGCGGCGGTGGCGTTGGTAGCCTTGGCGGGTGGCAGGGGTGCCTTGACCTCGGCCATGCGTTACCTGTTGGTCAGCCTGTTGGGCTCGTTGTTTTACCTGCTGGGTGTCGTGCTGCTCTACCACAGTTTTGGCAGTCTGGATATCGCGATACTGGCGCAACGAGTGGAGCCATCACCTGCGGTGTGGGCAGCAGTAGGGCTGATGAGTGTCGGCCTGCTTCTCAAGACTGCGTTGTTTCCGATGCATTTCTGGTTGCCAGCAGCCCATGCTAGTGCCCCGGCCCCGGTGAGTGCGCTGTTGTCGGCGCTGGTGGTCAAGGCGTCGTTTTATATTCTGCTGCGTCTGTGGTTGGAAGTTTTCCCGCAGACCAATACTGCATTCAGCCAACTTCTGGGCCTGCTCGGTGCCGCTGCTGTGCTTTGGGGCGGGCTAATGGCGCTGCGCCAGACGCGACTCAAAATGCTGATTGCCTATTCGACCGTGGCGCAACTGGGTTATTTGTTTCTGGCGTTTCCGTTGGCGACGAGTTGCGCCTGGACGGGGATGCTTTATCTGCTGTTTTCTCACGCGCTGGCCAAGGCTGCCATGTTCATGGCAGCGGGCAATATTTTGCGTTATGGCGGCCATGACCGCATCGCGGATCTCGATCAGGTAGCGCAACGCCTGCCCCTGACGTTGGCTGCGTTTTCCCTGGCCGGGGTCAGCATCATGGGTCTGCCACCTAGCGGCGGATTCGTTGCCAAATGGTTGCTATTGGAAGCATCAATGAATTCGGGGCAGTGGTGGTGGGCGATTGTTCTGATCTTGGGCGGACTACTGGCCGCCGCCTATGTTTTCAGAGTCATCGGCTATGCATTCACCCAGGCCGAGCTACCCCATGAGGCCGGTGTGGTGCCTGCCAGAATGGAGTGGACCGCTCTGGTGCTGGCGTTTGTAGCGATACTTCTGGGATTCATCTCGCCCGCCGCGTTCGAGCTGATGGGCATTGGTGCACCGTTCGGCGTGGGGTGTGCCGGATGAGCTGGGATACGGCACTGCCGTTATTGATCGTCGTTAGCTCCCTTATACCAGGGCTGATCATCTTCTTTCTAGCCGAGAAACAGGTTGCCGCCCGTATTACCCTTAATATGCTTGGTGTATTGGTCAAGCTGGCGTTGGCAGGAGTCATGCTCTGGGGCGTTTTTCATGGCCATCACTATGAGGTCCGCCTGCCACTGCTGCCTGGGCTTGACCTCGTTTTGCGTGCAGATCGACTCTCGATGCTGTTCGTGACACTCTCCACCGGCCTGTGGTTTGTCACCACGGTCTATGCCATTGGATACCTCGAAGATTCCCCCCATCGCAGCCGCTTTTTCGGTTTTTTCAGCCTGTGTGTGACTGCCACCGTCGGCCTGGCGCTGGCGGGCAATCTGCTGACTTTCTTGCTGTTCTACGAATTGCTGACGCTGGTTACTTATCCGCTGATCGTGCATCGTGGCACTGAGGCAGCGCGTCTGGCAGGGCGCAATTATCTGATCTATACGGTGGGTGGAGGCGCCTTGTTGTTGCTGGCTACGGTGTGGCTATACACTCTGACGGGTACGCTGGAATTTACCGCGCGTGGCTTCTTGTCAGGCCTGGATGCCGTTCACCATCCAGCATTGGTCGTCATCTTTGTACTGCTGATTGCCGGGCTGGGTGTCAAGGCAGCGTTGATTCCCTTTCACGGCTGGCTGCCGCAAGCCATGGTGGCGCCAGCACCGGTCAGTGCATTACTGCACGCGGTGGCCGTGGTGAAAGCGGGCGCCTTTGGTATCGTTCGCGTAATCTATGATGTGTATGGGGTCGAGTTTGCGGCCAGTCTCGGTGTGACCTTGCCGCTGGCGATACTGGCGTCGGTGACCATCATTTACGGCTCATTGCGGGCGTTATTTCAGGATGATTTGAAACGCCGACTTGCTTTTTCCACAATCAGCCAAGTGTCGTATATCGTGCTCGGTGTGGCAGTAGCCGGGCCCATGGCGACTATTGGCGGTCTGGTTCATCTGGTGCACCAGGGCGTGCAGAAAATCACACTGTTTTTTTGTGCAGGCAATCTCGCCGAGACGCTGGGGATTCACAAAATTAGCGAAATGAACGGGGTCGGGCGGCGCATGCCCTGGACCATGGCAGCATTTACGGTGGGCGCCTTTGGTATGATTGGGGCGCCGCCCCTGGCAGGTTTTATCAGTAAATGGTATCTCGGACTGGGGGCATTGGATGCCGATCAAAGCTGGGTGTTAATTATTCTGGTCGGCAGCAGTTTGCTTAATGCGGCCTACTTACTGCCCATATTGTATACCGCTTGGTTCAAGGCGCCTCCCGCTAGTTGGCCAGCCGAACGTTTTTTTGGGCGCTATGAGACAGCCTGGGCGTTACTGGCACCCCCCGTGGTTACTGCACTATTGACATTAGTCCTGGGGCTACTGGCGTTTGCGCCGTTCAGTCCGCTGGAATGGGCAAGATTAATTACGAGCCGAGAATTCACGCCGTGAACGATATATTGAGTGCATTCCTGCTTATCTCAGTACCAGGGTTACCGCTGTTGCTGGCGTTTCCTGCCTTGCACCGTCGCCTGCCTTGGCCTGGGCTTATCGCTCTGTTGCCGGCGACTATTCTGCTGTTCATCTCAGCGGATATCTTTATTGAACTGCCTTGGATGTTGCTGGGCGGTGGGCTGGGTATCGACTCGGTATCCCGCTGGTGGCTGGCGATGGCAGTGGTGACGTGGGCCGCAGTCGCAGCCTTTTTACATGTCCCCGGTGGACGTGGTGCTTGTAACCGCTTGGCAACCTTGTTTCTGTTGACCATGGCAGGTCAGATGGGTGCGATTCTGGCGACGGATATGGTTAGCTTCTTCACATTTATGACCCTAATGGGCTACGCGTTTATTGGTCTATTGGTTGCTGATGGTGATGAGAGGGTGCGTCGCGCCGGACGGGTATACCTGGTGTTGCTGATTTTCGCGGACATCGCCTTACTTGAAGCTCTTCTGGTCGCTGCTGCGTCAACGAATGACTTAGGCTTCGCAGTCGCAGCCGGTGCAATGACGCTGTCACCATTCTCTGTTCTCTATCTGTCGATGGCGATCGCCGGCTTCGCCCTCAAAACGGGTGTTTGGCCGCTGCACGTATGGCTCCCATTAGCTTATGGTTCAGCCCGCCCACCAGTGGCTCTTTTATTGTGGGGGGTTCCGGTCGCCACAGGATTGTTTGGCGCCGTGCGTTGGTTACCGCTCGGTGAGATCACCGCGCCGATACCGGGGATGCTGCTCCAGGCTGTTGGCGCGGTTGGAATTCTTTATGCCACGCTGTTTGGGTTGATGCGGGCACAATGGATACAGTTACCCGCCTATGTTGCTATTATTGCGACGGGGATGTTTGCCATGGGCTTGGGCGCTGGCTTACGCGATCCCTCCGTATGGAACCAGTACGGAGATTCGGCGCCTGTCTTCGTTGTCTTGGTGGGATTGGGGTTGGCGATAATGGTGGTTGGCCTCGCATGGTTGGAGGCAAGTGGGAGGATCCCATCCGGGTTTAGGAAGACGGCTGGTGCGGCGCTGTGGCTTGAACGCTGGGTGGCAGCCGTCGTTCGCTGGGGATGTTGGTTAGGAATCAGTATTTTGCCAGGATTGCGCGCTTTATGGTTAGTGAAATGGGGTAGGCTCTGGAAAACGAGTGTCTGGCAAAGAGCGTTCAATGCCGGTGAGCATTTTTTGCAGCGCTGGGTATTTGCTATCACGCTATTTTTGCTGTTAGGCATGACGTTCGTGGTTCTTTTGTTGTTGGATGCGATGTCATTTCTGTGAGAGGGGATATCGTTGAAGGTTGAATTTGTCTAGTGCGTCGACGTGCACAGGCGTCTTGTTTGCCATCGAAGGGGGATAATCGGTGTTTGATTTGCCAGAATCGCAATCGTCCATATCTGATCTGGAAGAGCAAGATAGCTATTGGATGCGGCATGCTTTAGGTTTGGCGAGTAGAGCTGAGCAGGAAGGTGAAGTGCCAGTTGGCGCTTGTATAGTTAAAAAAGGTGCATTAATTGCTGAAGGTTGGAATCGGCCTATTGGCGATGTTGACCCTACTGCACATGCTGAGATTATGGCAATACGCGCCGCAGCGAAAACACTTAATAATTACCGTCTGCTCGATACAACGCTTTATGTCACTTTAGAACCTTGTGTCATGTGTGCCGGCGCAATTATTCATGCGCGTATTAAGCGTATTGTTTATGCGACGACTGATCCGCGCGCTGGGGCTGCAGGCAGTGTGGTTGATTTGTTTTCAAACACTGCTTTTAATCATCGCGTTAGCGTTTGTTGCGGTGTGGCGGCAGAAGACAGTGCGCAACTGCTCAAAGAATTCTTCCGTAAGCGTCGCTAACATGAATTTCAGTCATGCAAATAGATAATAAATGTTATTTATCCATATTGTTTTTTTGTATTGCCGTGTCAACAGACGTAAAGTCAGAGCCAAGCATCACTGAGCAATATCGTTACTATTCTGTGGTTGGCAGCACTCCACAATTAATTAGACAGAGCATGAATGCGCAGCGACGAGGTCACGTAAAAGGTGGTTATGACGCTTATGTGTCTTGGTTTTTAAATTGGCATTTTAGTTATGATGATGATTTAAGGGGATGTAGAATCACCACGGTAGCAAGTGATATTAATGTGAGTTACACATTGCCGCTCTGGGCCGATAGAGAGCAGGCGTCATCGCAAACAAAGGTTCATTGGAAAAAATATTATGATGCACTGTTAGCTCATGAGTATGGCCATAGAGATTGGGGTGTGCGAGCGGCTCAATCTATAGAACAAAAATTATTGGCTATGGATTACGAGAGAGATTGCTTGGTTTTACGGATGAAAGCCCAGCGCGTAGCATCTAGAGTGCTGGCAAACTATTTGAGGCAAGAAAATCGTTATGATCGCGATACTCGTCACGGCGCAACGCAAGGTGCTGCTTTTCCTTAGAAAGGCTCTAATTATAGTTAATTAAGGTGGAGGGGTTAAGTGTTTGTTAGGACGCTTCTTCAAAGCGAATAGATGAGGCTTGCAATGGGCTATACGCTTCGCGCAGTTGGTCGTAATATTCTCTGATATTCGTTACATAGGCTACGGCTTCTTTGCCCCGAGCATAGCCGTGGCGCGTAGTTGCGTGCCAGCGCTTTTGTTGAAGCAAAGGCAGGGCTGCTTTAACATCAAGCCATTTATAACGATTGCCGCCCTGTTCTTCTGCAAGAATTTGCGCGTCTCTGACGTGGCCAAGGCCGATGTTATAGGCGGCTAGTGTCAGCCAAGTGAGGTCAGGTTCGGATACGGTTTTTTTTAAAGAACCTTTCAGTTGGCTGAAATATTTAGCGCCACCCCAAATGCTTTGTACCGGGTCGAGTCTACTTTTTACGCCAAGCTGTTGAGCTGTCGGCAGGGTTAACATCATGATGCCGCGTACGCCGGTTGGAGATTTGGCTCTTGGTAGCCAATGTGACTCTTGGTAGCCGATTGCAGCCAATAATTGCCAATCAACGCCATGGCGGGCGCCTGCCTGGATAAAAAATGGCTCGAATTCGGGCAAGCGTTGCTGCCTATGTTGGCCAAAGCGCTTAGTTTCGACGTAGTCGAACTTGTCCAGATGCCCATAATAGCGTTCAATCAGTTGATTCATTTCGCCGCTGGTTTTTAAATCTCTAATAAACTGGTTTGCCGCTTGAAAGAGACTGTCATCGTCAGATTTCGGGAAAGCCCAGGCGAGAGACTCAGGTTCGGTCAGGTCAAAAGCGACACGTAGCTCGGGGTAGAGCCGCCGATTGAGAATGAGCGTATTCGAGTCCGCTATAGTTAGATCGAGCTCTTTACGCCAAACACGGTTAAGCATGTCTTCTTCATCACTATCGGTGCTTTCCTGCCATGTGAGGTCTAAATGGTTGGGTTTTAGTTTGTTAAGTAATTCGGCATGGCTGCTACCTGCAATTACTGCGAATTTTTGCTTGGCGGCATCGTCAATATTTCTTGGTCTTACATTCTCTGCGCGATAAATAAGCTGTTGCGTGATTTCTTGATAAGGCTCAGAAAACCGTACGAAATTCTTTCTATCTTCGGTTATTGTTAGGCCCGCAGCGGCAAAGTGAACTTCGCTATTGGCTGCCATAGGAATAACTTCTTGTAGATTGCCTGATACGATCAGGCTAAGTTCGGCATCTAGGGAATTGGCAAAACGTTTAAGTAACTCATATTCGAGTCCGGCAGGACCGTCACTGCTTTCATAGTAGGTTGTGGCGCTGTTTCTCGTGACAACGACGAGCTGCTTCGAGTCTTTAACTTGCTGCAAGGCGGAAGTGGTTTGGTTGCACGCAGACAGACCAAGACTTGCGGCGACAGCTATTGATAATAGCCAGGGCGCAGAACGCTTTGTTGTCTTAAGTGCAGGAATAACAACCATGTACAGGACCATTGATGTAGAATTGATAAACAGACAAGAGCACGCTTATTAGTTATCAATACTGCTAAGGGAGGGTTAACCTTAGCATAAGAGAGCGTCAATTTCCAGGCGCTTTAGGGGTTTTGTTGTTATTTTTCAGTTTCAACGGAGGGGTACCGAAGCGGTCACAACGGCTCCGACTCGAAATCGGCTGGGGGTTTTGCCCCACGTGGGTTCGAATCCCACCCTCTCCGCCATACTAATATGGGTTATTTATTAACAGGTATATTTGGAATATGTTTAATGCGATAAGTAATGATTTTTTAGTTCCATTTGACGGCAGTTTTTCCATAGAGAAAAGCCTAACAAAAATAGATAGCCTTAATTATAATAAAAGTTCATACCAAGAAAATTTAAATCAATTGAATGATCGTATCGACAACGATCAGCGAATGCTCTATGCCCAAAACCATCATTCGGTGTTGTTAGTCTTCCAGGCGATGGATGCTGCTGGCAAAGACAGCACTATCCGCGCCGTGACCAGAGGGATTAATCCCTCTGGTTGTCAGGTATATAGTTTTAAGCAGCCATCGAGCGAAGAGTTAGACCACGATTTTCTTTGGCGAACGGCTAAGCGCATGCCTGAGCGCGGTCGGATTGGGGTGTTCAATCGCAGCTACTATGAAGAGGTGCTGGTCGTTCGTGTTCATCCTGAGTATTTACGTTATCAACGCTTGCCCAATAGGGTAGAAGGCAGCGAATTTTGGCAGCAGCGCTACGAGTCTATTCGTCAGCATGAGCAGCATTTGGCGCGAAATGGCACGGTAGTCATTAAATTTTGGCTAAATGTATCTAAAGATGAGCAAAAGGAGCGGTTTTTGGCTCGGATTGATACCCCAGAGAAAAATTGGAAGTTTTCCTCTGCTGATGTCGAAGAAAGAGGGCATTGGGATGAGTATATGGTCGCCTATGAGGCTGCCTTGAACGAAACCTCCCGGCCATGGGCGCCGTGGTATGCGATCCCTGCTGACGATAAACGCGTTATGCGTATTAAGGTGGCGGAGATTGTCGCGGAGACCTTGGAGTCTCTCGACCTAAAATATCCGAGCTTAAATGTGAGGCAAACTGATGAATTGCTACAGATCAGGGAGAGTTTGGTAAAGACATAGCGTGGGTAAGTCATCAATTCCTCTTTGTTGATTCGCGTGCCAAGACGGCATTGCGATGTGGGAAGTGACCAAAATGCTGAATGATTTTATGATGTTGCTTCACTACTGTCCCGTTAACTAAAATTCGTCATACCGGCGCAGGCCGGTATCCAGTCAGCCATTGAAAGGCATGGATTCTGGATCAGCACAACGCCGTCCGAGATGACAACACTCTTTTTTGATTTGCATGTCTCCCATGCTTCTGTTTATCCCCCTGTCTTGTATCAGTATGGCTGCTAGCTGAATTCACCGAAAGTTAACGGGACAGCAGTGATGTTGCTTGCATAGTGGTAGGAATTTTCTGTTAGCCTCCGACATTCAGTATAAGAGTGTTCTGCGAGTTGGGCGAACAGTCGCACGGAGTCATTTTGGTGTTCAAGAGGCGCTAGTCCTCCATCAATATAACCTTGTTGGAGTGCTAGCGGCATAGAGTAAAAGCTGCGTTGAGGAATAGATAGTAACTGATCGTGGCCAGAAGCTATGCCTTTGCTAGGCAAAGGTCAGCGGTGAGTGTGTCGCCGCTAAAGGCTTTACTGCTTTTGCGGTAAATATTCCGGGTGAACTGATTGAGCAATAAAATCAATGCTAGGCGATCGTACGTAGTTTTTCACCAATCTATATACTGCTTGTTTAATGCTGCCACTATGTGTTGTTGAAAGCGCTCGCGAATCTCGCTGTCGACATCCTCGCTAGCGGTCAACCATAGTGCTCTGCGCTTTTGTTGAGTTCTCCTGACCAAACCAAAAATCGAATATTGCATTCATCGTGGTTTGCGTAGAGACAGAGTGCATGGTGATATAGTGGCGCCGCTGAATTAATCTGTACACCAACTAACAACCACTACTATCACTTGCAGTGATAGCGAGCTAGATGATGAGAATTGCCTTAGGCGTTGAGTATAACGGCACCGATTTCAAAGGGTGGGAAAGCCAGCCTTGTCAGCGTACAGTGCAGGGCTGTTTAGAATCCGCATTAAGCAAGGTCGCTAACACCACAATTAAAACAATTGCCGCTGGACGAACCGACGCTGGCGTCCATGCGTTAGAGCAAGTCGTGCATTTTGATACCGAGCTATCGCGTGCCCCCTACAATTGGATGTTGGGTGTTACGTCGACATTGCCAAAAGATATTTCCGTGCATTGGGCGCAACCCGTTGATGACGAATTTCACGCACGCTTTAGCGCACTAACACGACGTTACCGTTATTTATTGCTTAATCGCCGTGCACGTCCTGGTGTTTTACCCGCCGCAATGAGTTGGCACCCACGTCCTTTAAATGAAGCGCAGATGCATGAAGCTGCGCAAGCTCTGCTTGGCCAACACGATTTCAGTTCATTTCGTGCATCGTCGTGCCAAGCGCACACACCTAATCGAAACATTATTGATATTAAAGTAAGCCGCTTAAATGAAACGATAATGATAGAAGTCGAGGCTAATGCTTTTTTGCATAATATGGTCCGTAATATCACCGGTGTACTTATTGCGATTGGTGAGGGTGCACGGCCGGTATCCTGGGCGGCAGAGGTGTTGGCGAGCAAAGACCGGCGTCAAGGTGGAGTGACTGCCAAGCCAGACGGTCTTTATCTGGTTGGCGTGAAATACCCGGATTCAATGCCTCTACCTCAGCGTGCCAGTGAGCTTGGTTTCTGTCTATAAGTAAGCGATAGCGCTGGATGCGTCCTCGGTATATCTGATATTCTTACTCGTTTGATCATGGCAGGTGATGCTTGCCACTGTCATAAGGTGTGTGGATGCGTACGCGAGTCAAATATTGTGGAATAACACGTCCAGAAGACGCGCACGTAGCAGCAAAACTGGGCGTGGACGCGATAGGCTTGGTGTTTTATTCACCAAGCCCGCGGTCAGTATCCATAGAGCAAGCGTTAGCAGTAATCGCTGCAGTGCCTGCCTTTGTTACAGTTGTTGCACTGTTCGTTGATCCTGAGGTCGATGATGTGGAAGCGGTGTTGACCGAGCTACCGATAGATTTACTGCAGTTTCATGGCGATGAAAGCGCCGAAGAGTGCGAAGCTTATGACTGGCCTTATATTAAGGCCGTGCGAATGCGTGAAGAGACTGATTTACTTGGCCTGGCAGTGCAACACGAAAAATCACGTGGTTTATTGTTAGATAGTTATCAAGCGGGTGTCGCTGGCGGCACAGGTCAAACCTTTGATTGGGCGCGTGTTCCTAGCGAGCTGGATTGTCCCATTATTTTAGCAGGTGGGCTAACGCCAGGGAATGTTGGCTCAGCAATCGAACAAGTGCAGCCCTTTGCGGTCGATGTCAGCGGTGGTATTGAATCGGCCAAGGGCATTAAAGATGCAAAAAAAATGAAAGCTTTTATGCGGAGTGTGAGCAGTGCCTAAAGATGCAGTGAATAGTGACAGTCGCAACAGTGATTTTGATGACTTGTTGAACTTGCCTGATGAAGACGGTCACTTTGGACCTTACGGTGGTTGCTTTGCTGCTGAAACTTTAATGGCACCGATAGATGAATTACGCGAAGCCTATGAGCACTACCGTAATGATCCAGACTTTATGGCAGAAATAGACGCTGACTTTAATCAGTTTGTTGGTCGCCCGTCGCCGCTCTATCACGCCGAGCGTTGGTCGAAAGACATTGGTGGCGCGCAAATCTATTTTAAGCGCGAAGATTTAAACCACACTGGTGCGCACAAAATTAATAATGCAGTGGGTCAAGCATTGCTCGCGAAACGCATGGGTAAAACCCGTGTTATCGCTGAGACCGGTGCCGGTCAGCACGGTGTTGCTACTGCCACCGTCTGTGCACGTATGGGCCTGGATTGCGTTGTTTATATGGGTTCAGAAGACATCAAACGTCAAATGATTAATGTCTTTCGCATGCGTTTATTGGGTGCAGAAGTGGTTGCCGTTGAGTCAGGCTCTAAAACACTAAAAGATGCACTCAACGAAGCCATGCGTGATTGGGTGACTAACGTTGATGACACCTTCTATATTATCGGTACTGTGGCGGGTCCACATCCTTACCCAGCGATGGTGCGTGATTTTCAGTCGATAATTGGTCGTGAAGCCAGAGCGCAAGCCTTAGCACAAACCGGCAAATTGCCAGCAGCCCTAGTTGCTTGCGTCGGTGGCGGTTCCAATGCAATGGGCTTGTTCTACCCGTTTATAGGTGATCATGACGTTGAGTTAATCGGTGTTGAAGCTGCAGGTGATGGTCTGGAAACAGGTCGGCATGCGGCGCCGCTGAACTGTGGTCGGCCGGGTGTATTGCATGGCAACCGTACTTATCTAATGGAAACCGATTCAGGGCAAATTATCGAAACCCATTCAGTCTCAGCAGGTTTGGATTATCCGGGCGTAGGGCCCGAGCATGCCTGGTTAAAAGATTGTGGCCGCGCTGAATACGCGGCGGCAACCGATATTGAAGCGCTTGACGCGTTTCACGAGGTAACGCGTACTGAAGGCATTATGCCAGCGCTAGAAACCAGCCATGCCCTGGCGCACGTTAAAAAAATTGCGTGTAATTATGGTAAAGACGCCATGATTATAGTTAGCTTGTCAGGCCGTGGTGATAAAGATATCCATACCGTCGCCGCGCACGAAGGGATTGAAATATGAGCCGTATAAGCACGTGTTTTGCTGATCTAGCAAAGGCTAATCGTCAAGCGCTGATCCCTTTTGTCACCGCAGGTGATCCAGAGCCAGGTATAACCGTCACGCTAATGCATGCAATGGTAAAAGCCGGCGCCGATATTATCGAGTTAGGCGTGCCATTTTCAGACCCAATGGCTGATGGCCCCGTGATTCAACGTGCTAGTGAGCGCGCATTGGCGCATAACGTCAGCTTGTACGACGTGCTTGGCATGGTCAAAAGTTTTCGTGAAACCAATAATGAAACTCCGGTGGTGTTAATGGGGTATCTCAACCCAGTCGAAGCAATGGGCTATGAAGCCTTTGCAGAAAATGCCGCCAACGCCGGAGTTGATGGTGTCTTAACAGTAGATATGCCGCCAGAAGAAGCGAAAGATTTAGTTGCAGCACTGAAAGGCAAAGATATCGATCCTATCTTTTTAGTGGCGCCCACCAGTAACGCAGGCCGCATCGCACGTATCAATGCGTTAGCGAGTGGGTTTATCTATTACGTCTCATTAAAAGGCGTTACCGGCGCAGCGAACCTTGATATCGATTCTGTCAAAGCAAAATTGGCTGAGATACGTGGCATCAGTCAATTACCACTTGGTGTTGGCTTTGGTGTAAGAGAACCTGCCGATGCAGCCAATTTGGCCTCAATTGCTGACGGAGTGATTGTTGGCAGCACCCTAGTTAAGATAGTTGAGGAAAATGCCGACCAGCCTGATAAGATACCAGGCATAATTGGTGAAACACTAAGCAAGTTTCGTCACGCTATGGATAATGCAGCATAAGCACCCATGCTGATTTAAACACTAAGAAATACATTAAGAAGTTAGAGTGAAGCTGAATGAGTTGGTTTGAGAAATTATTACCATCGCGTATTCGTACCGAAGGTGGGTCAAAAAAAACAGTGCCTGAAGGACTCTGGTCTCAATGTCCTAAGTGTAACGCTATACTGTATCGCGCAGAGTTAGAGCGTAACGCCAGCGTTTGCCCTAAGTGTGATCATCATCATCGTGTCGGTGCACGTACTCGACTTAACCTGTTTCTTGATGAAGGTGATAAAGAAGAGATAGGGGCAGATCTGCAACCGATAGATATGCTTAAATTTAAAGATAGTAAAAAATACAAAGATCGTTTAATTCAAGCACAAAAAAATACCGAAGAAAGTGACGCCTTAGTCGTCATGAAAGGCAAGCTCAAAGAGATGCCGATAGTTGTCGCAGCCTTTGAGTTTTCTTTTATGGGTGGATCAATGGGTTCAGTGGTAGGAGAGCGCTTTGTTCGTGCTGTTGCCGCCGCAGAAAAAGCCTCTTGTCCGTTAGTATGTTTCTCCGCTAGCGGTGGCGCGCGCATGCAAGAGGCTTTGATCTCTTTGATGCAAATGGCCAAAACCAGCGCTGCTTTAGCGGGCCTATCTAAAAAAGGCATTCCCTTTGTTTCAGTATTAACCGACCCAACCATGGGTGGCGTTTCAGCAAGTCTCGCCATGCTGGGTGATATCAATGTCGGTGAGCCTAAAGCTTTAATTGGTTTTGCTGGCCCGCGTGTGATTGAGCAAACTGTACGTGAAACCTTACCTGAAGGTTTTCAGCGTAGTGAGTTTTTACTGGATCATGGTGCTATCGATATGATTATTGATCGTCGTGAGATGCGGGATAAATTGCATTCGGTTTTGTCTATGTTATCGCCGCCGGTGGTTTCTGGGGAAGTGGTGGAGCCGCTGGACGCGGTAGAGTCTTAGGTTTTATCTGCGTCTGCACCGTCATTTTTGAGAAGGGAATCTACGCTTTTATTATTATTTTTCGCCTTTCTTAGGCGAAAAACAATAATAGATAAAGACAAAACCCTTCCTGCTACCATAACACCTTAACGAACCAACCAAAGAAAACCTCGATGCGATTCCAAACCCTTGGCCAATGGCTCGATTGGCAAGAAACTTTACATCCCAAAAAGGTCGATATGGCGTTAGAGCGTGTGCAACACGTTCTTGCGAGTATGGGGCTTGCGCAACCTCCTTACACTGTAATCACTGTTGCTGGCACTAACGGCAAAGGCTCGTGTGTGGCGTTATTATCGGCGATGTTACGTGCAGGTGGTTATCGCGTGGGTGCTTATACCTCGCCGCATATCTTGCGTTATAACGAACGTGTCGCTGTGGAGGGTAAGCCTGCGTCTGATGAGGCGTTGTGTGAGAGTTTTGAGCGCATTGATCGGGCGCGGGGTGAGACGCCTTTAACCTATTTTGAGTTTGGGACTTTGGCGGCGATTGATATTTTTGCTCAGGCTAAGGTGGATGTGGCGATTCTTGAGGTGGGTTTGGGTGGACGTTTAGACGCGACCAATGCGGTGGATGCGGATGCAGCGCTGATCGCCAGTATTAGTATCGATCATGTTGCGTGGTTGGGTGATAACCGCGAGTCGATTGGTCGAGAGAAGGCGGGGGTGTTTCGTGCTGGGCGCCCGGCGGTGTGTGGCGATGCAGACCCTCCCATTAATGTGCGGCGGGTGGCTGCTGAGTTAGGTGCTGAGTGGTGGGGTGCTAACGAGGAATTTGGTTATCGTAAAGAAGTGGCTAGTTGGACTTGGTGGTCGTCCGATGCGCATGGCGTTGCTAAGCAGCGCAGTGCTTTGCCGTTTCCGGCTTTGCGTGGTGAGGTGCAGTTGGCTAATGCCGCGGCGTCGATTGCGGTATTGGAAAGTTTGGCTGAGCGGTTTCCTTTGTCGCAATCTGATATTCGAGCGGGCTTGCGGGGCGTAACTTTGTCTGCGCGGTTTCAGGTGGTGCCTGCGCCAGTGGCACGTATCTATGATGTGGCGCACAACCCTGGTGCTGCGATTGAATTAGCGAAGCGCTTACAAAGCTTGCCTTGTACGGGTAAGACGTTGGCTGTGACAAGTATCTTTGCGGATAAAGACATTGCTGGGGTGGTGTCGCCGCTCATCAATTTGATTGATGCCTGGCATATCTTCACTTTGGATTCTGAGCGCGCTGCATCGTTGGATCAGCTTAGTACGGCTTTGCTGGCATCGGGTGCCAAGCAGCTCGATAGTCATGCTAGCACGGCGGATGCCTGGCAGGGGGTGTTGGCTGGGGCTGAGGCAGGGGATCGAATTGTGATCTTTGGTTCGTTTTATACGGTGGCGGCGATCATGTCTTTGGATGAGGCGTTGGCGGAAGAGATTGATTGCTAGTGTAGGTGGTCACTCATTTTGTAACATTAGAATTACCAGGTAAGGCGCGAGGCGAAGTTCTAGTGGGCCATGGCGACAACGAGCAACGCTGCAGGGTGAAAAATAGGGCCATTAATAAGTTATGAAATGGGGCGGCCTGCACTCGAATAATATTATCTGGGGCAATAATGGTATGATTGCAGCTCAGCACTGATTGGCATATCTCTGTACTATGGCGAACGCAAGCAGCCCACAATCTACCGGTAAGACCAAGCAACGTATAGTGGGCACCGTCGTTTTGGTGGCGCTATTTATTATCATTGTTTTAATTCTGCCGAGTCGTGATGATGAAGAGATCGAGGTATTGCAGCGGGTAGATATACCGCCAAAACCGGCGAATCACACGGTTAAAGTCTTACCTATAGAAAAACCTAAGCCGCCGCGTAAACCGACAATTCCTAAAGATTTCCCTACTGATTTTTCGGTAGCGACTGATCAGCCCAAGCCCAAGATTGAGCCTAAGCCTGCAGGCCAGCCCAAGGCCGTTATCGATTCTAGTAAGGCCGCAGGGGGTAGCAGTGTTGCACTAACCCCGGTCTTAAACGCTAATCAAGAGTGGGTGATTCAGGTGGGCAGTTTTTCTAGTACTGACAATGCAAATGCCTTACGCGATCGCCTCAAAGCGGATAATTACAAGGTTTTTGTTGAGAAAGGGGTTAGCAGCGGTGTGGTCAACTATCGTGTATTGGTTGGTCCTAACGCTGACCGTACGAAGCTTGAGCCATTTTTGGCGAAGTTAGAAAAGCTGCTGGGTGCGCGGTCTATTATTAAATCTTATGAATCTAAATAACATGGGCCGAGACCTTTGCACGAAGCATCTTTTCCGCTATGGCGGTGTTAAAAATAGTCTCAAAAAGCTCATTTACTCATGTAAACTGCGCTTTTTCGACGATTTTTGCCTTGCCCTAACGAAAAATCTACATCGTGCAAAAGTCTCGGGCCATAGTGTTTAGTTGTAATTATCGATGATTTGGGTCGACTACATTATTATTGCTGTCATCGTTGTTTCAACGGTGATCAGTTTGGTCAGAGGGTTTGTTCAGCAAGTTATCTCGCTTGTAAGTTGGTTGCTGGCATTTGGCTTGGCGCTGCGTTTTGGGCCAAACCTGTCATTACATTTGACGCAATATATTACGCTGGAGCCTGCGCGCCAAGCGCTTGCTTTTTTTCTTATTTTTATAGCAGTGGTGCTTACCGGCGCCATCATTGGTTTTATTGCCTCTAAACTTATCAGTGTGGTTCACTTGAGCTTGGGGGATCGTTTGTTAGGCCTGATATTTGGCGTAGCGCGAGGCGTTATTATCGTATTGACGATCACTTTTTTTGTTGGCATTAGTCCGTTGGCAGAGGAAGTATGGTGGGAGCAATCGATGTTGTTGGGCTACAGTCGTGAGCTGCTGGTGATAGTGCTGAATTGGATGCCTGATAACTTTAGTGAAGGACTGTTTCAACGGCTAAGGTCGCTATAAGGGTTAATACGCAACAAATTTTTAGAAAATGCCAGGAGAAATGCTTGGAAACGCCAAGTTAGCGACGTTTTTTTGTGTTTGCCCAGGTAAAATACGCATTCTATTCCCGAGGATCATTGCATGTGCGGAGTTGTTGGCATTGTCGCCAAAGAGAAAGTTAACCAGTCTATTTACGATGCGTTAACGGTGTTACAGCATCGGGGCCAGGATGCGGCGGGCATTATGACATCGGATGGTAATCACCTCTTTTTGCACAAGAGGAATGGTCTCGTACGCGATGTTTTTCGCACGCGACACATGGCAGACCTTAAAGGCAATATCGGTATTGGTCATGTTCGTTATCCGACAGCGGGTTGTGATTCCTCCGCTGAAGCACAACCTTTCTTTGTTAACTCGCCGTATGGTATTGCCTTAGCTCATAACGGCAATCTTGTTAATGTTGAAGAGCTTAAGAAAGATCTTTTTAAAGAGGGCTTGCGTCATATTAATACGCAGTCTGATTCTGAAGTGCTGCTTAATGTGTTTGCTCAAGAACTACAACAGATGGGCAAGCTCGATCTGAGTGAAGATGATATTTTTGATGCGGTTGCCGGTGTTTCGCGACGTTGCAAAGGTGCCTACGCCACGGTTTCGATGATTATGGGTTATGGCCTTGTCGCGTTTCGTGATGAGTACGGTATTCGTCCTTTAGTCTATGGCAAGCGCAAGACCAAAAAAGGCACTGAGTATATGGTTGCCTCTGAAAGTGTTGCATTAGATGTCTTAGGTTTTGACTTGGTACGTGATATTCAACCGGGTGAAGCGATCTATATCAGCACGGATGGTAAGTTATCGTCGCGCCAATGTGTTCCAGCAAAAATGCATTCGCCGTGTTTGTTTGAATATGTTTATTTGGCGCGCCCAGACTCAATTATCGACAATATTTCTGTTTATAAAGCACGTCTGCGCATGGGTGAGGTTTTAGCAGATAAAATATTACGCTTACGTCCTGATCATGATATTGATGTGGTCATTCCTATTCCTGATACGAGTCGGACAGCGGCTTTGCCGCTTGCCTACAAGCTAGGGGTCAAATATCGTGAAGGCTTTATTAAGAATAGATATATTGGTCGAACCTTTATTATGCCAGGCCAAAAACAACGGAAAAAATCAGTTAAGCAGAAATTGAACGCGATTGGACTTGAATTTAAGGGTAAAAATGTCTTATTGGTTGATGATTCGATTGTGCGTGGCACGACCTCCAAGCAAATCATCCAAATGGCTCGCGAGGCGGGCGCCAAGAAAGTGTATTTCGCTTCTGCTGCGCCACCTGTGCGCTACCCTAATGTCTATGGTATTGATATGCCAGTTGCCAGTGAGCTTATTGCGCACGATCGTAACGAAGATGAAATTGCTGAATACCTTGAAGCCGATTGGCTTATCTACCAAGATTTAGCTGATCTTGAGCAAGCCGTTCATTCCAGAAAGCAAGACGATATAGATCGTTTTGAAACGTCTTGTTTTAACGGTGACTACATCAGCGGCGATATTGATAAAAAGTATTTGCGGGGCCTTGAAGATATGCGTAGTGATAACTCGAAGAAAAAACGTTCATCAAAAGTGACGCGCATCGATTTTTATAACGCCTCGTAATGATCAAAGCAAGATAAATGCTTTTGCTCTGTGAGGTGGAAGATTTTGGTTGGGCCTGTGTCGTAAACTAGAAGGGCGGATACCATTGGTTACGGTAAGTGCTATTTATGACATTGTAGAATGTGTAATCCAAGTTTAATCCAATACTGCCGGGGGGGAGGTTGGCTATTAAAATAGTTAGATGGTTACTTTCTTTGTTCATTGTATTGTTTATATTGCTATGGATAGCAATGACTCGCCCGGCATCCGAAGTGACAATATTGAACATAATATATAATTTTTTTCCACCGAAAGTGGAGACTAAAAATGACTGTGCTTATTGGTTGTTGTCTTCATAATGACAAGATATATACAATAGGCTCTAACGGAGACCTTACAAATGAAGTGGATTACATAGGGGCCAGTCAGATGGGTATCCATTAATTCCAAGCGTGGAAAGCGGAGATAGTTTTTTTGAATAAAGCTCTATTTATGGTCTTGATTAATATCATCTAGCTAGGAGGGTGATGTATGCCATCGATAAATAACCAAAGATTAATAGGCGCAATAATGGCATTGGGTTTTGCTTGGGCAACCTCTTACTTTTGGCTGCAAGCCTTAGACACGGGAACTTATTATGTGGCATTTAGCTTATTATTTCCTGCTTTTTCAATAGTAGGTGTAGGGATGAGTTTCTTCCCCATTGATGGTGAGGAAATGATGAAGAAATTCGGCGTTAATAAGCCACAGAACTTTGGTCAATATCCGACTATTTGGAAAGTAATAATTATTGTGTCGCTTGTGGTGGGTGCCATCAATTTGTACTTTATTAGTGGTTATGAACTTTGGTAGGTCGCTAACAATACTAACTAATAGTGATAACCCTATATTTAATTTAATGTCTAAGCTTTTGAAAAAAAAGCGGATTTCAGTCATAAATGCGCCACATTGAAATAGTTGGGCCAGAGAGTACTCTCACTGGTCGACTAAAACACAATGTGAGAGACTTATGAGCAAGTACTATACCCACCTGACCCAAGAGGAACGATACCAGATTTACGCCTATAAGAAAGCTGGATTTTCCAATACATTCATTGCACAGGAATTAGACCGACATGAGAGCACCATAAAAAGAGAGTTAGTCAGGAACACTGGATTAAGAGGGTATCGACCGCAGCAAGCTGCTTATCTTGCGCAAAGTCGGCATCAGAACAAGCCGAAGTCAATAAAGATGACGGAATCGATGGTGGTGCGAATAACCCATGATCTGTCGCATCAATGGAGTCCAGAACAAATATAGGGGCGGCTGCTGGATGAGGGGCTAGAGGCTGTTTGCCCTGGCAGTATTTATCACTTTACTAGGGAAGACAAAGCCAAAGGAGGCGATTTACACAAAAATCTACAGCATAAAAAATATAAACGGCGGGCAAGGTCGCCTGATGCACGCGGCCAGATAGGCAATCGTATTAGCATAGAAGAGCGGCGGGCTATCGTTGATGAGAAAACCCGTATAGGTGACTGGGAGGCGGACACTGTGATTGGTAAAGGGCACAAGGGCGTACTAGTGACGCTGACCGAACGTGTTAGCAAATCAAACTTAATTTCCCATGTTTCTCCAAACATGCGGAAGGCGTGACAGAAGCGATTATAGCGATGTTTAAGCCTTATAAAAAAGTGTTGCACACAATCACTTTTGATCATGGCAAAGAATTTTCCTACCACGAAAAAGTAGCCGAGGCATTGAATGTTGACACGTATTTTGCACACCCCTACCGGTCATGGGAGCGTGGTTTGAATGAAAACCACAACGGACTTATTCGACCACGTGCCCTTGGGGAGCAATACTTGCCCAAAGATAAGCCTTTAGATAAAGTGACTACAAAACAGGTCATGGATATACGAACTCGTTTGAATCAAAGACCGCGAAAACTTCTTGGCTTTAAAACACCTGAAGAAGTTTATGCAAAAATGAAACTAGCGTCATGAAATATGCGTGGCGCACTTATGACTGAAATCCGCGATTAAATAAAAAATTTTACGTTTGATTTAAATTGAAGCTTATCTTGGCTTAGGAGAAATATTTCGAGGGCTGGATATACGCAATTATTTTGATTCGTAGTTTTCTTAAAAGGAAGTATTGTCATGTCGAAGCAGTCGTACTATCCGGAGAGCCCGCAGGGTGTACCTAGCGAGCTTACCGAAGCGAGAGCAAGTTATAAAAGGCGGGCGTGGTTTGCACTGGCTGGGTTGGTTTGTTTTATTGGCTTTTATGTTGCTATGACATTCTATTTTGGACTGGTTAGCTATAAAGGTATGTTGGCGATTAAAGCGGGTCATGCTGGCTTGTGGCAGATGGTTATTACGGGCAGCGTCATATTGTTAACGGTATTTATGGCGAAATCGCTTTTCGCGGTACGTAAGGTTGGGCAGCCTGGGGGTGTCGAGGTTAGCAGTGAGGATGAGCCACATTTATTTGAATTTCTCTACACGTTGTCAGATGAGATAGGCGCACCTAAGCCTCATCGAGTGTTTATTACCTCAGAAGTCAATGCCGCTGTATTTTATGATTTGTCACTAGTGAATCTTATTTTTCCTTCGAAAAAGAATCTCATTGTAGGTTTGGGTTTAGTAAATGTCCTAAACTTAGGTGAGTTTAAAGCGGTGCTTGCTCATGAATTTGGTCATTTTTCACAAGGATCGATGATGGTGGGTCGTTGGGTTTACACGGCGCAACAGATAATTAGTCATATGGTGGGTACACGAGATTGGCTGGATTCCTTATTGAAGTTTGTTTCACGAATTGATATTCGTATTGCGTGGCTTGGTTGGTTGCTTACTTTGATTGTATGGTCGATTCGTTCATTAATGGATTCTCTATTCAAATTAGTAATTATAGCTGAGCGTGCCTTAAGTCGTGAGATGGAATTTAATGCTGACTTGGTGGCGGTGTCTATTACAGGTAGTGATGCTTTGATTCATGCGCTGCACAAGCTGCAGAATGCAGACCAGGCATGGCAGACGGCGTTAAGTATTGCGAGTAAAGAGGCTGCGGACGAAAAGATACTCGAAGATATATTTTTAGCACAAACTGCTGTAATTGAAGAAATGAGACGAGTATTAAATAACCCTGAATATGCTGCAACACCAAAGATGCCAGATTTAAATCGTCATGATCATCGCATATTCCATGAAGAGTCTGCGTTGCCACCACAGATGTGGGCAACTCACCCTGCGAATAGTGATCGTGAGGAAAATGCGAAACAGACTTATGTTGCAGCAGATATTGATGACCGTTCTTCATGGGAATTATTTGTTGACCCAGGTTGTTTAAGGAGGAAACTTAGTTTGATTTTCTATCCAGAAGAAAAAGTGGAGAAAATGCAGTTAGCATCTCCTTTTGAAGCGGTCAAGCAACGCTATGCCAAAGCATGGTATTCGCCTGAATATCGAGGTGTTTATCTTAGCCGAAGCTCTGTCAGGAATTTCTCTGATATTGACGCTATACTTAGCGGCGGGAACTTGAGTGCTAGTGCGACTGAGTCGTTGGCAAAGTTATATCCTGAGTCATTAGCTGATGATTTAGAGGCAGCGCGAAACCTCGATGTTGAGAGTAGCACACTGGAAGCATTAGGCCGCGGTGAGCTGAAGCCTTCTGGTGGCGTCATTCGTCATCGTGGAGAGGAGCTTAGAAAAGACGAGATACCTGATGCGATTAAACAAATTGTTACAGAGCGCAGAGAAGTAGGCAGTAGGTTAATGGCACATGATGCAAGTTGTCGGCGAGCACACTTGCAAGCTGCTGAGCAGCTAGGTGGAGGTTGGAAAGAATATCTGCTGAGCCTTATTCACTTATTGCATTGTGTTGAACATCTTAGTGCATGCGTCGACGATGAACGGGCGTTATTTGAGAATACCTGGCAAATAATTATGGCGGACGGAAAAGTCAGCGCTGGGGAGAGAAAGCGCTTGTTAAAGGTTTGTGTGAAATTTCAAGGTGTGATGAATGAGGTGTCAGCGCGGATTGTCGAAATACAGCTGCCGTCTATTATTACTGAGGCGCTAGGAGTAGAAAGCTGGTCTGAACAATGCCTAATCTTTGATTTTGTGCAGGTTGACAAGAATAATTTAGGTGATTGGTGCTCACCTGCTTACGAATCAGCTAGTCAGGTTGCCAATGCTTTACAGGTGCTTGCTGAGGTTACTCTTGAAGAGCTTATTAACACTGAAGAATCTTTGCGCAGACATTTGTTGAAAAGTACTCTTCCTGGCGATGCTCCGCAGTTAGCAGTCGTCCCTTCACAATATCCAATTTTATTGCCTGGAAACGAGAATGAGTTGCAGCGCAAGCTAGGGTTTTGGGACAGCTTTCAGTTGGCACATGGTTTTGTTCCATCCGCTTGTCGTTTGACGGTATCATTGACTATTGTTGGAGGCACGATTTATGGTGGGTATCTCGGTATATGATATTCATGGTATCTTTTGCGTTGTGTAGCGTATGGTGTGAAAGGTACTTTCTGCGCTTTATTTATAAGTAGTCAAGTTTTTTCAACATGTATTGAATGAATTAGATATCCCTAAGGTGATGCCAGAACCTATTTGTAGAATATTTGAGATGTTTGCCATAATTTTGCTTAAAGCGTATCTCTCACATTTGGAACTATTTCAAGAAGCTCTAGTGCTTGACACCTTGTTAATATAGAAATAAGCTTTAATTGCGCCGGATTTGAAAAACTCAGCTTGCGGGCGCGTAATAAATGCAGCTAAAGCGAGAGGACCCGCTTTAGCTATCGTTTTCGGATAAATAAGTGGGTTTTTTTATGCCTGGTATTTCATAATATTTTATGTTTAGCATTTTATGCTTAATGATAGCGTTACTCTATTTTAATGGGTCGATAAAATCGGCGAGGTTGTAATGGATAAAGACTTGTCTCAATTAGGTATTCGTACTCGGGCGGTGCGAGTCGGAACTTCGCGCTCGCATGAAGGCGAGCATAGCGAATCAATTTATACGACATCAAGTTTCGTTTGCGATAGTGCGGAACAAGCAGCAGCACGTTTTTCCGGTGAAGAACCCGGCAATCTCTATTCGCGGTTTACTAACCCTAGTGTACGCATGTTTGAAGAGCGCTTGGCCTCTATGGAAGGGGGGGAATGCGCTGTTGGAACAAGTTCAGGTATGGCAGCAATCAATGCGGTGATGATGGGCCTGCTCAAATCAGGCGATCACGTTGTGTGTTCGCTGAACGTCTTTGGTTCGACCATATTATTATTTAAAAACGTTATGGCGCGCTTTGGTGTTGAAGCGAGTTTTGTTTCATTAGTTGATACGCAAGCGTGGCGTGCGGCGATTCAGCCGAATACACGGTTATTTTTTCTGGAGACGCCAGGTAACCCTCTGACCGAGGTAGGTGATATGGAGGCTTTGGCCGATATTGCTCATCAAAATGATGCTTTATTGGTTGTCGATAATTGTTTTTGCTCACCGGTATTGCAACGACCGTTGGAATTCGGTGCGGATATTGTTGTTCATTCAGCAACAAAATATATTGATGGGCAGGGTCGTGGTCTCGGTGGGGCCGTGGTCGGATCAAAAGCGCTGGTAGGTGGTGATATTTATAGCTATGCCCGGACAACGGGCCCGACGATGAGTCCGTTCAATGCATGGATATTTTTGCATGGACTGGAAACGTTGTCAGTGCGTATGCGGGGTCATTGTGAAAATGCCATGGCGGTTGCGAAGTGGTTAGATCAACACCCCGCTGTTGCAAAGGTTAACTACCCAGGTTTAGAAACCCATCCTCAGCATGCGCTGGCGAAGAAACAGCAGTCAGGCTTTGGCGGTATTGTTTCATTTGAAGTGAAAGGTGGGCAAGATGACGCCTGGAAGGTGATCAATAATACGCAGTTTATTTCGATTACCGCTAATTTGGGTGATGTGAAAAGTACGATTACGCATCCTGCGACGACAACACATGGTCGCTTGAGTGAAGAAGACAGAGAGCTTGCGGGTATTACTCGTTCGCTGGTGAGGGTATCCGTCGGCCTTGAAGAGGTAGCGGATTTAAAGGCTGATTTAGACCGCGGTCTTTCTTTGCTCGTATAACTTTACTGATACAAGCCTTATGTCGACTCATTCGGACCTGCTTACGATTATTGAGGCAGGTTTGAATAGCGTTGAGGGTAAGGGCTGTGTGCATAATGCGCTACGCAGCCGCGCCGAGCTGCAAGGCAATATAGGCATAGTGGCTATTGGCAAGGCGGCTTTATCAATGGCAGAGGGTGCCTTGGCGCACTTTGGTAAGCGGGTCGTATCGGGCTTGCTTATCAGTAAAGAGGCCGTATCAGCGAAATCTTCTCTGCCATCTTGTATTGAGCAATATGTTGGCGGACACCCCATACCCGATCAAGGTAGTCTTGATGCGGGCAGCGCCTTAGTTCGATATCTCGAAAATTCTCCTTCCGATACGAGTTTAGTTTTTCTGATCTCCGGTGGTGCGTCGGCCTTAGTTGAAGTGTTGCCTGAGGGCGTTTCTTTAGACCAATTACAGCAACTCAATCGTTGGCTATTGGCCTCAGGTTTGGATATCGAAAAAATGAATTCGATTCGCCAGTGTGTGTCGCGTATCAAGGCAGGCAGACTGCTTGCGTCTATTCGTGCAACACAGGTGACGAGCCTGCTGATGTCAGATGTGATCGATAACAATTCAGCGATTATCGGTTCGGGGTTACTAACGGTTTCTGCGCAGGCGGAAGGTGTAGAGGGTGTGCCGGACTGGCTTAGACAATTATGTGCAAACCAGCCGCCAAGGCCTGAAGTTAGTCTGGTAGCGGTTGATCAAGAAGTGGTTGCGGACAGAGCTGGGGCATTGAACGCAATGTCGACTGCTGCAAAGAGCTGCGGTGTTCAAGTGCATTGTCATAGCAAAGCGATGGCGGGTGATGCCATCCTCTGGGCTGACTATATTGTTGATTATCTGGTCGAAGCACCTTGTGGATTACATCTTTGGTTTGGCGAAACCACTGTGCGGTTATTGCAAACCCCAGGCTGCGGTGGTCGTAATAGCCATTTAGCCTTAGCGCTGGCGCAGCGTCTCTATGGTAAGGCGGGACTGACTGCGGTGACTATTGCTACCGATGGTGATGATGGAAATAGCGGCTATGCGGGTGCAATGGTTCATGGTGCAACGTTATCCAAGATGGGTGTTACGCGAGAAACAGCGCAAAAATTTCTTGCGGCTGCGGACTCGGCGACGCTACTTAAGCAGGTGGATGCCCTATTGTCGTTTGCTAAAGGGCAAAGTAATGTTGCTGATTTTCTTTTATTACTAAAGCAATAAACAGCTTATTCAATAGAGAGCTTTGCACGAAGCATATTTTTTGCTATGGCGGCGTTTAAAATAGCCTCAGATCCCAAGGGTTCTGTTCAATACCCCCTTGAGGGGTACACGCAAAAATACTCATTGACTTGTGTAAACTCGGCAACGGCTCCTCGGCTTTAACTCTTTGACACTCTTTTTTTCCTTTTGCCTAGTGTGCCCCTGCAAAGGGACTATACTTCTGTTGGTCATCTCTGCTGTTGCAACGAAATAGGATAAGTTAATCGATTGTGTCGCTCTCTCGTGATAGATTTTGCACCCCAAGGGCACGTAGCACTTCCCTGTGCAAAACCGACTCGTTTACGCGACAACTGATTCCTTTTGCACCGACCGCCCTGCGTTCGTGCCGCTACGCCACAACATCGCAAGCTCGTCGCCGGCTACGCAGCACTACCTCAGTGGCTCTACGGCAACTAGTGGTGTTTATTTTCTTCTCCATCACTCGCTATCGCTCACAATTACGAAAAAATAAATCAGCGTTGCCTATCGGCGACTAACCGCCTTCGCTTCACTCTCTTTGGCAGTCAGCGTTGGAATTTATATTAGAAGTCGCTAAAGCAGAGCAAATAGAGAATATATGTGATCTGGTTAATCTGGCCTATCGTGGGGAGAGCGGATGGACTAAAGAAACTAATCTTGTTGGCGGAGACAGATCAAATGTTAATGAAATACAAGGGTATCTCTCAAATCCAAATGCACATTTATTAGTGGCAGTTGTTGATGGTGAAATTACATCTTGTGTTTGTATAGAGAAAGATGGTGATAGAGCTTACATTGGTTTTTTCGCAGTACATCCGAAGCTACAAGGGGCTGGAGTAGGAAAAGAAATATTGCATCAAGCTGAAAGCTACGCATCTACGAAGCTGAATGCCAAAAAGTACATAATGGTAGTTGTGTCTCAGCGCACAGAGCTTATCGCCTATTATGAAAGGAGAGGTTACATCAGAACAGGAGATATACAGAAATACCCTAACCATCTTAATGTGGGTATTCCCTTGGAAGAGAGGCTGTAAATTAAATTGTGTAACGGCTCATTATTGATTAACGTTCTGATGGAGAACAATAATGAGTATGACAATGAAGCAAACAAGAATACATGCGCTAGCCGCCGAGCTAGCCAAAGACCTTAAAACGCCAGAAGACCTGAGCGCACTGAGT
>NVRQ02000073.1 GCA_002400905.2 Gammaproteobacteria bacterium | reverse complement strand
TCCCAAAGAAACTGCCGTGGCAGAAAACGGCGACTTCTACTGCCCGCCAGAGAATAACGACTGCAAACGCTAGGGGGCGCTCTGAATTACCTGAGTGAGTATGATTCTGAGGCATTTTTTGTGCTGGCAAGGCGTACCCCAAGGGCACTTCCTGCGGGCGCGGTGAGGCGCACCTCAAGAGTACTTCCTCAGCAATGCTACCGCATTGCCTCAGGGCGTAAGTGTTGTTCTATTGCAACGAACCGCAACGCCGCTAACGCGAAAAAGGGCCAGAACCTTGCCGCGAACGGTGATTGAGAACGCCCCCTAGTATTTGGGCAATAATTGGCTAAGGCTTGCTTGGCTGCGGCCGATCACTATAACCATGAACACCCAAGGCAATAATTGGCCAGACATCAGCACGCCCAGTGATAACTCCGATAATTACGGGGGCCGTGACCGCCGCCAAGCCAGCAAAAACAGCGCGACACCCCGAGAGCACGCGGCAAATAACACCTGGCGCCCGCTGCAACTATTAAACCTCTATCGCTTGCTGATCAGCGGTGGACTGTGCACGCTACTCGTAACAGAAAGCCGTCACAGCTTATTCAACGAAATTAATTCAGCGCCCCTAGTAATAATCAGTATTTTCTACTTAATTTGTAGCCTATTTTATGTTGTAACTATTTCCAGTCAAACACCCAGTTTCAATAAACAAGTGGCACTTCATGTCGTCACCGACATCATTGCTATCACCTTACTCGCGCACTACGGCGGTGGCTTTGGTAATGACATTGCCATACTCCTTGCTGTTTCTATCGCAGGCGGCAGCGTACTCAGCACGAGCCGCAATGCACTATTTTTCGCGGCCCTAGCTAGCGTTGCCGTACTTGCTGACGCCTTTTATTCTCACACCGTTAGCTATGGCCATGCGGGCGTTTTAGGTATTACATTTTTCGCCACAGCCATCCTTGCGGCCTACCTTGCCCAACGCATTCGCAATAGCGAACACCTCGCCGAACAGCGTGGCAGTGAGCTACTAACAATGGAGCAGCTCACTCGTTACGTCATACAACGTATGCAAACCGGCGTATTAGTGCTGGATGGTAATAACCAACTTAGACTCATGAACCAATCAACACAGCAACTGCTCGCTGTAGATGAAAACAACCAACATCTCTGCCTCGACCTATACCCCGATCTCAAACAAGAGCTATTACGCTGGCAAAATGATGGGCGATATCAACCTCAAAGCCTAAAAATGCGCCAAGGCGCCATGGAATTAATGCCACGTTTCGCTCAGTTGGGTAGAAAAGAAGAGAATGCCGGGACATTGGTTTTTCTGGAAGACAACACCGCATTGGCACAGCAAGCACAGCAATTAAAGCTCGCATCACTTGGCCACCTAACCGCCAGCATCGCCCACGAAATACGTAACCCACTTGGAGCGATCAGCCATGCAGGGCAACTCTTGGCAGAATCAGCCGAAATCCATAAAAATGACAAACGACTCACCAAAATTATTAGCGAGCAATCAAGGCGTCTCGACAAAATCGTCGATAACGTCATGCAATTGAGTCAGCGTAAAGCAATTCACACAGAAGCCATCGAGCTCAATGACTGGCTCTATCGAATTAAAAAAGAATTCTGCCAAAGTATGAACTTGAACGACGACTGCCTAACCATCCTCAGCCATACTTCACCGTATATTGCTTATTTTGATCCCAGCCATTTGCATCAAATAATATGGAATCTTTGCACCAATGCATTACGCCACGGCCAAACCAGCGCGTCTCAAACCGACCTTTCCGCTGTGAAAATTACCCTTCGCTTAGACAGCGATGGACAAGCCTACCTGCCAATACTTGAAGTATCGGATCAAGGACCCGGCATTGACAAGCAAATGTTAGACCGGATTTTTGAGCCTTTCTTCACCACCAGCCATGCCGGGACTGGACTGGGCCTTTATATCGCACGTGAGCTGTGCAGCAATAATCAAGCGCACCTAAACTATGTCGATAAGGACAATACCGGTGCCTGCTTTCGCATCAGTTTTGCCGACACGCGCCGCCACCATCAAGCAGCCTAATATGAATAGAGCCCACGCCTTAATTATTGATGACGAACCTGATATCCGTGAACTACTGGAGATCACCCTGTCACGTATGGGCATTGCCTGCCACGCCTCTGCGAATATTGCAGACGGGAAATCCTTACTTGCAGAACATACTTTCGATCTCTGCCTGACTGACATGAATCTACCCGACGGTAATGGTATCGATCTAATCAAGCACATACAGCAACACTACCCCAAGACACCCGTCGCCATGATTACCGCACACGGCAATATGGAAGCGGCTATTACTGCACTGAAAGCTGGCGCTTACGATTTCGTTGCAAAACCCGTTGATCTAAACGACTTACGTAATCTCGTCGACACCGCGCTACGCTTGTCCGACGATCATTGCGCGCCCGAGAAACAATTAACACTATTGGGTAGCTCGGCAGTGATGGAATCAACACGCGCGACCATCGATAAACTCGCGCGCAGCCAGGCGCCCATTTATATCAGCGGCGAATCCGGCACCGGTAAAGAACTTGCCGCACGCATGATTCATGATAATGGCGCGCGACGTGAGGCACCCTTCATTGCCGTTAACTGTGGCGCCATCCCCAGCGAACTCATGGAAAGCGAATTCTTTGGCCACAAAAAAGGCAGCTTCACCGGCGCGCATCACGACAATCCCGGCTTATTTCAAAGCGCTAACGGCGGCACGCTGTTTTTAGATGAAGTGGCTGATTTACCCCTAGCCATGCAGGTAAAGCTATTACGCGCCATTCAAGAAAAAGCCGTGCGCGCTGTCGGCGCTAACGAAGAAATAGCCGTGAATGTGCGCATACTCAGCGCCACACACAAGAACTTAGCCGAGTTGGTACAATACGGCCGTTTCAGACAAGACTTATTTTATCGCATCAACGTCATCGAGCTAACCATGCCCAGCCTATGCGATCGGCGCGATGATATCTCCGAGCTAGCGACGCACCTGCTTAACCAACTCGCTGCCTCACACCAAGTCACCGTGCCCGCGATCCAAAACGATGCTGTTCAAGCCTTACAAGACTACGGTTTCCCCGGCAACGTGCGCGAGCTGGAAAATATATTAGAACGTGCAATGACCCTGTGTGAAAACAACGAGATTCACGCATACGATTTAAACCTGCCACAAACAACGTCAACCGAGGCCAACGCTGACCTCGACTCAAAGCTCGATTTAACAGAAAAATCCAGCATTCTCAAAGCACTACAACAAACCGGACAAAACAAAACCCAGGCGGCAAAAATACTGGGCATTTCGTTTAACGCACTGCGTTACAGACTACGAAAGCTAGAAATAAACTAACACAGTGTGGAGAAATGCAAACTATCATTTCACCCCTTCAATCAAGGCGAACTCTTTCGCTGACCGCCAAGGAGAGCGAAGTAGCTGTAGCCTGGATGAAGAGCAACGGAATCCGGGGCTTATTCACCAAAGTTTAAATTATTATCGATATTTGTATCGTCTCCCCAATTCACGTCAAGTAATCCATCTTTAACGTATCGATGGAAGGACGAATAAGGCCATTCACAAACTCTAGAGACTAATCCGTGTTTCACCGGGTTGTAATGAACATAATCGACATGACTCTGTAAATCATTTTCACTGTGTATTGTATGTTCCCAATACCGACGTTGCCATAACGGGTATTCTCCTCGAGAATTTTTTCTCAATTCAACGCCTTTTTTATTTAATGTCCGTGTAAAGAGGCTCTTTATTGCTCGCCAACGTTTGGGGTAATCATCATCGTTTTCAGGTAATGTCCAAATGGTGTGAAGGTGTTCGGGTAAGATCACAATCGCATCAATAGTAAAAGGTGATTGCGCGGAAACTGTTTTGAAGGCGCCACGAAGTTGGTCGATATGCTCGACTAAGAGGGTTGAGCTTCTATCCTTGAGTGTGACGGTAAAAAAAAATGTTCCACCGGCCAATCGATTCCTTCGATATTGAACCATGGAGATAGGTTAACCCGGATTCCACTGCGTTGCATCCAGGCTACAACTGCTGCAACCTCTTTAGCTACTAGTCCACCCTCACAAACTGTTATTCATCAACAACTTTGAAAATCAACAGCCTAAAACCGCAAGATTAAAGGATTGTGACGCAGTGACCGATAGCTAATAACGTCAGGCAAACGCTAACACCATGAATTAATTAAACTTTTAATCATTCGTGACATTCCCAACAAACCGGGCACAACAAAACTCAAGCAGCTAAAACACTAAGGAGCGTTCTCAATTAAATCCCTTGCGTTATCAACTGCGTAAACTTGAGATAAACCAGGTAAAAAAATAAACTAAGCAAATATAAAAACTTTAGATTCTTGAGGAAGAATTATCAATGATTTTAGCCCAACCCAAGACCCGATACAGTGCGTTTGCTGTTCATTTACTCATCAGCATTATCCTCTTCATCTTCCTGGCAGCAATCATTAGGTTTATTTGGTATCCAGGCTTTCTGTTTCAAACAGATGGTGGCTGGCAGGGCATAAGATTAATCGCCGGCGTTGATTTCGTGCTTGGCCCCGTGCTCACACTCTTCGTCTATAAAGTGGGCAAACCAAGTTTAAAACTAGATTTAAGTGTTATCGCTGCAATACAGATTGCAGCGTTAACCTATGGTTCGTGGCTAGTACACCAGGAAAGGCCACTAGCAATAGTCTTCACTGATGGCGTAATACGAACAGTTTCCGCCTCTATCTTCAATGACGAAATAGCGCATGAAGTCTTAGAAAAAATACAAAAAATAGGCCAGCTACCTGCATGGGTATATGTTAAAACGCCCGACATTGACGCAAAAGAAGGAGGCAGATTGTTAGATGTATCTAAAAACGGCCTACCACATACACGGTTTCATCTGTATGAGTCTTTCTTTGATAAAAAAGCCGAGATTAAACGTAATGCCTTAACCATTGAAAAACAGCCAAAATACAAAAAGGTCATAGAACAAGCTGGCGAGAACCCCATCTATGTGCTCAAAGCTCGATTCGCATACGGCTTGATAGAGCTGGATGCAGAGGAACTAACCGAGGTTAATCTCCATAGCATGACGTTCGCTCTACAAGATATTTAAAAATAAACCGGATGACCCTACTCAATCAAATAAAAATACTGTTGTTCGTCAACAACAACTGTTGGAAATCAACACTGCAACACCGCAAAATTCAAGAGTTATGACGCAGTTAGCGATACCCCTCGATGATAGCCAAGCGCTAAGCCTATGAATTAACACAATTTTTAATTGTTGAGCCTCATTTCCACAAACCTGGCATAAGCTGTGCTTAGTATATCCGCAGACGGCAACGTTGTAGAATACGAAAAACAACGTGATCGACCAACTATATTTTATTTTTCCCAGGAGAACACAATGAAACGCGTACAAAACTTACAACGCACCCTTAGGACGCAAAAAGGTTTTACTCTTATCGAATTGATGATCGTAGTTGCGATTATCGGTATTTTAGCAGCTATAGCCATTCCGGCTTATCAAAGTTACACCGTGCGTGCGCGTGTCACCGAAGGTCTAAGCTTAGCTAGAACGGCTCAAATTACTGTTGGTGAAAATTCAGCGAGCGGTATACCACTCGCAACGGGGCTTGACTTTATTGGCGTTACTGCTGCTGGTGGAGCTGTAGCACCTATCAATGCCTTTGTGCCCACTCCTAGCGTTTTGGCAATGTCTGTCAGTGGCGCCGATGGCGAAATTACCATCACTTACGGCTTAAATGTTTCAACTGCTGCGCTAGGTAACACCTTAGTCTTAGCACCTAGAACTGGAGGCGCAGCTGGTGCCGTACTCGTTAGCGGTACTGTCCCTCCTGGCCCAATCACTTGGAACTGTAAAGCTGCAGGCTCAACTGCTACCTCAGTCGTAAATGGCACTCTTCCATCAGTACTTGCGCCAGCGAACTGTCGTTAACAATAGGGCAGATTTAAGGTAACTCTAAACGCCTCCTTCGGGAGGCTTTTTTTGAACGGACACCTAACAATAATTAGCAATACAAACACCATCAAACAACCGCTTGATTCTGCCTAATATAATTTATCAAACAACAGGTATGAATAATGAATAACATGAAAAAGTTTCAACCAGGCTTTACCCTCATCGAGCTAATGATCGTTGTAGCAATTATTGGCATTCTTGCTTCAATCGCCATTCCGGCTTATCAAAATTACACCGTACGCGCCCGCATCACCGAAGGTATAAACTTAGCTAGAGCAGCTCAAGTCACT
>NVRQ02000072.1 GCA_002400905.2 Gammaproteobacteria bacterium | reverse complement strand
TTTTATATTAACAATTTTTTCTGTCGTTTTCTTGATGCTACCAATTTTATTGTATGAAGTCGTTATGGCAATACCTTGACTATAACTGATTAGATACAAGCCCGGATGAAGTGTAACGGAATCAGGGGAACAATCGAAACAACAGCCAGTCCTAGACTTCGGTTTGGATGCTGTCTTGTAGATCAAGCATAATTTGCACTGAAGTTGTGGTTAAAAGGCGTATTGTTTTTCAGCTCGCGTAGCTTGCAAGCAGCGTAGTGGATTGCAGGGAATTAGTTGCTTAGCTCTAGGTCCCGGATTACACGATGTTTCATCCGTGCTACAGCTGCAATAAACTAAATCAGATGAACACTTTCCTTCTGCAAAAACTCACAAAGCCGAATCAATGGCAATCCAATCAGCGTTGTCGGGTCTTCCGATTTAATGCTTTCAAGCAGAATGATTCCTAAACCCTCAGATTTAAAAGCACCAGCGCAATCATAAGGTTGCTCGGCTCTGAGATAGGCTTCGATGGTCTCAGGCGGTAGTGACTTAAATTTCACTTCAACAGTTTCAACCGACTCCTGGGCCTGGCCCGAAATAGCATTCAGCAAGCAAAGCGAAGTATGAAATAGAACGGTTTTGCCCGATAATTGGCTCAGTTGTTCGACTGCTTTAGCATGATTTCCAGGTTTACCCAGCAAGTCGCCATTAGCCTCAAGCACTTGGTCAGAACCTATGATTAGGGCGTCGGGCCGTGCTTTAGCGACGGTTTGGGCTTTGAGCAGGGCCAATCTAGTCGCTAGATCGGTTGCGTGCTCATTTTCGAGTGCGCTTTCGTCGCAATCGGGTGAAATACAGCCAAAAGGCCGCCGCAGGCGCGACAATAGCGCATGCCGATAGGGTGATGAGGAGGCCAATATCAAGGGAATATCATTCATGGAGCGACGTCTTGGATTATCCGTGATAAAATGATATTTTGACACGAAACGTATTGTTTTATAAGCTAAAACGTTTATGCCAGTAGTATTTGAAATCGATGTGGATCCGTATCTGCAAGCGCGTCGAGCGCGGCACATACAGGGTAGCATTGCAGTAGCGAAATTTGAACGGCTAGTCGACGCTTTGCAACGTGATGAAGGTGACGTTGAAGTTGATATCGATTTTAGCTCTGGGGCACGTGGCCGACCACAGTTTCAATTAGCCGTTAAGGCGACATTGAGTGCTGAATGTCAGCGTTGTTTGAGCGATTTTAATTTCATTGTTAGCAGTGTCAAAACCATGTTGGTTGTAAAAGATGCGGCGGCAATAGAAAATGTGCCTGCGGAGTGTGAGCCGGTATTGGTGTTAGAAGACGAGCTGCTGTCGCTTATGGCGGTAATAGAAGATGAGTTATTGCTATCGTTACCCGCTATGCCTAAGCATGATGATTGTCAGATGGCTGTTGATTCGAATAGCTATGACGACGGCGACGAAGAAGAAGAATTGGAAGAACGTGTTAATCCTTTTGCTGTGTTGAGTCAGCTAAAGAAAAAGTAGATATTTTTTGAGAGTTTTTTAGGAGTAAGATCAATGGCCGTACAAAAAAGCAAAGTAACCCCTTCGCGACGTGGCATGCGTCGTTCGCATGATTCGTTAACAATACCAGCAATATCGATTGAGCCAACTACAGGTGAAACACATCGTCGTCATCACATTAGTGCTAGTGGTTATTATCGTGGCAAGAAAGTTATTGACGTTGCTGGCGACGAATAAACTCACTATCACGAAATCTAACAGCATAGCGATTAGCTGAGTGACGACAATCGCGCTTGACGCCATGGGCGGTGACCATGGCGTTTCTACTATTGTTTCTGCGGCGTGTCAGCTACTTAAAGAAACTTCCAATGTAAAATTGATTCTCGTTGGCCAGCAAGATGCCATCGCTGATGCTTTGCGCCAACAAAAAATGACTGTTGGTGCATGCTTATCGATTCAACACGCGTCTGAAATTGTTGGAATGGATGAATCACCGGCTTTGGCCTTGCGTGGTAAGAAAGATTCTTCCATGCGCGTAGCCATTAACCTTGTTAAGGAAGGTGCAGCGGATGCTTGTGTTAGTGCAGGCAACACTGGCGCGTTGATGGCCACAGCGCGATACGTACTAAAAACTTTACCCGGTATTAACCGTCCAGCGATTTGCACTACCTTACCTACCGTTGATACCCATACACACATGCTTGATCTTGGTGCTAACGTTGATACCAGCGCTGAGCATTTGTTTCAGTTTGCGGTGATGGGCTCGGTTTTGGTTTCCGCAGTAGATGATATTGAATCACCCACTATTGGTTTATTGAATATCGGCGAAGAAGAAATCAAGGGCAATGAGCAGGTTAAGCAAGCTGCCAAACTATTAGAAAGCAGTCATTTAAATTATCATGGCTTTATTGAAGGCAATGACATCTATCAAGGCAAGGTTAATGTCGTTGTATGTGATGGCTTTGCTGGTAACGTTGCACTGAAGAGCAGTGAAGGTGTGGCGAAAATGATGAGTCATTATCTGAAAGAATGTTTTAATAGAAATTGGATGACACGCATTGCTGCGTTATTTGCTAGCGGTGTGCTGAAGCGATTTCGTGATCGTATGGACCCACGACGCCATAATGGTGCGAGTTTGTTAGGTCTGCGTGGTATTGTGATTAAAAGTCATGGCGGTGCCGATGCCTTTGCGTTTAAACATGCAATATTGGAAGCGATGATCGAAGTGGAAAAAAATGTTCCTCAAATGCTAGAAAAAGAATTGGTTAGTGTTTCAGTTGAGCAGCGCGCAGGATGATTTATTCACGCATAGCAGGCACAGGTAGTTTTCTGCCGGAGAAGGTGTATACCAATGCCGATCTGGAACGCATGGTGGACACCACCGACGAATGGATTACCGATCGTACCGGAATTAAAAAACGTCATATTGCAGGTGAAGGTGAAACCACGTGTGATTTGGCCGAACACGCGTCACGTGCCGCGATCGAAGCCGCAGGGCTAGGCGTCGACGATATCGATTTGATTGTGTTTGCTACGACAACACCAGACCAAGTGTTTCCTAGCACTGCTTGCTTGCTACAAAAGCGCTTAGGTATTCATGGGCCAGCTGCATTTGACATACAAGCGGTATGTTCTGGTTTTATTTATGCGATATCTATTGCCGATAAATTCATTAAAACTGGCTCGGCTAAAAATGCCTTGGTCATTGGCGCTGAGACACTGTCACGGATCGTTGATTGGACTGATCGCGAAACCTGTATTTTGTTTGGTGACGGCGCGGGTGCAGTGGTATTAAGCGCTAGCGACAAACCAGGCATTATTTCGACTCATCTGCATGCAGACGGTCAATATGAGTCACTGTTAAACGTACCCAAAGGCATTGTCAGCGATTACGAAGCAGTTAAGCAAGGCGAAGCCTTTATTCATATGAAAGGCCGTGAAGTATTTAAAGTGGCAGTGAACACTCTGGGTCGGATCGTTGATGAAACGCTCGATGCGGCAGGGATGACCCAAGCTGACATTGACTGGTTAGTCCCGCACCAAGCCAATGTGCGGATTATAGGCGCCTTGGGTAAAAAACTGAGTTTACCTAGCGAGCGTGTTGTAGTTACAGTGCAAGATCACGGAAATACCTCGGCAGCCTCTGTGCCATTAGCATTGGATACGGCAGTGCGTGATGGCCGCATCCAACGCGGCGAAACACTCTTTCTCGAGGCGTTTGGTGGTGGGTTCACTTGGGGTTCAGCGCTACTTATTTACTAACATTATATTTTTACTCTAAAGGGCACCTCTGTTCATTGCTTAGGGTCTCTGGCTTACAGACGAGTTCAGGATCAAGGCATTATGCGCAGGTAGGCTTGTGGCCTGTTAAGCAATGATAACCCGAGAGCACGTAACGCTTCAGATCAAGCAGAGGCCATAAGCAATTAATAGAGGTACCCTTATGTCTTATTCATTTGTTTTTCCCGGCCAAGGTTCGCAGTCAGTTGGAATGCTGGCAGAGCTTTATGACCAAGCGCCGATAATTGCTGCTACCTTTGATGAGGCGTCAGCTTTGTTAGATTATGATTTATGGCAGGTGGTTAACAACGGCCCTGCCGAAGAGTTAAACAAAACTGAGATCACACAACCTGCAATTTTAGTTGCTTCGGTCGCTTGTTATCGTGTTTGGCTCGATAAAGGATTTGATGCGCCTATTGCAATGAGTGGTCACAGCCTAGGCGAGTATTCTGCCTTGGTATGTGCTGGAGCTTTATCTTTTACCGATGCTGTAACATTGGTGCGTGATAGAGGATGCTTTATGCAGTCTGCTGTTGCCGAAGGTGAAGGGTCAATGGCAGCAATATTAGGGTTAGATGATGATATTGTTATTGATATCTGCGTCGCTGCTGCGGACGGTGAAATATTGTCTGCCGCCAATTTTAACTCGCCCGGCCAGGTTGTTATCGCCGGTGCTAGTGGTGCGGTAGCCCGTGCTGCGGATATCGCTAAAGAACGTGGAGCTAAGCGTGCATTAATATTGCCGGTGAGTGTGCCTTCACATTGTTTATTAATGAAACCCGCTGCTGAGCAATTGACGCAATCGTTAGCAAATATCGAAATTAATGCACCGGCTATTCCGGTAATTCATAATGTTGATGGTAAAGCGCATTCTGCGCCTGACGAAATTCGCCAAGCCTTAATAGCGCAGCTGTATACTTCGGTACGATGGGTTGATTGTGTGGCGCAGCTAGCGACTTACCAAGCTGACCAACTTATCGAATGTGGCCCAGGTAAAGTGTTGGCAGGATTAATCAGACGTATTGATAAGTCATTAGCAACACGTAATTTGATTACCGTCGCTGATTTCGTTGCTTAGAGAGGAATGAGTATGGATTTAGATAATGAAATTGCATTAGTGACGGGTGCTAGTCGCGGCTTAGGTAAAGCGATACTCCATGCTCTGGCGGCGCAGGGCGCCACCGTTATTGGTACAGCGACATCGGATGCGGGCGCACAAAAAATTAGCGCCGAAATTACCGAGGCAGGTAAAAAGGGTATGGGTTTGCGACTCGATGTGTGTGACCAGTCATCAGTCGATAAAACAATGGCTGCCATCATAGAAAAATTTGCAGCGCCAAGTATATTAGTTAACAATGCTGGGATTACTCGCGATAATTTATTTTTGCGTATGAAAGAAGACGAATGGCTTGATGTGATTGATACGAATCTAAACTCTTTGTATCGATTGTGTAAAGCCTGTATTCGACCTATGACCAAGGCACGTAAGGGCCGTATTATTAATATAGCGTCGGTGGTTGGTTTAACAGGTAATGCTGGACAGACAAATTACGCTGCAGCGAAAGCGGGAATGGGTGGTTTCACTAAGTCATTGGCTCGCGAAATTGGTTCACGCAATATTACGGTGAACTGTATTGCCCCTGGTTTTATTGAAACCGATATGACAGACGCTTTATCCGATGAGCAAAAGGCTGGGCTTATGGGCCAGATTGCTGCGGGACGTTTGGGGCAACCTGAAGATATCGCTGCGGCAGCTTGCTTTTTGGCCTCATCCGGTGCGAGTTATATAACCGGTGAAACGCTCAACGTAAATGGTGGAATGTACATGGCTTAACCAGCCATCATTACCCTATAAGTTGCCATAATTAATAGCAATAACTTTCTGATTTATATGTAAAAAATTATATTTATAACAAAGTCGTCATTATATGAGGTTGCAACTTTGCTTGGTGACGATACAATAGGCCCGCGGCTAGGTCCGCGTACTAGGAGATTCCAAGGTAATGAGCATTGAAGAACAGGTCAAGAAAATTGTAATTGAACAACTTGGCGTAAAAGAAGAAGAAGTCAACGCGGCATCTTCCTTTGTTGATGACCTCGGTGCAGATTCCCTCGACACCGTAGAATTAGTGATGGCTCTCGAAGAAGAGTTCGAATGCGAAATTCCAGACGAAGAAGCTGAGAAAATCACTACCGTTCAACAAGCTATTGATTATATCAATAGCCAAGCTGCTGCCTAATAGAGATCTTTGCACGAAGCATTTTTTCCGCTATGGCGGCGTTAAAAATAGTCTCAAAATGCTCATTTACTCGTGTAAACTGCGCTTTTTCGACGATTTTTGTTTTGCCCTAACGAAAAATCTACATCGTGCAAAATTCTCTAATAGGAACAATGAATGCTAGTCCTTGCCTGTTAACAGGCAAGGACTAGTTTTGTTTGCTTTCGTTATTTGTTTAAACAACATCATAATTGCTAATGATAGATATCGATAAACGACGTGTTGTCATCACCGGCATGGGTATGGTTAGCCCGGTTGGGCTTAATGTTGCCGACAGCTGGAGAAATATTCTCGCGGGTCAAAGCGGCATCGATACCATTACGTCTTTTGATGCATCAGACTTTGCTTCGCGTATTGGTGGCTCCGTCAAAGATTTTGACGTCACCCAATATATGACAGCCAAAGATGCTAGAAAAATGGATACCTTTCTCCAATATGGCTTGGCAGCAGGCATACAAGCGGTTGAAGACTCTGGTTTAGAAGTCACTGAAGCCAATGGATCACGTATTGGTGTAGCCATTGGCTCAGGTATCGGCGGCTTAGGTGAAATAGAATCTAGCTACGATACTTTTTTAAAGCGTGGTCCACGTAAATTCTCACCGTTTTTTATTCCCAGTACCATCATCAATATGATCTCAGGCCATTTGTCGATAAAGTATGGCTTTAGAGGTCCCAATATAGCGGTTGTTACTGCCTGTACTACCGGTACACATAATATCGGCGAAGCAGCAAGAATGATTCGCTACGGTGATGCGGATGTGATGGTGGCCGGTGGCGCTGAAATGGCCACATCACCCTGTGGCTTGGGTGGGTTTGCCGCTGCACGCGCACTCTCCACACGTAACGATGATCCACAGGCAGCTAGCCGTCCTTGGGATAGAGACCGTGACGGCTTTGTATTAGGTGATGGCGCGGGCGTAATGGTGCTTGAATCGTATGAGCACGCTAAAGCTCGTGGTGCCAATATCTACGCTGAAATAGTCGGCTACGGTCTTAATGCCGATGCTTACCATATGACTTTACCCTCACCAGGTGGAGAAGGCGCAAGTGCTTGTATGGGTCTCGCTCTTACTAATGCTGGCATGAATGTCGAAGACATCGACTATATTAATGCACATGGAACGTCCACACCTGCCGGTGATAAGGCAGAAACGCAAGCCGTGAAGAGATGTTTTGGTGAGCATGCCTATTCCGTTGCAATTAGCTCAACCAAATCGATGACAGGACATTTGCTCGGCGCGACTGGCGGTGTTGAAGCGATCTTTTCAGTATTGGCGATTCGTGACCAAGTGGCGCCACCAACCATCAATCTCGATACTCCAGACCCAGAATGTGACCTAGATTATGTGCCGAATATTGCACGTGATATGAAAATAGATACTGCGCTATCTAACTCATTTGGTTTTGGTGGCACTAACGCGACTCTAATAATGAGCCGCTTAAGTTAAAGCCTGACCAACAATTAGTAAAAAGAAAATCACCCCCCCTATTATTCATCGTCTAGATCGTTACGACGACTTGCTCGTGCTACACCAAGATCATCCAGAGAAATATCCATTTCTACTTGAAAGCGTTGCACATGGCACGGTGCAATCTCAATTCGACATTTTGTTTTGTTTCCCTGGTGAACAATTGGTATTGAATGACCAGGCTTTGTTAACACTGGACAATGAACAGTTAAAGAGCAGTGATTTTCTTGCTGAATTTGATCAACTCTGGCAACAAAAATCTTGTGGCGTTGAACCGACTGTACAACTTCCATTCTACGGCGGATGGTTTACTTATTTAAGTTATGAGTTGGCAGCCTATATCGAACCCACGTTAAAGAGCTATAAAAATTCTATTTTACCGGTTGCCTTTGCCTCACGCATTGATACCGCGTTGATTCGTGATCACGTCAATGCATGTTTATACTTGGTATCCAATAGCGAACATAATATCGCACATGTTATTGCAGATCTTGACAGTGGTAGTGTGTTGAAGAATTCAGAGATCGTATTTAGCTCTATTAAAGAAGACGCTGTGCAGCAATTTATTGATGGTGTTGAACGGATTAAAGATTACATCTATGAAGGAGACATCTTTCAGGTTAATTTGTCACGTGGCTGGAAAGTCGTATCAGACAAACCCTTTTCTGCAGCCGCTCTCTATCAACGATTGCGCCAGTCTAACCCTGCGCCATTTTCTGCCTTGGTACGCTTTGATAATAAAACCATCATCAGTTCATCCCCCGAGCGTCTAGTCCAAACCACTGGCAAGTTAGTGCAAACACGGCCTATTGCCGGGACGCGACCACGCTCAGACCACGCACACCAGGATCAGCAGCTCGCACAAGAATTGATGGAAAATAGCAAAGAGCAGGCAGAGCATATAATGCTCATTGATTTAGAGCGTAATGATTTGGGCCGTGTGTGTCAGCCGGGCAGTATCGACGTCGATGCATTAATGGTTCGTGAGAGTTACGCCCATGTTCATCACATTGTGTCGAATATACGCGGTCAGTTACGCGATAAGACAACACCCGGTGAGATCATACGTGCTGTCTTTCCAGGTGGTACCATTACAGGCTGTCCCAAAGTGCGCTGTATGGAAATTATTTACGAATTAGAAAATGAAGCAAGAGGCGCCTATACCGGATCTGTTGGCTATATTAACGACAACGGTGATATGGACCTCAACATACTGATTCGGACGCTGGTTAGCGATGGTCACTCGGTGCAGTTTCGTGCCGGAGGTGGCATCGTCGCCGACTCCATAGCCGAACGTGAAGTCGAAGAAACACGCAGCAAGGCAAAAGGCTTGTTGTTGGCATTGCAGTTGTAATCGAATATGAGCATGCCTATTCTTATCAACGGTGAAATAAGCAATCATATTCATGTGCTTGATCGCGGTCTGCTCTATGGCGATGGCTTATTTGAAACCCTTGCTATTCGACAGCGAAGAATCTTTCTCTGGCATGAGCACATGCAGCGGCTAGAATCTGGCTGTAAAGCGCTAGCAATTGATTTCCCAGGTAAAGCACTATTAGAAAATGAGCTCGCACGTTTACTTGATGAACGCCAAGATGATGTGACAGTAAGAGTCACGTTGACTAGAGGGTTAGGCAGGCGCGGTTATCGGCCAGTGCGAAATACCCAGCCGAGCCGTATAATAAGCCTTCATGGCTGGCCTGATAGCCCACAAGAATACGTAACAAATGGTATACGACTCAGACGCTGCGATACGCGCCTTGGTGTCAGTGATTTCGCCGGGATAAAACATTTGAATCGTTTAGAACAGGTCATCGCACAGTCTGAATGGCAGCCTGAAGAAGATATTCAGGAAGGTTTGATGCTTGATCGCGATCAACACGTGATCGAAGGCACTATGACAAATGTTTTCATTGTCAAAGAAGGCAGACTCATTACGCCAGATTTAAGTCAGTCAGGTGTGACGGGTGTGATGCGTCAATGTATTATTGATCTGGCGCAAGAGCAGGGGGTCGATATAGAGGTATTACCGCTTTATTTAGATGATATCAATAATGCAGAGGAAGTGTTCGTCACCAATAGTGTGATTGGCTTATGGCCAGTAAAAGAATTCGCTAATAAACAATGGGTGGCACCCGGTAAATTGACTAAAAATATTATGTCCTTAATCGAAAATAAACGCCTCACTGGCGGAATAGTACTCTAAAGGGCATCGCTATTAATTGCTTATGGCCTCTGCCTGATCTGAAGCGTGCGGATGTAAGGCGCAACCCGCCGATAAGGCTGGTTGCCTTATCAAGGATTGTAACGCAGCAGACGCGTGCTTCAGATCAGGCCCTACGGGGCTTACAGACGAGCCCAGGCTACGTGCCCTCGGGGTGCTCGGCGTTATCATTGCTTGACAGGCCACAAGCCTGCCTGCGCAATGATGCCTTGATCCTGTGCTCGTCTGTAAGCCAGAGACCATAAGCAATTAATAGAGGTGCCCTTTAGTTTATTACTATGTTAGCCCTGTTTAGACCATTACTTATTGTTGTGTTGATTTTTATTAATACAGCGTACGCTGATACGACTGTGTCAGACAATAAACTGAGTGTTGTCGCAACATTCAGTATATTGGCTGATATGGCGCAGGTGATTGGCGGTGATTACGTTGAGGTCTATTCTTTGGTTGGGCCAGAAGAAGATGTGCACGTCTACCAACCTCGGCCAAGTGATGCGCAGCGTTTAGCAAAAGCTGATGTATTGATTTTGAATGGTCTTGGTTTTGAAGGATGGATAGAGCGCCTCGTTGCAGCGTCTGGATATCAGGGGGTTATTGTTAGAGTAAGTAATAATATTCCTTTGTTGCTTTCAGCAGATTCTGATTATGGGTTGCACGGTCATGAAAACACTTCGCAGAGTGACCCTCATGCATGGCAAAGTATTAATAATGCCAGAGTGTATAGTGACAATATTACTCAGGCTTTTATTGCTGTTGATGGCGCGCGTAAAAACTATTATCTCTCGCAGCGAGATGATTACGATTTAAGGCTCATTGAGTTAGACGAAGAGATACGTAATTCATTCGCGACCATCCCTCATGATCGACGTAAATTGCTCACCTCACATCGAGCATATCGCTATTTTGAGGCCGCATCCAATATTGAGTTTTTTGCTGCACAGGGTATCAACGCTAGTGCTGATGTATCCGCGCGTGAGTTAGCAAAACTGATTCGACTCATAAAGTCTGAAAATATTAAGGCTGCTTTTTTTGAGCGTTCGAGCAATCAAAGACTATTGCAACAGATTGTGCGAGACACACAGTGTTATATTGCTGGTAGCTTGTATGCAGATTCTCTTTCTAAGCAAGGTGGGCCAGCATCGACTTATTTAGAGATGATGCGTTATAATTTAAATACAATTATAGGCGCCTTATTGCCACGCTTGTAGGATCAGCTCTGATCTTGCTTATAGGGTCAATAAGAATAGAATTTAACAATATTATTAAAAATCAAATAGTTATATTATAAATATAATGTGTTATTTTTATTGAGCCTGAGTGTTTTTGTGTCAACTTTTTAGGTTTTGTAAGGTCTACTTTCAGTGATCGTCTATTTAATAGGGTAAAGGAAAATAGGCCCGGGTCGATAGAGTATAAAGTTTTTGTTAGGGTTTGACTTATGAAGTATTTAGCTATTATTGTTCTCTCAGTATTCACTTTGGTCGGCTGTGCTACCGTACCCAAGCAGTCGGCGTGGCCGAGCGATATTCCTCCCTATTCTTTCTATTTTGAGGCGTATCAGCAAGATCTCGACAATCAGGTTCACCAGAGCCTAGAGAGCTATCTAAAGTGGGTGGTTGGCTTTTATCAAGGGACAGACTTTTATAGTGCGGGCTGGCACCAGACAACCAGAGGAGCTTTGCAGGATATTGATGTCCCTGCTGATAGAGCCAATGCAAAGAATAAGCTACAGTGGATAGGTAAAAAAGTTTCTGCTGAATGGGCAAAGTCAAATTCGCTGCGTCTGATCAATACACGCCATGTGGCCATTTGGGCAACATCGTTAGATGAGTCGATCGTGCAAGGTAAACCCCTCGTCTATATCGGTCAGGTTGTCAGAGACGTAGATGCCATTCTAGCTGGCGTGATTGAGCCAGATGACATTACCGATTATCGTTATTTTTCCGAGAGCGAAGATTTTTTCTTTTAACTATCTTGTAGAGAGTTGTCTAGTAGCTTGTGGCCTCATTGGTTCAATTTTTTTGACCGATCTAAGTTAGAAGTGGTCTAAGTGATTAATATCGCATTAAACTGAAATGGAGTCTTCTTATCGTGTCCATCTACGGATTAGAGTCGACAGATTCATGCTTGGATGCGGCGAGTCGC
>NVRQ02000071.1 GCA_002400905.2 Gammaproteobacteria bacterium | reverse complement strand
CAGTTTTGCCTGATTATAGAGCGATTCAGGAATAAATGCATGAAGCTTTTTTGGTTCTTCTTCAAATCCCTCATAGCCGGCACAGGTGCTGAAAATACAAACCCGGCTCAATCAAAGGCCTCGAAAATTACTTGATTTTAGAATGCCGGAAGAAGTTTATACTGAGATGGCGTTAGCAGCATAAATTGGCGTGGCGCACTTATGACTAAAATCCGCGACTTAATTATATTGCGGCGAGCACATAATGCTGCTAAAGCGACCAAATTACTGGTGTTAATAGCACAGTGGTAAGCCCTATTAGCACGGTTAATGGTAAGCCCATTTTTAGGAAATCTACTGCTCGATACTCTCCTGGTCCATAAACCATCAAGTTAGTCTGATATCCAATGGGTGTGGCAAAGCTAGCAGATGCGGCAATCATTAACGTAATGGTTATGGGGGTCATGCTGATATCTAACTCTGTGCTAATTGCTGCTGCAATTGGAAACACCAATACGGCTGCTGCAACGTTGGATATCATTGCTGAAAAACTAGCAGTTAGTATGAATATTATAGCTAATACCGCATACGGCGAATGACCAATAATATCGACGAAATTTTGCGCGATAGTCTGTGCTGCACCTGTTTTGTTTAATGCCACACCTAAGGCAATTGATGCGCCAATCACAATCAATATTTGCCAGTCGATGCTACGCCTGGCTTCTTCAGCACGCGTGCAACGTGAAGCTATCATAGCGCCTGCAGCAAGCATTGCAGCTTCTAACATTGACAGCACGCCAGTGGTTGCCAATGCTATCATTGCAAGGAATATTGCTAATGCGACATTCATTCGTTCATGTGATACGGGGCTATAGTCATCAATTTTCCTGACCAACAAAAAGTCTTTAACGTATCGTTGCTGGCGTTCGAAAGATCGGCCAGCTTCAATCAATAGCGTATCCCCTGGCTTAAGCGCGATATCACCGATGCGACCTTTTATACGTTGACCTTCACGCGCAACAGCGATTATAGCTGCGCCATAGGTGGATCGAAAACGGCCTTCTTTTATCGTTTTCCCTGCTTGAGGAAAACTATTAGAAATGACCACTTCAACTAAGTGCCGTTGCGAACGTTCGGAGTCCAATTTAAAAATTTGATCGTCAGCAGGGCGCAATCCGCGTATTTTTTGTAAATCTACAACTGACTCAACGTTGCCAGCAAAAACGAGTCGATCATTCTCATGGAGCTCTTGTGCGGGCCCGACTGCAGTAATCAGGTGTCCACTGCGCTGTATTTCGATTAAAAAAACGTTTGGTAAGCTTCGCAGGCCCGCGGCCTCAACTGTTTTCCCAGCTAAAGGGCTACTTGGTTCGACTAACATTTCAACGGTGTATTGTCGTGTATCGGCAAATTGCATGGCTTCTCTTTTTTTGCCCTTAGGTAATAACAAAGGGCTAAAGAAATACACATAAAGTATCGTAACAATAACGCATGGGATGCCCACCCAAGCTAATTCGAAAATACCGAGTTGATAAATTTCTCCTGTATATTCTCCAGATTGATAGTACGTTCTTAACATGCCATCGAGAACCAAATTTGTACTAGTGCCTATTAAGGTGCAGGCGCCGCCTACAATTGCGGCATAGCTTAGTGGCATCATTAATTGTGATATTGCAAACTGATTGCGCTTAGCCCAATCCATCACAGCTGGAATCATCATGGCGACCACGGGAGTATTGTTGACGACTGAGCTTAGACCGGCGACAGGCAACATTAGCCTCAGCTGTGCTAAACCAATAGTTGAAGGCCGACCTAATAGGCTTTCTGCGATGTAGCTGGCACCACCTGTTTGCGATAAGCCCTGAGCGACTATAAATAACAGTGCAACGGTTATCATTCCTTCGTTGGCAAAACCTGACAGGGCTTCTTTAGGCGTGATCACGCCTAGCACTAAAAGAAAGGTTACGCCTCCCATCAAAATAATATCGGGTGCATAACGAGTAAATATCAGTGCAGCAAAGCACAATAAAACACACGCTATGGCCAGATAAGCCTCGATGCTCATATCAATTCCTAGGTTGTATAGGGTCAATTAGTGAACGCTGTTGGTGTACGCAGTGTAACGCTAAACTTTTCACGGTATGTGTGTGTTTCATTAGTTAATCACGTAATGTATATATTTATGCGGTGAAGCTCTTGAAAAATGATTCTAAAGTTTATAGCGTCTTCAATTTTCTATTAATTAATATGGTGACATATGCGGCGCTGTCATGAGGATGGATAAATTTTCCTAAGTGAGAGCATGCAGCGATGTTAGTAATGATATAAGTAAAACAACTCGCACTAAAAAGAATTAAAAATTTTTCATTCAACTCTACGAATAGTTAAACGCTACTAAATGGTCTGCAGCAATACGAACCCCCACTAGATCACCAATATTGTGATCTTTGTGGCTGGGGAACAATGATAAGACCTTGCTGCCTGTTGGCAGTTTTAAGGTGTACATGATTTCGGCACCTTTAAACGCTTTATGAACAACTTTGGCTTTTAAGTCGGCATTGACGTCAGGAACGACGTCATCCGGTCTCAATAGCACATCAACCTGGGTTCCCTTTGGCCAGGTGTAAGCCCTATTGCCGTTGATCAGCCCGATTTCGGTTGCGACGGAATTGGGCGAGACGAGATATCCCTTCATTAAAACGCCTTTGCCTACAAAGTCGGCAACAAAACGATGATTGGGTTCGTGATAAAGATTAAACGCGGTATCCCACTGTAAAATGCGACCTTGACGCATCACACCGATCACGTCAGCGAGCGCAAAGGCTTCTTGTTGATCGTGGGTGACAATGAGAGCGCTAGTGTTCAGCGACTTGAGTATTTGTCGTACTTCATGGCTGAGCTGCTCACGCAATTCGACATCAAGATTTGAAAATGGCTCGTCCATGAGGATCACGTCAGGTTTAGAGGCAAGTGCGCGCGCTAAGGCGATACGTTGTTGCTGACCGCCTGAGAGCTCGTGAGGGTAACGCTCTTGATAGTCGGGCAAGCCAACTATTGCGAGTAGCTCGGCGACGCGTTCACGGCTCTTTGATGCGGAGTGTTTGCGCAGGCCAAAGCCGATGTTGCCTGTAATATTCATGTGTGGAAACAGGGCGTAGTCTTGGAAGACCATGCCTAATTTACGTTTTTCTGGCGCAATGGTTTTTTTGCTGTTCGATACGATGTTGCCACGCAGTAAAATTTCGCCTTCACTCACAGGCTCGAACCCAGCAATGGTTCGTAGTGCTGTGGTTTTGCCGCAACCAGAGGGGCCAAGTAAGCAGGCGATCTGACCTTCGTTAATATGAAACGAGAGCTGTTCCAATACCATTTCTTTACGGTAGTGACAACTCACAGATTTCACTTCAACAATAGCGCTCATAGGGTTAATTTTTGGTCGGTGGGATGAGAAATTCAAGTAATGCTTTTTGTGCATGAAGACGGTTTCCGGCTTCATCCCAGACAACGCTTTGTGGACCATCGATCACGTCGGCGCTGACTTCTTCACCGCGATGGGCCGGCAGGCAGTGCATAAAGAGCGCATCTTTTTTTGCCTGTGCCATCAGGTCAGCATTGACCTGATAGGGTTCAAATACTTTATTGCGATCGCTGGTTTCGCCTTCTTGTCCCATGCTGGCCCAGACATCGGTGGTGATTAAATCGACATCGCGACAGGCTGTCATTGGGTCGTGGATGATCTCACTGTTATCACCCCAGGCGGACATGATATCTGCTTTAGGCTTATACGCTTCAGGGCAGGCAATATTGAGTTTAAAGCCAAACTGTTTTGCTGCCTGCATATAGGAATGACACATATTATTCCCATCACCTACCCAGGTCACTGTTTTACCTTCAATGCTGCCACGGTGCTCTACATAGGTTTGTATGTCCGCGAGTAGCTGGCAGGGGTGATGGTCATCGGTCAGTGCGTTGATGACAGGAACATCAGCATATTCTGCAAGTTCGACGACAGTGTCATGAGCAAAGGTACGAATCATAATCGCATCAACCATGCGTGACAAAACGCGGGCAGTGTCAGCAATAGGTTCTCCGCGGCCTAATTGTGTGTCACGTGGCGAAAGAAAAATGGAGCCGCCACCAAGCTGAATCATACCGGCTTCAAAAGACACACGTGTACGCGTCGAAGATTTTTCAAACACCATGGCCAAGACTTTATTTTTTAACGCCTCATGGATGCGGCCACGACTTTGCATGGCTTTGAGTTCAATTGCTCGTGTAATCAGTTTGTTGAGCGTGTCGCGGCTAAGATCAGCTAGCGTAAGAAAATGTCGGACGGCCACAGTCTATTTCCTCGGTAATACTACTTGGTGAATTCGATGATTAAATCGCTGACGGTATTAATGATCAGATCCGCTTCAGACTGATTAAGGATTAATGGCGGCAGTAGGCGTATCACACGCTCAGCCGTGACGTTAATCAATAGGTGTTTTTTCAGCGCGTGACTAACCAGCTCAGCGCAAGGTCTGTCCAGCTCGATGCCAATTAATAGGCCTTGAGAGCGAATATTAACCACTGCTGCTAAATTTGCTAAGCGCGTTGCAAAGCCTTTGTGAAGATAATCACCTATGGTCGCAGCATTGGCGCATAGATTATCGTTTTGAATGGTGTCAATCACTGCTAGTGCTGCGCGGCATGCTAATGGGTTGCCGCCAAATGTTGAACCGTGTGATCCAGGGACAAGTACTTTCGACGCATCACCCTGTGCCAGACACGCTCCAATGGGCACACCATTAGCTAAACCTTTGGCGAGGGTGATGACGTCAGCCTGGATTCCATTCTGCTGTGCGCTAAGCCATTGGCCGCTGCGGCCAATGCCTGTTTGAATCTCGTCAGTGATGAGCAGCCAGTTGTTCTGGTTGCATAACGCGCGTAACTTGCCGAGGTAATCTGTATCGGGAATATTAATCCCGCCTTCGCCTTGTATGGGTTCTACTAAAATCGCAACGACATCGTTATCGTTGCTATAAGCTAAGACTGCATCGACGTCGTTATACGGCACTTGCACAAAGCCGTTGACTAACGGTGTAAAGCCTTCTTTTATTTTGTCATTACCCGTGGCAGATAAGGTTGCCAAGGTGCGACCATGAAAGGCACCTTCCATGACGATAATTTTTGCATTAGTAATGCCACGGTTATGGCCATAACGCCGAGCAAGTTTTATAGCGGCTTCATTGGCTTCGGCACCTGAATTGCAAAAGAAAGCGGTGTCAGTACCGCATAGCGCATTGAGCTTTACCGCAAGCTGTAGTTGTGGCTCAATGTTGTAAAGATTGGAAGTGTGTAACAACAAGTCCGCTTGTTCTTTAATCGCTTGGCTCACGGCGGGGTGTGCATGGCCTAAGCCGCAAACGGCAATGCCAGATAAGGCGTCGAGATATTTTTCGCCTGCATCATCTGATAGCCAACAACCTTTGCCGTGGCGAAAGCTGATAGGAAGTCGCGTGTAATTAGACATTAATCCTGACACCAATTAGATTCCTGGTTAATTTCGATATTACGTACTTAAAAAGACACGGCAGCCTAACGGCTGCCGTGTTGAGTTCCATACAATCTTGTTTAGACTGTTGTGGCAATGCCTAGGTCCGACAGGCTCCTAGCCAAGATTAGCATTGGCAAAGTCCCAGTTGACAAGGTTCCAGAACGCGGCGACGTAATCAGGTCGACGGTTGCGGTAATCAACGTAGTAAGCATGTTCCCATACGTCGCAGGTTAAAATAGGCGTTTGGCCTTCAGTGAGTGGGTTACCGGCATTGCTGGTGCTTGCCAGTGCCAATGAACCATCGCTATTTTTTACTAGCCAGCCCCAACCAGAACCAAAGGTAGTGATTGAAGTTTTAGAAAACTGCTCTTTAAATTCAGCAAAGGAACCAAAGGCTTCGTTAATCGCATCGGCAATCGCGCCCGTTGGTTCACCGCCACCATTAGGACTTAGGCAATTCCAATAAAAAGTATGGTTCCAAATTTGTGCCGCGTTGTTGAAAATGCCGCCAGCAGGTGCTTTGACAATAATCTCTTCTAATGAAGCGCTTTCATACTCAGTGCCTACAACCAGATTGTTAATATTGGTGACATAGGTCGCATGGTGCTTGCCATGATGAATTTCTAGGGTTTCAGCCGAAATATGTGGTGCTAGCGCATCCAGTGCATAAGGCAATGCAGGTAATTCGTGTGCCATTGTAGAGCTCCCGCTTGAACGTAAAGAATAGTGGATCCAAAAGGGTGATTATATCAGCACCTTAGGCGCTAGTCTTATGTTTGATGGCGTCAGGCTGGCACGCGATAAACCTGGCTACTAAGCTTGCGGTCATGAACCCGGTTGAGCTTGCTTTATTTCATCAGCGCCTCGATGCGGTGTGCGACGCAATGAGCCTTGTACTGCAATGCGCTGCGTTGTCCCCCAATATTAAAGGAACCTCTGATTTATTCTGGACGAAGTAGAGTGTGATCTAAAATGTTCAGCTTCAAGGCGTGAATGGCACGTAATAGCAGGCTATTACGCCCTGAGGCAATGCGGTAGCATCGCTGAAGAAGTACTCTTGGGGTGCGCCCTGAGGCAATGCGGTAGCATCGCTGAAGAAGTACTCTTGGGGTGCGCCCTG
>NVRQ02000070.1 GCA_002400905.2 Gammaproteobacteria bacterium | reverse complement strand
CTGGTATCGGTATCTTTGGGATGGGTACCGCTTTGTTACAGATGGTACGCCTTACGGTGTGGCTCCCTCCGCATTTTTCACCAGCGCCAGTTTGCCGGATCGTTTTATTGAGATCGTTGAGCAAATTAATAACCCTGATTTGCCGACGATTTATGGCCCAACGCTGCAATATCTGTTTGCGTTGTCCTATTTTATTAGCCCAGGCGAGTTGTGGGGTTTGAAATTGATTATGTTAGGTGCTGATTTAGGCCTGATTGCAATTTTATTGCGTTTAGCACCGCTGAAATATGTAGTGCTTTATGCGTGGTGTCCATTAGTAATTAAAGAGATTGCTTTTACCGCGCACCCGGATGGCATAGGGGTCTTCTTTCTATTGTCTGCCTTATTTTTTCGATCACGGCAGTATTATATCGCTGCAGTTATTGCAGCTGCATTGGCCGTTGCTGCCAAGGTGTTTGCCTTGCTCATTGTGCCGTGGGTCTTATGGCGCTTGTCCGCAAAGTATTGGCTAATATTTGGTGTTGGGCTGATGATTTTGTATTTGCCATTTATCGTGCAAGGCGGTAATGATTTTTTTAGTCTATTTTATTTTGCGCAATATTGGGAATTTAATGCTGCGGCCTTTGCTGTATTAAATTTGTTCCTGTCTGATAGCGTCGCTAAATTATCTCTTGCTGCGGCATTCCTGGCAGGGTTGGTCTGGTATTTCTTTAAGAGTCAAAAATCGGGCACGTTTACTCTACCGCGTGCTGATTGGGTTTTTGCTTTGTTTCTCTTTATCGCGCCCGTTATAAACGCTTGGTATTGGCTTTGGGTGCTGCCGTTCGCGGTCATTTTTCCGAGTGTTTGGGCATGGGCCGCAGCGGTAGCTTTATTGTTGTCTTACTGCGTCGGTTTGCATATACCGGGTTCGGAGTTGTTGGCTTATGAAATGCCAGTTGGCGTGCGAATACTCGAATTCTCAATAATTGCGTTGGCTGTGCTGTTTGATCTGGGACGCCGACGTAAATTAGTGCAGAGCAAGCAGCGTTGAGCTGCTAGAATACGCCGCTTCATTCGATTAGTTGAAACAGTATGATTAAGACGCGTTTTGCCCCTAGCCCCACTGGCTATCTACACGTTGGCGGCGCCCGTACGGCCTTGTATGCCTGGCTCTATGCACGCCACCATGGTGGCCAATTTGTGCTGCGTATCGAAGACACTGACCGTGAGCGCTCAACACCAGAATCAGTGCAGGCGATATTGGATGGCATGGCGTGGCTGGGTTTGGACCATGATGAAGGGCCGTATTACCAAACAGAGCGCATGGACCGTTATAAAGAAGTGATCGATCAACTTATCGATGAAGGTCATGCTTATCGTTGTTACTGCAGCAAAGAGCATCTAGATGAATTGCGCGCGGAACAAATGGCGAACAAGCAAAAACCGCGTTATGACGGTCGTTGCCGAAATCTCAGTGAGCCCTCTCAAGAGGGCGCGCCTTATGTGATTCGTTTTCGAAACCCGACAGAGGGTATCGTTGCGTTTGACGATGATATCCGTGGCGTGATTTCATTTGATAACCAAGAATTAGATGATCTAATCATTGCCCGTACCGACGGTACGCCGACGTATAATCTTACCGTTGTTGTTGATGACGCTGATATGGGTATTACACATGTTGTGCGCGGCGACGATCATGTAAACAACACACCACGACAGATTAATATCCTGAAAGCATTGGGGGCAGATATTCCTAAGTACGCGCATGTGCCGATGATATTAGGCGATGATGGCAAACGTCTTTCTAAACGTCATGGCGCGGTTAGTGTTATGCAGTACCGTGATGAGGGCTACTTGCCTGAAGCCTTGCTCAATTATTTGGTTCGGCTTGGCTGGTCGCATGGCGACCAGGAGATATTTTCTCGAGAAGAAATGATTGCGTTATTTGACTTGCATGGTGCAAGTAAATCGGCCGCAGCGTTTAATACGAGCAAGCTACAGTGGTTAAATCAGCATTACATTAAAGAAGGTGATGTTGACGACATAGCCAAACGTCTGGCGTTTCATTTTGAACAGATGGGAGTCGATATTAGCAATGGGCCAGCTTTATCGGGTTTAGTTACCGCGCAACGTGAGCGAGCTAAGACCTTGGTAGAAATGGCGGAGAATAGTCTTTTCTTTTTTCAGGAATTTGATGAGTATGAAGAGAAGGCGGCGAAGAAGAACCTTAAGCCAGCCATACAAGAATCGCTGCAAGCATTGCGAGACTCTTTGGTAGAACTCACTGAATGGTCAGGTGAGGCAGTTCACAATAACTTAATTGCCACAGCCGAAAAATATGAATTGAAATTAGGTAAATTAGCGCAGCCACTTCGTGTCGCTATTTGTGGCTGCGGTGTTTCTCCGCCTATTGATATTACCGCTGAATTGCTTGGCAAGGATATTGTAATAAGTCGCTTAGATAGGGCCTTAGTGTATATCTCAGAGCGAGTCGAGTAAGGTATAATCCTTGACAGGAACCATGTGCTATCGTAAAGTTGCGCTCCTCTTAGTTGGGGCCATAGCTCAGCTGGGAGAGCGCTTGCATGGCATGCAAGAGGTCGGCGGTTCGATCCCGCCTGGCTCCACCAAAAAACGAATATTGGCTCCACAAGAAACGACTAAATACCAAGTTTAGTCCCCATCGTCTAGAGGCCTGGGACACTGCCCTTTCACGGCGGCAACAGGGGTTCGAATCCCCTAGGGGACGCCATCTTCTTCCAAAAAGATTATCCTGATTGCAATGCTCATTCGGTTCATGACGGGCATTTTTCGTTTTTAGCCAATCAAGCAACTGGAACGCTAAAACCCGAAACGATGCTGGCGCGATGTTTTTTTGTGCTGGCGATACCGCCGCGTCAGGCTTTCGCGCAATTGTTCTGCCGTCGGGCGCGGGATTTGCGGGATCTGGCGGGCCGGGGGCAGGGTGCTTTCGCCGTTATCTTCGATCAATTCGACGGGTGCGGTTTCTTCGGCTTCGCCAAACAGATCGGCAGGGTCGGCTGTATCGGCCGGGAAAAGATCGGCAACACCGACGCCCAGAAGGCGATAACGCGTGCCATCAACCTCCTTTTTCAAAAGCGTCAGGGCGGTTTCTAGGATCAGATCCTCGCGCAATGTCGGGTAGGTCAGGCGCATGTTGCGCGTCCGCGTTTTGAAATCCGCCGATTTCAGTTTCAGGACAACGGTATGGCCCGCGATTTCCTTGCGTGCGAGGTCGCTGGCAACACGCGCCGTCAGGCGTTTGGCGATATCGACCAGTTCATCAAGGTCGGAAATGTCTTCGTTAAACGTGGTTTCCGATGACAGGCTTTTACGTTCGCTGCTTTGTTCGACCCGGCGATTGTCCTGCCCGCGCGAAAAATGGAAGAACCGTTTGCCAATG
>NVRQ02000007.1 GCA_002400905.2 Gammaproteobacteria bacterium | reverse complement strand
TAAAAAGAATCTTTGGTATGCGCATTGAGGCTAATCGCCACGCCTGATCGTAAAACCGCTAAACTGTTATGTGTATAAGATAGCATCCCATTCGTAGGAGAGTGCATGATAGCCCGTTCGCATTTATTGCTTGTTGCTCATGGTAGTCGACGTGAAAACGCCAATTTAGAAGTATTCGCGTTGGGCCAACACCTAAGCGCGTCTGTCGAGTTTGATAGGGTGAGCGTCGCGTTCCTTGAGTTAGCGCAGCCAAGTATTCCTGACGGCATTGACCAAGCCATTGCTGCCGGTGCAACGCGTATTGTAGTGTTGCCTTATTTTCTCAGTGACGGGCGTCACGTTGGTGAAGGTATCCCAGCCTTGTTAGCAGCGGCACGCGCACGATATAGTGCTTGTGATATTGAAATGACACCGTATTTAGGTCAATCACCTGCGATAGTTAATGTCGTGCATGCAATATTGAAATGTGATTCCGAATCTAACATGACTAAACCAACGATGAGTGTTGTCGGTGTACGCTCGGCCGAGGATAGTGGCTTTCCCAAGACCTGTCGTAACTGTGGGCGTAATTATAAAACTTTAGGCGAATTTGTTCGCGATACGGTGTCAACGACACAGGGAGCAGGACTCAAGCAGGGCTTTACGGATGACGAGCAGGCAATTGTAGAGCTGTTTCGCAACTGCCAGTGTGGCTCTACATTAATGAGTGCAATGCATAGTCGGCGTGGTAATAGTGATCTAGCGAGTGAGTGTCGTGATCAATTTGATAAGTTGGTTGCGCAAATGGCTGCTACGGGTAAAACACATGAGTCTGCGCGCGAAGATTTACGGCAGGTTATTACGGGTGGTTATGGCGACATTCTTGAGCAGCTAAAAAAAATCTCAAGGCCGCGCCGCCCCAGCTAGGGAACCTCTGATTAATTCTAGGCTGAATGGAAGGTTTTAGCCATCAGACATCGGACCATGAGTTAATCAGAGGTTCCCTAGCTGGTTGTCCATAGCTTTAGGCACCGATAATGCCGGGCACTTCAATTTCGATTGGCATTTTTGTTTCAATTTCTTCAGCCTTGGCATCACGCACACCTGTGACTTTAATATCGTAATGCAAGGTCATGCCAGCCCATGGATGATTACCGTCAGCAGCGATATTGTCCCCTTCGATACCGACAACCCGAAAGCGATGGAAGCCCGTATTGCTAGGGAGGTCGAAGGTCATGCCAATCTCAGGTTCTTCATCACCCATGTCGAATTTGTCGGCACTAAACATACGTAATAATTCGGCGCTGTGTTCGCCGTAGGCGTCGGTAGGAGCGATCGCGACAGTAAATTCATCGCCGTTTTTGTGGCCTTCCAAGGCCTTTTCCAAGCCGACGATCAGCTTGCCGTGGCCGTGAACATAGCTGCGATCTTCGTCGGCTTCCATCAAGATATTGTCATCGTCGTCTTTCAACGTAAATTGAAAGTAACCGACACGATTTTTTTGGATGGTGATGATGTCGTCGTCGTTCATGGTTATATACCTGAATATTGGGTGGTTGTTTAGCAAGCAAGCCATTAAGAAGTAAGGCAGCAGTTTACTGATTTTGCTCAGTCTAGCAAGTCTGGTCAGCCCAATCTTGTGGTTTTAAGAAGGTTTCATAAAGCTCGGCTTCACGTGTCCCTGCCTCAGGTTGATAGTTGTATTGCCAGCGAACCAGCGGCGGTAGAGACATCAGTATCGACTCGGTGCGGCCACCGGTCTGTAGGCCAAATAGGGTGCCACGGTCATAAACGAGATTAAATTCGACATAGCGGCCGCGTCGGTAAAGTTGGAATTGACGCTGCGCATCAGTGAAGGGTATGTCTTTGCGGCGAGCGATGATGGGGCGGTAGGCTGCAAGAAAATGATCGCCAATACTGCGCATGAAAGCAAAGCATTGTTCAAAGCCCCCTTCATTGAGATCATCGAAGAAGAGTCCGCCAATACCGCGTGGCTCATTGCGATGTTTGAGAAAAAAATAGTCATCGCACCACTTTTTATAACGGGGGTACACTTCATCACCAAAGCTTGAGCAGGCCTTGCGCGCGGTTTGATGCCAATGAATGGCATCTTCTTTAAAACCGTAATAAGGCGTTAGGTCAAAGCCGCCACCAAACCACCAAATGGGGTCTTCGCCGTCTTTTTCGGCGATAAAGAAGCGAACATTGGCATGAGAGGTTGGTGCATTAGGATTGCTGGGATGCATTACCAACGAAACACCCATCGCTTCAAACCGGCGTCCAGCCAGCTCAGGCCGATGCGCTGTGGCTGACTTGGGCATGCTCTCGCCCATGACATGAGAGAAGTTGACGCCGCCTTGCTCGAAAGTGTTGCCGTTACTGAGCACCCGGCTGCGGCCGCCGCCGCCTTCTTCACGTACCCACGAGTCTTCAAGAAACTGACCGCTGCCATCTTCTTGTTCTAATTCGTTACAGATTTTATCTTGCAGGCCAAGCAGATAGTGCTTAACCACTTCAGTATCGGGTGTTTCCATTATGTCTTCGTCGCTCTAATTACTTGGCCACTAAGGGCATCAATGATGGCGCTGGGTTGTGCCAGGCCACCTGTTGTGCCATGTACTATCTTATCAATTCCTCTTAGCTTGCGTCTGACAGCAAGGCTGTTGCGCGCCGGAGCCTGGCCATCGCGATTAGCGCTGGTTGAAACCAGTGCGCTATCGCAAGCGCGGCAGAGTGCTGCTGCGATGGGATGAGCAGTGACTCGCACCGCGATTTTATCATGCTTGCCGCATAGCCAGGCTGGTGTGTGCTCTGCTTTGGGTAGTAGCCAGGTAACAGGACCAGGCCAGGATTTTTCTATCTTCTGATAGATAGATTTTGAAATTTCCCCGATATAGGGTTCTAATTGCACAAATTCAGCGGCAATCAGAATAAGACCCTTGTCTATGCTGCGCTGCTTTATGGCGAGTAAGTGTGAAACAGCGAGGGAGTCATTCGGATTGCAGCCCAGGCCATAAACCGCTTCGGTTGGGTAGGCGATGACGCCACCGTGATGGACAATCTCCGCCGCGCGACGCAGTTGCCAAGGCGCGTGAGCGGTTATGTTGGCCATGGTCGTTATGTGGTTAAGCGTGCGATGGCACGATGGCCGATATCTTTGCGATATTGCATGTCGGTCCAACTGATCGAGGTAATGGCTGCGTAAGCGGCTTGTTGGGCTTGTAGCGCATCATCACCTAAGCCGCAGACACAGAGTACACGACCGCCATTGGTGACGATATTGCCGTTGTCCATTGCGGTGCCAGCATGGAAGACCTTGCCATCGTTGACCTTATCTAGCCCCGAAATAATATCGCCTTTACGGTAATTATCTGGATAGCCGCCGGCAGCCAGTACGACACCTAGCGCAACACGCGAGTCCCATTGGGCCGATGTGCTGTTCAGTTTTTGATCAAGCGCGGCAAAACAAAGATCGACCAAGTCACTTTGCAGTCGCATCATGATGGGTTGCGTTTCGGGGTCGCCAAAACGGCAATTAAACTCAAGTACTTTGGGCGTACCGTCAGCAGTGACCATAACCCCTGCGTAAAGAAAACCGGTATAGGGTGCGCCTTCGGCGGCCATGCCCTCGACAGTGGGTATCATCACTTCGTTCATGATGCGCTGGTGTAAGGCCTCGTCGATGATGGGTGCGGGAGAATAAGCACCCATGCCACCAGTGTTAGGGCCTTTGTCACCCTCATCACGTGCTTTATGGTCTTGTGAGGTGGCTAGAGGCAGAATATTTGTACCGTCAACCATGGCAATAAAACTTGCTTCTTCGCCTTGCAAAAATTCTTCGATAACAATGCGTTCGCCGGCACGACCAAACTTGCCGGCCTGCATCATGCTGTGAATGGTTTCGATACCGTGTTGCAGGTCTTCGACAATAACAACGCCTTTGCCCGCGGCAAGACCATCGGCCTTGATGACAACGGGAAGGGTTTGTTGTTTTAAATGGTCGATTGCGTTGTTGGTGTCAGTAAAGCTTGAATAAAGTGCGGTAGGAATCTTGTGGCGTTCGAGAAAATCTTTGGTATAGGCTTTGGACGCTTCAAGCTGCGCGGCTTTTTGAGATGGGCCGAAGCAGGCTAGGTTGTTTGCTTGAAATAGATCGACTATACCGGCGACTAGCGGTGCTTCAGGGCCAACAATGGTGAGTTCGATGTGATTATTTTTGGCAAAGGCCAGCAGCGCTAGTTGATCATCGGCGCTAATGTCGACATTCTTTATTCCCGCTTCAATCGCAGTGCCAGCATTGCCTGGCGCAACGTAAACGGTTTTAACGCGGCTAGATTGTGCAGTTTTCCAGGCCAGTGCGTGTTCGCGACCACCACCACCGATGATGAGTACATTCATGGCAGGCTAATGGCGGAAATGGCGCATGCCAGTGAACGCCATTGCAATATTGTGTTCGTTAGCGGCTTCGATGACTTCATCGTCACGAATGGAGCCGCCGGGTTGAATGACCGCGGTGACGCCCACTTTGGCGGCACTATCCAAGCCGTCGCGAAAGGGAAAAAACGCGTCAGAGGCCATCACGCTACCACTGACATCAAAGCCGGCATCATGAGCCTTGCTAGCGGCGATACGTGCGCTATCGATACGGCTCATCTGGCCCGCGCCGATACCCACAGTAAACTGGTCGCGCGCATAAACGATAGCGTTAGATTTAACATACTTGGCTACTGACCATGCAAAACGCAGATCGCGCATTTCGTTTTCGCTAGGGGTGCGCGCGGTAACGATTTTAATCATGTCGTCGCTGAGTAGGCCGCAATCGCTATCTTGTATCAGCAGACCACCGTTAATGCGCTTGTAGTCGTATTGCTGCGTTGTCGCGGCGATCCATTCGCCGCAGGCTAAGACCCGAACATTATTCTTTTCGGCCAGCACAGCGCGTGCGCTATCACTAATGCTTGGCGCGATGATCACCTCGACAAATTGGCGTTCGATAATTGCCCTGGCAGTCGCTTGATCAAGCGGTTGGTTAAAGGCAATGATGCCACCAAAGGCTGAGGTTGGGTCGCAGCTAAAGGCGCGCTGGTAGGCGCTCAGTAGGTCAGCACCATGGGCAACGCCACAGGGGTTGGCGTGCTTAACAATGAGGCATGCTGGCGAACTGCCCAGTGCTTTGATGCATTCCAGCGCGGCATCGGCATCGGCGATATTATTAAATGAAAGTGCTTTACCTTGTATTTGCGTCGCGTTGGCAATGTTACCGGTTGTGGTGCCAAGGTCTTGGTAAAACGCCGCACGTTGATGCGGATTCTCACCGTAGCGTAACGCTTGTGCTTTGTTAAATTGCACGCTGTAGCTGACGGGGAACGGATCACTTTGTTCGTGGTTCAGGCTGCCGAGGTAGTTTGATACGGCGCCATCATAATGGGCGGTATGGGCAAAGGCTTTTTGGGCTAGCTGTAAGCGCCTCGCATCACTGATGGCGGCGCTATTGTTTTTTAATTCGTCGATGAGTGCGTCGTAATCACCAGGGTCAGTGACGATGGTTACCGATGTATGATTTTTCGCCGCCGCACGGACCATGGTTGGACCACCGATATCGATGTTTTCTATTGCGTCGTCAAATGAGCAGTCTTCTTTTGCGATCGTTGCAGAAAACGGATAGAGGTTAACGCAGACTAAATCGATGTAATCGATATCGTGTTCTTTTGCAACCTCATCATCGAGGCCGCGACGGCCTAAAATACCACCGTGAATTTTAGGATGCAGTGTTTTGACGCGGCCACCCATGATTTCAGGGAAGCCAGTATGTTGCGAGACTTCGGTCACATCGAGACCGTTTTCTTCTAGCAACTTGGCGGTGCCGCCAGTGGATAGCAAGCTAACACCAAGCTGGCTCAATTGACGAGCAAACTCAATGATGCCACGTTTGTCAGAAACACTGATTAAGGCACGACGAATATTCATGGTTTTTAAGGGCTCACCCTAGGGGAGGGAGTGTTAATTAGTTAGTGTGGGATGCTGTAGTGGCATAATTTTTTACGTAATGTGGCGCGGTTAATGCCGAGCAGGCGAGAGGCCTGGCTGAGATTGCAACCACACTGTTCTAATACGGTTTCGAATAATGGTTTTTCTACTTCGCTGAGTACCATTTTATAAAGGTCTTCAGGCATATGTCCATCAAGGTCGCTAAAATAATGCTGTATAGCGGCTTTAACATGGCCGTTTAGTGGGAGTTGAGTTTCGCTGTCTACGTCTTTTTTAAAGGCGTTGGCGTTTATTTCAATCACATCTTTTGATAATGCACTCACGCAGCTTGACCTATTTTATTTTCTAGTTGATCAAAAAACGTACGCGCCATAGTGAGTTGAGCGTCGCTACTTTCAACACGGTTCATCGCATGTCGAAAGGCGGCTCCATCTCGTTGACCCTTACTGTACCAAGAGATATGTTTGCGCGCGATACGCACCCCGCTGTATTCACCATAAAAGGCATAAAGATTTTCGAGATGCGCGAGCATGATATCACGGATTTCATGCGTCGGTGGGTCATCTAATAATTCATCGTGTTGCAAATAGTGATCGATAATTCCTAACAGCCAAGGGCGACCTTGGGCAGCACGACCAATCATTACCGCATCGGCTTTTGTATAGGCAAGTACTTCGCGTGCTTTTTGTGGTGTGGTGATATCGCCATTAGCAATAACCGGAATATTTATTGCGCTTTTGATCGCAGCGATAGTGTCATATTCAGCATTACCTTTATAAGCGCAAGCGCGTGTACGGCCATGTACGGCAAGTGCTTGTACTCCACAGTCTTCTGCAATGTGTGCAATGCTGACACCGTTACGATGGTCGGTGTCCCAGCCCGTGCGAATTTTTAACGTGACGGGAACGTCGACGGCATTGACCACCGCTTTTAATATGGCCTCTACTTTATCTTCATATTGAAGTAGTGCTGAACCGGCCATCACGTTGCAGACTTTCTTCGCAGGACAGCCCATATTGATATCGATAATTTGTGCACCGTTATCAACATTATGTTTGGCGGCTTCAGCCATGAGTTTAGGGTCGGTGCCTGCAATTTGTATGGAGCGTGGTTCGACTTCACCGTCGTGATTGGCGCGACGTTTGGTTTTTTCGCTGCCCCAGAGCAGTGAATTTGACGATACCATTTCAGAAACGGCCATGCCAGCGCCTAGTTTTTTACAAAGTTGGCGAAACGGTCTATCGGTTACACCCGCCATGGGGGCGAGTACGACATTGTTTTTTAGTGTGTAAGGACCGATTTTGAACATAAGCTAGTACTCCATCAATATAGCCTTGTTGGAGTACCAGGGCTGATATGAGCGCGCCAGCGCGCAGATGAGCAAGGTCACCGAAAAAAGGAAAAGGGTAGGTATGATACTAAACTTTGCTTAGGGAGCCTCTTATTTATTCTGGATGAAGTAGATTGTGATCTAAAATGTTCAGATTCAAGGCGCGAATCGCGCGTAATAGCAGGCTATTACGCCCTGAGGCAATGCGGTAGCATTGCTGAAGAAGTACTCTTGGGGTACGAAGATTTGCAACGCAGAAGCTGGATATTTTAGGCGCAAGATACGAGTTCATGAATAGATCCGAGGTTCCTTAGGCTATGAAGCGCTGTGATGAATGTTTGTCGGGCTACTGAGCCGGGCTAAATTGAAATTCGAAGGCAACGGCGCTGTTACCTGGGTCGACCAGATCAAGTGAGATGCGGATGAGTTCGTGCGACGGTAAGCCGATATTGTGGTCGAGGTCATCGGCTAAATATTCTTCTGGACCGAATTGGCGGCTAGCAATGACTTGCCCGTCAATGTTTTTGAAGCTGAGGCCGAGCACCGGGAAGGCTAACACCTGGCTATGTTGATTGATGATGGTGGCGTTAACCTGAATCGCATTGGCGGTGGCGGGGTGTGCTATCACCTCGCGGCTAATAATGCGCAGTGCTTGGTAGGGATCGTCTTCGGTATTTTCACAAGGTAACCACTGACAAAGCAGCGACAGCCAAGGTTCTGCTGCGGGGTAGGCGCGTAGCTGTTGTTGAAAGGTGAAGCTGAGTTGTATTATCAGAAAACCGATGAGCACCACAGTGATGGCTGTCCACCAAAATGAGCGACGCGGCAGAGGCAGCTGGCTATGGTGGTGCAACGTGCCCTTGGGGTGCAGCGTGTGATCGCCTAGTGCGTCTTCAATCCTGCGTTTGGGTTTTTCAGGTTCGGTCATGTTTCAGGGGGTGTTAACAATTAATAAGGTCGTACTGCCATGTCTCTGTTTTCGCCTAGCAAGGCAGAACGAGCGCAGTGTGGTGACCCCACATAAGCGAGTGATAACGCCGCTGGGCGAAAACAGAGACATGGCCCTTTGGGTTGCGCCTGAAAAACCGCCATACTGCGTTGTTCGTCGTTCATTTGCAATCAGCAAACTTCTCTCCTCACGCCTTGCCTGGCGGTTTTTCAGGCACAACAGTATGCCCTTATTAATTGTTAACACCCCCTAGTGCATTCGATTAATAGCCAACCTTCTTTTTCGCGCGGCGATGCAAGGTCAAACCAGGGTGAGTAGGCGTTGTGGATGGCATCGTAATGCTCCAATAATAACCCTGACAGTAT
>NVRQ02000069.1 GCA_002400905.2 Gammaproteobacteria bacterium | reverse complement strand
CGTGATCTATACTGGGCTTGTTTTAGTGAATCGATAATGGCGTCTGGTCTGGAAGCCATAAACTTTGAAAAGTCTGCCAAGCACTTTCCTCATTTGGAGCAATGGTTTCTTGATCTGGATGCTGAGCCACATTTATTGTTAGCGCATCTTTCATCACAAAAAAGCACGAGACTTGGCTTATATTTTGAAGCGCTTTGGGAATATTACTTGCGTTATGCTGACGTTGCGCAGCTTCTAGCTAAAAATCGGCAAGTAAGTAAGGATAAGCAGACGATAGGTGAGTACGATTTTATTTACTATTGTTTTCGCCGTCAGAGTTATATCCATTTAGAAACTGCCGTAAAATTTTATATTGGTGATATAAGGGTTGGTGACAATGCGGTGACTGGTTTAGCCCAAACAAATTTATGGATAGGGCCAGCTTGTCGGGATCGGCTCGACATTAAATATGACTCGTTAATGCATAGACAGCTCAAGTTGTCGCAAACTGAAGAAGGTGAAGGTTCTTTGCAACAACTGGGTGTGAATGAGGTTGCCTGTGAGCTAGCCCTAAAAGGAATACTATTCTACCCGGATAATTTGCCTCAGGCGCCAGGCCCAATTGGTAATGATTCGGCTCATCAGCGAGGTACGTGGTTGAAGCAGTGCCAGCTATCAACATTTTTCGCTGAATCAATTCAGAACGATGGTGTTAGATGGATAGTCTTAGAAAGGCAACAGTGGTGTTCACCTATGCAGGGTGTTTCAATTGAGCAATTATTTTCGAGTGATCAACTGCTGCTGTGGCTGAAAAGCTATTTTTCTGATCCACAATCTGTGCCCATTCAAATCTCTAGTATGGAGCAAAGTACGTTGTGGAGAGAAAGTCAGCGTTATTTTATTGTTTCAGACACTTGGAGTTGTCGGGTGAATGGGTAGTCGTTATTGGTTAGATGTCGAGCCAGGTCATACCACAATTGTAAGCTAGAAATTTTCAATGGTCTTCACGACCTCAATGAGTTGATCTAAAGACATGGGTTTAACGACATAATTATTTGCGTGGAGCTTATGCGTTTTACCCTATTCACTTCTGCTTTTGAGCGGGTCATTACAACGACTGAAATCGATTTTAGTCTCTCATTTTATGAGATTTCTGCAAGCACTTCACGACTATATTTTTTGGCATATTGAGGTCCGACAGGCTCCTAGAGACTCTATTCTTTGAATACTTCTGTGGTGAGTAAAATATCTGACGGGATTGTCGTCAACAGCCAGAAAATGCAATATTTTTGCATAGTTTGGTGGTGTCGAGAGGGATAATTTTTTCTGCTATATGGAAATGTACAAGTTAGTGTATGACTGCTGCGCAGGCATAGCGTTCTAAAAAGGTATTTGCCGCTAACGGACGGCTATAGTAATAGCCTTGCATAATGGTGCAGCCATACGATTTAACGCGATTGACTTTGCCCCAGCTGTCGACACCCTCAGCAATCACTTTGAGGCCGAGATTTTCCGCTAAATTAATAATTGATGACGAGATGGCAGCATCAACGGTATTGTCTAATATATGGTTGATATAAGAGCGATCTACTTTTAATCGGTCAAAGCAAAAATGTTTGAGATAAGGTAATGAGCTAAAACCTGTGCCAAAGTCATCTATTGTTAGGCTCACGCCCAAGTTTTTAAGTTTTTTTAAGGTATGAAGGTTGCGCTCGGTATTGTGTAGTAATGTGCTTTCGGTCAACTCTAAGTCTAACTGGTTTGCTTGCAGACCGGTTTTGCTTAATATTTTGGCAATAGCTTTAACCGCATCTTCTTGTGTGAATTGAAGTGCAGATAGGTTGACAGAAATTGTCGTGTTAGCGCTAATTTTCCCGCCCTTAATCCAGTCAGCCCAATTTTGACAGGCTGTTTTTAGTACCCACTCACCAACCTCAACAATATGGCCGCTATCTTCAAGCAATGGAATAAATACTGTAGGCAATACGGACCCTAATTCTTTGGTATTCCAGCGTAATAGGGCTTCTGCACCGATGAGTTCATGCGTTTCAGTATCAATCTGTGGTTGGTAATGCAAATGAAATTCTTTTTGTTCGAGGGCACGATCAAGCAAAACAGAGATATTGTCGCCAGGGGAGTTAATTTCTTTTGAGTTGCGCATGAAATATTTATAGGTGTTACGCCCCGCTTTTTTTGCGCGGACCATGGCGATATCAGTTTGTTTAATTAATGTTTCAGCAGAAATTTCGATTTGGCCATCATAAAAAGAGATGCCAATGCTTGCGCTGGAGATGACTCGTGAGCCGTTAATGTCGATGGGCTCACTTAGGCTCGCTACAATTTTTCGTGCAATGCGTTCTGCATTGCGACGGTCTTTAATATTTTCAAGAATAATGGTGAATTCGTCGCCGCCTAGCCGGGCAATCAAATCTTGTTTTCTGACACAGGAAGTAAGTCGTTTGGCGCATTCGCGCAAAACACAGTCACCTGCATCATGGCCGTGTTTGTCATTAATGATTTTAAAGTTATCAAGGTCGAGAAACATTAACGCCATGCGTGCTTTTGTGCGATCACTGCGTTGCATAGACTGGTTGAGATTGTTAAAAAATAAATTTCGATTAGCCAAGCCCGAAACTGGATCATGAAATGCCAAGTTCGTTAGGTTGACTTCATGCTCTTTTCGGTCAATTGCGTAATGTAGCGTGTGTAAAATTTGTGCAGCGTCGGCCACATTTTTTGAAATGTAATCTTGTGCTCCGAGCCGCACTGCTTCTAGTGCATTCGCTTCTTCATTGTTGCCAGATAGCACGACAATGGGCAGCTCGGGAAACCGTTCGCGTAAGCTATCAATTGTATTGAGACCTTTTGAGTCGGGTAAATTGAGATCGAGTAGCACCACATCGTGTTTATAGCGACTTAGTCGTTTGATGGCATTGGTTAGGGTCTTGGCGTGAGTAATATGGCAATGGTTGTCTGCGTGGGTAGAGATCACTTCAGAAACGAAACGGGCATCGACATGATCGTCTTCGATATGCAAAACGCGTATCATTTTTACCTTATTGATAGCGACGCTCTCAATGGATGTGCTGGCTAGCATAGAATCCCTCCAAACTATATAGCTCTACTTACAGCGTGTAGCAAGGTTCCTTTTGCTCGTAACAGTAAGCATAGTGGCGTGTCACAGGCTTACCTTAACATGATTAGGGTGTTACGCGGTTATGGGTGTGTTTTAATTGTTGCGTACGTTGATTTAGTGCAGTGTCTCATGACGCTGGCGAGGTAGCGCAGAGTACTGTTAACTTTTCTCAGCTGAGATGTTTAATTGTTATCATGCGGCTTGATACACTGCTAGCTAATTGCTTTACCTGCCGCTTGCCGGTCAGCATGGTAGGACGAACGCACGAGTGGACCACTGGCGACATTGCTAAAACCGAGTTGCTCACCCAGTATACGTAGTTCTTCGAATTCGTCGGGGTGAACAAAGCGTTCAACCGCAAGATGGTGTTTGCTGGGTTGCAGGTACTGGCCTAATGTGAGCATGTCACAATCATGGCTGCGTAAATCGCGCATGACATCAGCAACTTCTTCTAAGCTTTCGCCAAGGCCTAGCATGAGCCCGGATTTGGTGGGTACATTAGGGTATAACGCTTTGAAACGCTTGATAAGGTTTAGTGACCAGGCATAGTCGGAACCAGGGCGCACGGCTTTGTATAAGCGTGGAATGGTTTCTAAATTATGATTAAAGACATCGGGTGGAGATTGCTTAATAATTTCTAGCGCACGGTCCATGCGACCGCGAAAGTCAGGGACGAGGATTTCTATTTTTGTTTTTGGTGATTGTTTGCGAATGGCATTAATGCATTGGACAAAATGTTCGGCACCGCCATCACGTAAGTCGTCGCGGTCGACTGAAGTGACGACAACATAATTGAGTTCCATCGCTTTGATCGTGCGCGCAAGATTGTCCGGTTCCTCTGGGTCCAGTGGATTAGGTCGACCATGGCCAACATCGCAAAATGGACAGCGGCGGGTGCAGATGTCACCCATAATCATGAACGTCGCGGTGCCGTGGCTAAAACACTCACCTAAGTTTGGGCAGGAAGCTTCTTCACACACCGTATGTAGATGATTTTCGCGTAGGATCGATTTAAGCCGAATCACATCAGGCAAGTTAGGCGCGCGTGCACGAATCCAACTTGGCTTGCGTACCATCGTCGTCGTTGGCTGCACCTTGATCGGGATACGTGCCACTTTGTCTGCACCACGTAATAAAACACCCATTTTGTTGTGCTGGGATTTATTGCTTTTGGTTGTATCGATAGTGGGTATATTGTTCCCGGCGCTATTTCCCGGGGTCGGTTGGCTAGGCTTGGTCATGTGATGTCTTTGAGCTTAGGGCTTATTCATTTAATCAGTAGCTCAGTGTAACCGAAAACCTGCTGAATTTGGGCGCAAAGGGCATTGCTGGCACTGTTTACCGAGTGTCCACTGGCGAGATTACTGAGTTGAGTGACGCCAAGCCCCGTGTAACCACAGGGGTTTATACGCGAAAAGGGGGACAGATCCATATCAATATTAAGACTGAAGCCATGATAAGCACGGTGTTGACGAATGCGCAGCCCGATCGCAGCAATTTTTTGTTCGCCAACATAGACGCCTGGCGCACCGTCGCGACGGTCACCGTTAATACCATTGTCCGCCAGGAAATTAATTAACACTTGTTCGCTCGTGGCAACAAATTGTTTAACGCCCATGCCGAGTCGTTTTAGATCAAACAAGGTATAAGCAACCAGTTGGCCGGGACCGTGGTAGGTCACTTGACCGCCGCGGTCACTGCGTAACAAAGGGGTGTCTCCCGCGTCTAATACATGCTCTTTTTTACCTGCTCGGCCTAACGTGAAGACCGATTTGTGCTCGGTGAACCATAGTTCATCACTGGTTTTTTCATCTCGCTCGGCAGTAAAGGCCTGCATCGCTTTTAGCATGACGCTATAGTTACTTAGTCCGAAATTACGACAAATGAGTTTCATGGCAGATAGCTAAACTTTATCCAGGCGGGGCGCTTAAAGCACCATTATGATGTCGCCATGTTTATTAAAGGCGAGGTATAAATCATCGAGCTGTTTCCGGCTCTGCGCTTCTATTGTGACGGTGATAGAGGTAAAACGTGCACCACTGCTGCTGCGTTCGGTAATCGAGACTTGATGTTCGTCAGCAACATGCTCGCCAACAATTTTTTCGACTGATAAGCGCAAAGGGTATTTGCTTTTCCCCATGACCTTGATTGGAAACTCACAAGGGAATTGTAGACCAAGTTCTTTGTCGCTAATCGTCATGGCTTAAAGCTAGCTATGGTCTCGCAGTGTTTGCTTGAATTGATTGAATAGGTTTTGTAACGTTTGGCAAATCGGCCCAGTTTCGCCGCCATTTATAGGTTTTCCATTAAGCTCAATGACTGGTGCTATTTCTTTTGTCGCACTTGTTACCCATATTTCGTCAGCATTGAGTAGTTCTTGCTCATTAATTTTTGTCTCAGTGATATCAATGTTGTTTTCTTTTGCCAGCTCAATAGTGATGTCACGTGTAATGCCGGGTAGAATATTATTGTTTTTTTCGGGGGTGAAAATTTTATTATTTTTTACAATAAATACATTGCTGGCTGCGCCTTCGGTGAGTATGCCATCGCGCAGTAAAATCGATTCTTGACAGCCAGCGTCAATAGCTTCTTGGCGTAATAATAAGTTGCCAAGTAATGCAGTTGATTTGATATGACACCATTGCCAACGAATATCTTTGCGCGTGATGGCTTTGATGGGCTCTTGTTGGTAAGCCGGTAGCGGCTTGCTCATGGCAAATACGGTTGCAGACTTTGTCGCTGGAAAAGCATGATCACGCTCAGCAACACCACGTGTCACTTGTATGTAAAGCGATTGATCGCCTGATTGGTTTTTTTCTATGAGCTGGTTCACAATGTCGCGCCATTGTTCATTAGAGCACGGGTTATCTAAGCGTATAGCGATCAAGCTATTTTCAAGTCGCTGTAAATGTGAATCGAGGCGAAAGGCTAGGCCAGCATAGACGGGGATGGCTTCATAGACGCCATCGCCAAAAATAAATCCGCGATCAAGTGGTGAAATTGTGACTTCTGATAAGGGCAAAAATTTGCCGTTGATGTAGGCAGTTGAGGATGTATTCATAGTAGATTATTCGAAAAATAACAGGGCAGAGTCCTTAAGACGTTGTATCAAGCCGCCTTCAGCGTAGTCATCTAATGCGAGGATGTCTTGCTCTACAAGCACTTCATCACCAAAGGTGACTGTGGCAATGCCAAGAGATGAATCTTTTTCTATTGGCGCTATAATTTGTTCTTGTATAGTAATGGTGGTGGATAGCGCATCTTCTTGGCCACGTGGGATAGTGACATAGATGTCTTGGTTGACTCCCATGTCAATTTGATCGCGTTCGCCTTTCCATAGTTTACTGGTCGATATGCTTTCGCCAGCGGCGTAGAGGCGTCGTGTTTCATAAAAACGGTAACCGTAATTCAATAATTTTTGACTTTCCTTTGAGCGTGCATTGGGACTTTTTGTACCGAGCACGACCGAGATGAGGCGCATGTCATCACGCAGTGCCGAGGTGACTAAACAATAGCCAGCCGAATTGGTGTGACCTGTTTTAACGCCATCAATAGTATCGTCGCGCCATAATAATTTATTGCGATTAGGTTGAGTAATATCGTTATAGGTGAATTCTTTTTGCGAATACAGCGGGTAGTATCCAGGGAAATTGCTGATTAATGCGCGCGTTAAAATCGCTAGATCAGTCGCGGTAGTGTAATGTTCTTTACCGGGCAAGCCTGATGAGTTCTGAAAGTTTGATCCGGTCATGCCCAGTATCTTTGCTTCATGGTTCATCAGTTCGGCAAAAGCACCTTCAGTACCCGCAACGTACTCAGCCAAAGCAACGGTGGCATCGTTACCGGATTGAATAATCATACCTTTTAGTAGGTTTTCTACACTGACCCGAGAATCCGCTTCAACAAACATGCGCGAGCCACCTGTACGCCAGGCGGTTTCGCTAATCAATACCTCATCAGCCAGTGCAATATTATTTTTTTCTAGTTCGGCAAAGACAATATAAGCCGACATGAGCTTTGTCAGGCTTGCTGGTTCCAGCCTTTCGTCGGCATTGCTGCTGGCGATAATCTTCCCGGTATGAAAGTCTTGCAGTATATAGCCGCTGGCTGCAACCGCAGGTGGCGCTGGAACGGGCCTGGGTGCTGCCTGAATTGATAAGGCTAAACTGAGTAAGAGGGCGCCTGATAAGAGCCAGCTAAGAGCAGTACGGTGAGTAAAAAGCGTCGTTGCGTGCATAAATTTATTATAAGGCCGCTGTTATGGGGTCAACTTGAGTAAGTATTCTAACGTGTCTTGGCTAGCACGTCTGGCATATTTAGTGGGAAATGACAGGCTCAGAAATAATGCGGCTACCGGGAAAACCAATATGATTTAGCCGCGTATGCACCCGTTCGGCGGCATCATTACTGGCAATAGGCCCGATTCGAACACGATAGAGTTTCTCCGTATCGCTGTAGTGGGTGTCAATGCGTAGTTTTGGGCCGAGCCGTTGATAGAGGTCTTTTTGGACGTTTTTTGCATTACGACTATTGCTGAATGCGCCAATTTGGACAAATAGCCGCTCAGATGGCAGGGTTGTAGGGTGAGGTTTTGGGCTGGATATTGACGGCGTTTTCTGCGGCGGAGCAGGCGTTGCCTTGGCTGATTGAGTTGGTTTTTGCGAACGGTATTGACCTGGGTCAATCGCTTTGATTTTAACACGGCCTGTGCCCGAGTCGATGATGTTGAGTTTTCTTGCTGCGGTATGCGATAAGTCGATTATTCTACCGGAGACAAAGGGACCGCGGTCATTGACCTTAACAATTACCTTGCGACCATTATCGAGATTGGTGACTTCAACATAGGTAGGCAATGGCAAGGTTTTGTGTGCGGCGGTCATGGCGAACATATCGTAAGGTTCACCACTAGAGGTGCGTTTGCCGTGAAATTTGGTGCCATACCACGAGGCGATACCGCGCTGCGTGAACCCTTTGCTGCTGCTTAATGGATGATAGCGTTTGCCGAAGACAACGTAGGACTTAGGGTTGCCATATTTACTGTGGGGCTCGCGCTTAGGTACGGCATTAGGTATTGATGCAATATCGATATTACGGTGGGGAGCGCTGTCGCTATGAGGTGGGCGCTTTATTGGCCCTGAACTTTTTTTGGGTGTGCTGCTGCAGGCAGCGAGTGTGCAGATAATAAGTGATAGCGCAATAAACGTACTAGGTTTAATTGATCGAATCATAAGTCGTTCGCTCTATGGCTAAGAGGCGTCATGCGCCTTTTTAATTTCAAGGCTGAGCTGGTAAGCTGCCATGGCGTAAAGTGGGCTATGGTTATAGCGTGTAATGACATAAAAATTCTTGAATGCAATCCAATGTTCTTTGCTCGATGGTTGGTCAAGCTCAATGAGCGACACATCCATAGTGGTATCTGCATCGGTATCAAAACTTAAACCAAACTTAGCGAATTCAGCAAGAGGCGTATGCGGCTTTAGGCCACGTTTGATCAATGTTTGATAGCTGTCGCCGGTGATTTTAGTCGGTATGACAACTCCTTGACCTGTTTGCCAACCGTGTTGTTTGAAATAATTGGCGACACTGCCAATAGCATCGACAGGATTGTTCCAAAGATCGCGAATACCATCGCCATCAAAGTCGATGGCGTAGTGACGGTAGCTGCTAGAGATAAACTGCGGGATACCCATAGCGCCAGCGTATGAGCCATTGATGCTAAAAGGGTCGACGCCTTCATCACGTACTAACAATAAATAGTGTTCTAGTTCACTTTTAAAGAATTTGCTGCGTTTGGGGTAGTCAAAGCCAAGCGTTACTAAGGAATCAATGACTCGATAACGTCCTTTATGCTCGCCATAACGTGTTTCAACACCAATGATTGCCGTAATGATGTGCGCGGGTACGCCATATTCTTTTTCGGCGCGCGCCAAGGTTTCTTTGTGCGTGGTCCAAAAAATAACGCCTTTTTCTATGCGATTTGGTTTAACAAATATTTTTCGATATTCATGCCATTTTAGTTTTTTTTCTGCAGGGCGTGAAATGGCTTCGATTATCTTTGGTTGCAATTCAGTTTTACTAAACCACCCTTGTAATTGTTTTTTGTCGAATTGGTGTTCGTTGACCATTTTATCAATGAACTGTTTAACGTCATCACGCTGATTCAGGTCTGCGGCATACGCGGTATTGAAACAAATCAGTGTGCTTATCATTAACGCTGAAATATTTTTTATCACTTGAGTCCTCACTAATTGCGAATCATTTTTCGATGCGTGTGAATCGACATTAATACACCAAAGGCCGCCATAATTGTTACCATTGAAGTGCCACCATAACTCATTAACGGCAACGGCAGCCCAACAACAGGCAAAAGACCGGAAACCATGCCAATATTAACAAAGACATAGACAAAAAAGGTTAATGTTAGGCTGCCGGCCAAAAGTCTTGTGTAAGTATCTTGCGCTTGGGTGGCAATGACAAGGCCGCGGATAACGATGAACAAGTAGAGGGCGATGAGCAATAGCGCGCCGACAAGGCCAAGCTCTTCGGCAAAGGCGGCAAAAATAAAGTCGGTAGAGCTTTCAGGCAGAAATTCAAGGTGCGATTGCGAGCCCTGTAAAAACCCCTTGCCATAAAAGCCACCTGAGCCGATGGCAATTTTTGATTGAATAATGTGATAGCCCGAGTTGAGTGGGTCGCTCTCAGGGTTAAGAAACGTCAACACCCGTGTTTTTTGATATGCATGCATATTCAGCCACACGAGTGGTAAGCAGGACGCGAAGACCGCGCCTAAAAAGAGCATTAAGCGCCAGGAAATCCCGGCGAGAAAAATGACAAATATGCCAGAAGAGGCGATCAGTATTGAGGTGCCTAGGTCCGGTTGTTTGACAATCAAGGTGACGGGAATGGCGATGAATAGTGCGCTGGCAGCTAAGTGTTTGAGCGAAGGGGGTAGTTTGCGGTCGGCTAAATACCATGCGATAAGCATAGGCAGTGCAAGTTTCATAATCTCCGATGGTTGAAAACGAAAAAAGCCAAGATCAAGCCAGCGCTGCGCACCTTTACCGACATCGCCTGCTATTTCCACCGCAATAAGTAACGCGATGCCCAGCCCAGCCAGCCAGGGTGACCAACGTTTAAGCTGATCAGGGGGGATTTGGGCAATAACCAACATGGCGCTGAAGGCTAATCCCACACGTATTAACTGGCGATAAACGAGGCCAAGCTCTTGGTTGCCTGCGCTAAAGAGTGTGGCCAGCCCCGTTATGGATAGAGCAATTAAGGCAAGTGTTAGTGGTACATCGAGATGCATGTGGCGGACAAGCCACGACTCGTTGCGCTGTTCACCCCAACGCCGAAACGCGTCTTCTTTAAGTTCCATAGTCAGCCAACGTTGTTAGGTAGTGATGCATCACTTGATAGGCAATTGGCGCCGCAGTGCCGCTACCACTGCCACCATTTTCGACGATGACAGCGATGGCAATTTGAGGGTTATCAAAGGGCGCGAAGCCGATGAATAGCGCATGGTCTTGCAGGCGTTCGGCAATATCTTCTTTGACATAAGATTCGTCTTGTTTAATACCAAATACTTGAGCGGTACCCGTTTTGCCAGCCATTTTAAATGGAGAGTGTTCGCCAATTTTGCGTGCGGTGCCCGTTGGACTATGAACCACTGCCTTCATCGAATCGACTATGTTTTTCCAATGTTTACTATTTTTTAATTGTATGGATTCTGAAGTCGTTTCAATTAAATTAATTGTTGTTGCTTCTTCGCCATTCTCACTAATGGCACGCACAACACGCGGGTTGACAAGCGCACCGCGATTGGCAATCGCAGCTGTGGCACGCGCAAGCTGTATGGGTGTGGCTGTCATAAAGCCTTGGCCAATGCCTGTTATCAAGGTTTCACCAGGAAACCAAGGCAGTCCACGTGCGTCTCGTTTCCATTGCCGTGACGGCATGATGCCGCTGACTTCATCGCTGATGTCAACATTAGTTTTCTGGCCGAAACCAAATTTGGTCATGTATTCATGCATCGAATCTATGCCAAGGCGATAGGCGATTTCGTAAAAAAAGACGTCACATGATTCGACAATGGCTTTTTCCATATCGGTGTGGCCATGGCCCCAGCGCTTCCAATCGCGATAACGATGATTGTCGCCTTCTAACGAGTACCAGCCCGGGCAAAACACGCTGGTGTCGGCATTAATTTTATTATGTTCCAGCGCGGCTAACGCGATAATCGGTTTGATTGTCGAGCCTGGTGGATAGGTGCCACGTAAAATGCGATTGAACAAAGGGTGGTCGGCAGAATGATTGAGTGCGTTATAAGTGGCGTGGTCAATGCCTTGGACAAAAAGGTTTGGGTCATAGCTTGGTTTGCTGACCATCGAGAGTAGATTGCCTGTGGCAGGTTCTATCGCAACGATGGCGCCACGCTGATCGCCAAGTATCGCTTCGGCGATGCGTTGCAGTTCCACATCGATGGTCAGGTGTAGATTCTTTCCGGGCTTAGGCGGCGTATTATCCAGCACCGCGATGACACGTCCTTCCGCATTCGTTTCAACGCGCTGATAGCCGATTTGACCGTGCAATAAAGTCTCATAGTATTTTTCGATACCGATTTTGCCAATATAACTGGTCGCACTGTAGTTGGTTTGATCGACTTTTTTTGCTTCGCTCTCATTGATCTGGCCGACATAGCCAATGGTATGCACTGCAAGTGACCCGTAAGGGTAGCTACGCAATAAGCGTGCGTTGATTTCGACGCCAGGGAAGCGGTGTTGATTGACGGCAAAGCGAGCCACTTCGGTTTCGGTTAAGTGTGAACGTAAGGCAATAGAATCATGGCGGCGCTTGCGTTGTAGTTGGTCATAAAAGCGCTGAATGTTGTTCGGTGAGATGTCGACATAACGGCCTAATTCATTAATCGTTGCGTCAAGGTCTACCACGCGCTCAGGAACCAATTCAAGCGTAAAAGAAGGCAGGTTTTCGGCCAGGACGCGGCCGCGGCGATCAAATATTAGCCCGCGAGTCGGTGCTAGCGGCACCACCGTAACTCTGTTTTGGTCGGCTTGAGTGGTGAAGTGATGATGATTAACAACTTGCAGAAAAATAAGGCGCGCAACGATTGCAGACACCATTAGCACCACGAGAATCAAGGCGACAATAGTGCGGTGGCGAAATTGTTCGCTTTCTCTTAGGTCGTCGCTAAATGAGCCAGTGTATGGCATGAGCTATTATAGTAAAAAGAATCTATTGTACGTGGAAGTTGCGGCGGATAAAGCGTAATACTAAAAATACGATGGGCCACAACAGTAATCCTGTTATTGAGGGGATCCAAAAATAAATTATTGGCACTGGCTCATGGATCATGCCTTTGATCCAAAGTGTAGTCAGTTGCCCTAAAATAAGAATTAAAAAGACGGTTAGCGCTTGTTGCCATACCGGGAAATTGCGCAGTCGTCGATGTAACTTGATAGCGAGAAAGGCGATGACGGCATATGACGCAGCGTATTGGCCAAGTAAGCCGCCGCGAATAACATCCAGGGATAAGCCAACAACAAAGCCACTGAAAATACCCACGCGGTGAGGTAGCGCAATACACCAATAAATGAGTGCCAGGGCTAGCCAGTCGGGTCGCGCCCAAACGAGCCATGAAGGTAGCGGTATAATCATCAGAGCAAGCGCCGCAGCGAAGCTTAGAATGATGGTGAAGCTACCTCGTTGCCCCATCATTGCTCGCTGCCTTCGTCATTGCTGCTTTCGCCGTCAGTATTACTGTTATTAGATTCAGTGCTAATGGTGTCGGGCTCGACAGGCTGTTCTGCTATCGTTGCGTCGAAATTAAAGGTCGGCGGTGCATTGCTTACTAGCAGTACTTCGCGCACATGCTCGATGTCTGCGGTGGGTTTGGCGCTGACTTTGGCGAAGGGTTGACTCGGGTCGATGACAAAATCAGTGATTGTGCCGACGGGATAGCCGACCGGAAAGCGGCCACCCAGGCCAGAAGTGACCAGCACATCGCCAATTTTAATATCCGCATTATTGGGGATATGATTGAGTTTTAGCTGATTGTCCGTAGCGACCCCGATGGCAATCGCGCGTGCGCCAGTACGCAACGATTGCACAGGTAGTGCGTGGCTTGGGTCAGTAATAAGCATAGCGGTGCTGCTGAACGCGCCAATACTCACCACCTGTCCTAAGACGCCGTTTGCATCGAGCAACGGTTGCTCTAAAAAGACACCTTCAACATCACCTTTATTAATAACAATACGGCGGGTAAAGGGCTCAAGGTCTATCGAGAGGATTTCTGCGATAAGGACGTTTTCATTGACCTTGCTCGATGAGTCGAGTAGTTCGCGTAGCCGATTATTTTCCGCTAGCAAGGAGTCATATTTTTGTAGGCGCGATTGCAATAAAAGGTTTTGCGCGCGCATGCTCGCATTTTCTTCTTGTAATTGTTGGCGAGAAGAAAAGGTTTCTTTAAGCCAGTTGCCGCCGCTGCGTGGTAAATCCACGGCTGCTTGAATAGGGTAGAGCACGACAGACAAAGTGGTGCGCAGACCGGTGAGATAGTCTTTTTGGTGGTCCGTTACCATTAACGCAATCGCCAACGTCAGCGCGATCAGCAAGCGTAAATTAGTGGACGGACCGTGTGTGAAAATTGGGTTAATGTGTTATCTCTATTTGCAGGAGGTAAAGGCAGGGTAGTTTTATGTTCGGTGCTTCCTGGATGCCTGTATGTGTTCCTGGAAGCCAATAAATTGGCCAGCTGGCAGTGGTCAACTTTCTGGAGCCTTAGGGGGCGTTCTCAATCACCATTCGCGGCAAGGTTCTGGCCCTTTTTCGCGCTGGCGGCGTTGCGGTTCGTTGCAATAGAGCAACACTTACGCCTCACCGCGCCTTGCCAGCACAAAAAATGCCTCAGAATCATACTCACTCAGGTAATTGAGAGCGCTCCCTAGTCATTCTGGATTTTTGATTCAACAGTATCGCTGTAGCCTGTTATTGATAGTAATGCAAAAATGGAAACTAAAATTTTCATGGTATTAACGGCGTTCATTGTCAGGCCACGTGTACCCCTCAAGGGGGTATTGAAAAGAACCCTTGGGGCACAAGCGACCTGGTGGCACGTTATTCGACGCAGAAGACGTCTCCCCCACGTTCATCAAAGAGTTCTAGTGCCTTGCCGCCACCGCGTGCTACGCAAGTTAACGGGTCATCCGCAATAATAACGGGCAGACCGGTCTCCTCCATTAATAACCGGTCAAGGTCACGCAATAGTGCGCCACCGCCGGTTAACACCATGCCTCGCTCAGCGATATCGGCACCTAGCTCAGGCGGTGTTTGTTCCAGCGCAGTTTTGACGGCGCTAACAATACCGCTCAGCGGTTCTTGTAAAGCTTCCAGCACTTCATTGCTGTTAAGTGTAAAGCTACGTGGCACCCCTTCGGCAAGGTTACGGCCTCTGACTTCCATTTCGAGCACTTCATTGCCTGGGAAGGCAGTACCGATTTGGTGTTTAATTTTTTCGGCGGTCGCTTCACCAATCAATGTGCCGTAGTTACGGCGGACATAGTTAACAATGGCTTCATCAAAACGGTCACCACCAATACGCACTGATTCAGAATAGACCACACCGTTTAAAGAGATGATCGCGACTTCAGTGGTGCCGCCACCGATATCCAATACCATCGAACCGCTAGCCTCGCCAACCGGTAGTCCAGCACCAATCGCAGCAGCCATAGGCTCTTCTATCAGAAATACCTCGCGCGCACCGGCCCCGGCTGCTGATTCACGAATGGCGCGGCGCTCGACTTGGGTGGAGCCACAAGGTACGCAAATCAGAACGCGAGGGCTAGGGCGCAGATAGCGGCTTTCGTGTACTTTATGGATAAAGTACTGAAGCATCTTTTCAGTGACCGTAAAGTCGGCAATAACACCATCCTTGAGTGGGCGAATGGCGACAATGTTGCCAGGCGTGCGGCCAATCATCATTTTTGCTTCGGTGCCGACGGCTTCGATGCTTTTAGGGCCGCCAGGCCCACGGTCGTAGCGAATGGCAACGACCGATGGCTCATCCAGTACAATTCCCTTGTCCCGGACGTAAATTAGAGTGTTTGCTGTGCCAAGATCAATAGATAGATCGTTGGAAAACAGTCCGCGTAGTCGTCGGAACATATTAATAGAGTCTCCGCCCCAAATAAAACCCCTAATGTAGCAACGTTATAGGGCTTTGGGCAAGGTAATAACTATGTTACCTTGGCGCGCTGATTCACTATACTGAGTGATTTGGTGAAAATCGTTTAGAAATAGACTGGAAAGAGTAGTCATGTCGATTGAAGATTCTGATATAAAAAAGATAGCGCATTTAGCCCGAATAGGTATTGCCGACGGCGATATTCCGGGTTATGCCAAAGAACTTTCCAATATTATGGATTTGGTAGAGCAAATGAATGCGGTTGATACCGAGAGCATTGAGCCGATGGCGCATCCACTTCATGCCGTACAGCGATTACGTGATGATGTGGTCAGTGAGCCCGATTTGCGCGAAGCTGCACAAGCCCTAGCGCCCGAGACTGAAGCGGGTTTGTATCTCGTGCCGAAAGTCATTGAATAATAATTTCGCACTCTTCGCTTATTCATAATAGCCATACTTTAAAAATCTATTTAGGACGCCCCCATGCACAATAAAAGTCTCGCTGAACTCGCAAAAGGTTTGCAGGCTCGCGAGTTTTCTAGTGAAGAATTGACCTCCAGCTTATTAGATAGGCTAGAAGAAAAAAATGCAGAACTTAATGCCTTTGTTACCATCACGCGCGATAACGCATTAGAGCAAGCGCGCGCAGCAGACCAAAAAATAGCCGCGGGCGAAGCAGGGCTGCTGACCGGTGTACCCATAGCGCAAAAAGATATTTTTTGTACCAAGGGCGTTAAAACGACGTGTGGTTCAAAAATTCTTGATAATTTCATATCGCCTTATGACGCGCACACGGTAGAAAACTGCAATGATGCCGGCCTGGTCATGTTGGGTAAAACCAATATGGACGAATTTGCGATGGGCTCATCGAATGAAACTAGTTACTACGGCGCAGTCAAAAATCCATGGAATCTTGATTGCGTTCCAGGGGGGTCATCTGGTGGTTCAGCCGCAGCGGTAGCCGCACGCTTAGTGCCTGCAGCAACGGGTACCGATACCGGTGGCTCTATCCGTCAACCAGCATCCTTGTGCGGCATAACCGGAATTAAGCCAACCTATGGTCGCGTATCCCGCTACGGCATGATCGCCTTCGCATCAAGCCTTGATCAAGGGGGTGTGTTTACGCAAAATGCAGGAGACGCAGCCTTAATGATGGGCGTGATGGCAGGTTTTGATCCGCGTGATTCGACTAGCCTGGATCGTCCCGTCCCCGATTACACTGCAACGTTAAATGAGTCAGTGTCAGGCCTTAAAATTGGCGTGCCAAAAGAATATTTCAGCGAAGGTTTGGAAGCCGGTACGGCAGAAATTATTCAAGCAGCGATTAAAGAATATGAAAAACTTGGTGCTAAAATTATAGAAATTAGTTTGCCGAATAGCGCCTTAGCTATCCCGACTTATTACGTGATTGCACCAGCAGAATGTTCATCAAACTTATCGCGCTTTGATGGTGTGCGTTATGGCTATCGCAGTGACAACGTGACGGATCTTGAGTCGCTTTATGTCAATTCACGTAGCGAAGGTTTTGGTGCAGAAGTTAAACGTCGCATCATGATTGGCACCTATGTATTGTCTGCCGGTTATTACGACGCTTACTATATTAAAGCGCAAAAAATGCGCCGCTTGATTAGTGATGACTTTGAGCAAGCCTTTAAACAAGTTGATGTCATCATGGGGCCCACTGCGCCCAGCCCAGCCTTTAAAATTGGTGAAAAGACCGATGACCCGGTATCCATGTACCTATCCGATTTGTATACTGGCGCAGTTAATTTGGCCGGCTTGCCCGGCATGTCGATTCCAGCAGGTTTTGATCATGGCTTACCTGTTGGTTTGCAATTGATTGGTAATTATTTTGACGAAGCGCTGTTATTAAATGTTGCGCATCAGTTTCAACTGGCGACCGACTTTCATAAGCAAGCCCCGTCGGGTTACGCATAAAAAATGATCTTTTACCTCCGTAGCAGCGTTACTTCGATGCTCGCATCCTCACGTACTTCGTGTACGTTGCGGTGCTGTGCTTCGAGGCGCCTTGCTGCGAAACCAAAATCTTCATTTTTTCCAATCTAAATTTTTCGAGGTTAGTGATTATGGAATGGGAAGTCGTCATAGGGTTAGAAACACATGCCCAGCTTTCTACAAGGAGTAAAATTTTCTCAGGCGCAGCAACTGCCTATGGCGCAGCGCCTAATAGCCAAGCTTGTTTGGTTGACTTAGGTTTTCCAGGGCAACTTCCTGTGCTCAATAAAGAAGCCGTGCGCATGGCCGTTAAGTTTGGCTTAGCCATTGATGCAGAAATCGGAATGCGTTCAGTCTTCGCCCGTAAAAATTATTTTTACCCTGACCTGCCCAAAGGCTATCAGATTAGCCAGTTTGAATTGCCGATCGTTGGTAAAGGCGAAATTAACGTCGTGCAAGAAGACGGCACCACCAAGACGGTTGGAATCACTCGCGCCCATCTTGAAGAAGATGCCGGAAAATCGATGCACGAAGGTTTTGCAGAGCACAGTGGCATCGATCTTAATCGCGCAGGCACACCCTTGATTGAAATTGTTACCGAACCCGATATACGTTCGGCTAAAGAAGCGGTGGCCTACGCAAAAAAATTGCATGCATTATTGCTTTACCTTGAAATCTGCGATGGCAATATGCAAGAAGGCTCGTTCCGTTGTGATGCCAATGTGTCAATGCGACCTAAGGGCCAAAAAGAATATGGCACCCGTGCAGAGATTAAAAACCTTAACTCATTTCGTTTTATGGAAAAAGCCATTAACTATGAAATCGAGCGCCAGGTAGACGTCTTAGAAAGTGGCGAAAAAGTCGTACAAGAAACTCGCTTGTATGACTCGGATAAAGACGAAACGCGTTCCATGCGCTCAAAAGAAGAAGCCAACGATTATCGTTACTTCCCTGATCCCGATTTATTGCCGGTTGAGTTAGAGCAAAGTTTTATAGAAGGTGTGCGCAAAACACTGCCTGAATTACCCGATGTAAAGCGCGCACGTTTTGTCAGTGATTATATTTTATCTGATTATGACGCGACCATATTGACCGACAGCCGCCCCTTGGCTGATTATTATGAAGCCGTTGTCATCGTGTGCAAGGAGTCTAAGCTTGCAGCCAACTGGGTCATGGGTGATTTTTCGGCATTCTTGAATAAAGACAATAAAGACCTCGCCGAGAGCCCAGTCAGTGCAGAGATGCTCGGTGGCATGTTAAATCGAATTACCGACAACACCATCTCAGGCAAGATAGCCAAGACGGTATTCGAAGCGATGTGGGCAGGTGAAGGCGACGTTGACACGATAGTGGAAGCCAAAGGCCTAAAGCAAGTCACCGACACCGGCGCAATAGAAGCCATTGTAGATGAAGTGATGGCCAATAATACCGGCCAGGTTGAAGCCTACAAAAGCGGTAAAGAGCAGTTGTTTGGATTCTTCGTTGGCCAGGTCATGAAGGCGAGCAAGGGTAAAGCGAACCCTGCGATGGTCAATGAGTTGTTGAAGACAAAACTGAACTCGTAATTATCATCTGGATAGAGCGCTAGCTCAGTGTTTCGTAAACTTTTAATTTGAGATCCGTTGCTTGATTTTTAACAATCAAGCAACGGTTTTGCTGGTTTAGCCTAATGGCTATGTTGTGTCATTTATAGCTGACCGCGGATTTCTCCACTTGGGTTTTGCTTAGTATGTATATTGATATACACATTACCCGCCTGTATCTCAGCGATGAGTGCATCCAATGGCTGTCCTGTTAACGGTCCTACCAAATCGCTGCTAGTTAAGTTGCCACTGATATAGAAGTTTGCACGTCGAGCTTTTCGGCTGTGTGGGTTGAAATTAGCGGGTAATAAAGAAGCGACCACAGGACCATTAACGCCGGCCGGGCCTATGTGTAAATGTGCCATGGTGATATTACGTAGCCCACGGAAAAAACTGGCAAAGTTTAAGCTCTCGCCATTATTTTTGAGTTGAAACTTTGCCTTTCCTGATGCTCGCGTATGTACCGTTGGTACTTCTTGTTCACCGTTAAGCCTGGCTTTAAACCTAAGGTTGTCTGTTATAGCAGGTGCTGTAGAAAAGCTGATTTTAACAAGAGGGTAGCCTTCTACTGAGAAGTCCGCCATGTTAAAGCGTGGGTCAGCTAGAATATTGCCGCCGTCTTCAGGTTGGCGAAAGGCAACTAAACCGCTGGCATCACCAAAGTCGAGAATGACACCGTTTTCATCAACCCCGGTATTGGCTACTTGTTGGCCTAAGAATGCGGTATTTTCAGGTATTTCGTCATTAATCTCAGTGCCGGCATCCAAGACATCGTTTTGAGTGACAAAAAAATCTTGAGCGATAAAGGCGCCACTTTCATCAAAGATAGGATGCGTTTGAGGGTTGCCATTGGCATACCAAAAATCATTGCTAGGTAATAGCATCGATGCATAGCTAAAAAATCGCTGGCTCAGACTGTTTGAATCAAGCACAAAACTTTGCGATGTGATTTCGCCCGGCGCCAGTGGACCATTAGGGCCAGGGATGGTGGCTTGTACGCCTTCGCTTACTAAACTAGAAAAATCGTTTGCTAGTGGCTCATTATTGCCATCTTCAGCTAACCTTTCTATTGCGACGCTACCTAGAATAGGCAATGTGCTTGCAGGGGTGCCACCATTATAAGTGTCAAAAGTACCATCGTGAAAACCCACCCAATGTGGGGTATGAAGTGTTCCATTCGCAGGGGCAAGGTTCTCAATAGTGACGATGACACGAGTGGGTTCCGCTTGTACAGTGGTGCTAATTGCAGCAACAATGGCTAAAGCTAAAGTAGTCGTTTTGTTCATTAGTTTTTCTCCTAATAGTAAAAGATATATCCATATTTTATTG
>NVRQ02000068.1 GCA_002400905.2 Gammaproteobacteria bacterium | reverse complement strand
GGCTCTGCACGGCATCAAACACGGTATTGACTAGCTCAGCCCCCACATCGTAAGCCTCAAGCAGTGCCTGATGGAGATGACCCAAATCGTGGTGGATGCGGTCGCCTTGGTCTTTATGGTACCAGCGGGCGACAATATCCAGCCCTAGGGTTTCTGCCAGGGCATTACGTTGGGTGACTATGGGATCACCTGAATGGAGTCGGTGACTGGGGAGACTTAACAGTGGGTCATCAGGGTTGCCAAGGCGAAAGAAATAATCAGAATGCATCTGAAAGGCTTGGATGCGACCTGAGAGAAGGAGTTGATTGACTTGGCCGCGTAGATTGCGCAGCGGAAATAATTGCGGGCCGCTGTGGTGCAGAGTATAGAGGCCATATAGCTCGGTATCTTCCATCCGGCTCGTGAGATAATGAATTTCTGAACTACCGCCGCTGAGTCGACCGCTGAAGCCTTCTCGCTTGAGTATGAGCCAATACGAGGGGCGGTAGAATTGCCCGGCAAACAGCCAGCAGGAAAAGCCGCTTTTGTAGCGTAATAATTTTTCCATTTTCAGGGTGTATGTGGGAAACATGGCCATGGCGTATGTAACACTATTCCGAACGCGTGTGCTTTGCGTTGGAAGTGTGTAGTTGTCCTTAAATGGGCTTAAGCGGGGGTGTTGTGCAGTTTGGGCGACTATAGTGAACCTAACAATGTTTGTCTGTAGGATATTTGCTATAAAAATGTAGGGATAATAGGATTGGAGAATAAAAGGCGTCCGTCCGCCCCCTTATTGTCTGTGTACTTAAATGGTCGCATCTATTTATTCCTTTCATCTTGCAGTATTCTGTTGCACTTGAAAGTTGAGTCTAAGCTGACCCCTTTATTCTTTTTTATTCATGCGGTACAGAATCAATCGAGTCTTGTATCTTAAATCCCGTTGGTTATTCTACCTAAATGCACTGAATTGAGGTTAAAATACTGCAGATAAGACGTGGCTTTATTACGGCTATAAGCCTTTTTCGGCCAAGGAATCTATGCGATATACAAATAGTGTGGGTTAATTTTTAAAGCTAGTGATCAGTCTGTTATGCCAAACATCAACCATTTGATATTAGTTTGGGCGCGTGAAACCGCCGAACTACCTCTAGAAGAGGCCGCCAAGAAATTGCAGATAAGGGATAGCGCAAAATCCAGCGCGGCAGACAAGTTGCTCGCCTATGAAAAAGGTATGTCGGCACCTACCCGAGCAATGCTCGTTAAGATGGCTAAAACTTACCGCCGCCCGCTGCTGACGTTCTACCTTGATCGACCGCCACTTATCGGTGATCGCGGTGAGGATTTCCGTACTCTGCCCGATCATTTTGAAGGTCAACAGAATGCTTATGTGGATATGATGATTCGAGACGTTAAGGCGCGTCAAAGCCTTATTCGAGAAACTCTTGTAGAGGAAGACGAAGGTACTGCACTCACATTTGTGGGGAAAAACACTCTTAGAGAGGGCGTAGAGTCTATAACCCAAACTCTGCAGGAAGTTCTCAATCTTGATCTCGCTGAATTTCGCGCACAAACCAAATATGAAAATGCCTTTAAGATATTACGCCAGCGTGCAGAGCAGGCCGGAGTGTTTGTTCTGTTGCAAGGCAATTTAGGCTCTCATCATACCAATATCGACGTTACCGCATTTAGAGGCTTTGCGCTGTCCGACGAAGTGGCACCCTTTATTATTATCAATAATCGTGATGCCAAGTCTGCATGGGCGTTTACTTTATTGCACGAAATGGCACATATCGTTTTAGGCCAAACAGGTGTTAGCGGTGCTCATGCTGAAAAACAAATAGAAAAATTTTGTAATGATGTTGCCAGCGAATATCTGTTGCCCTCCGATGAATTCAAAAACTTTAAGCCTTCCAGTTTAGAGTTTGAAACGATCAGCGAAGAAATCCGTACCTACGCATTCGCAAACAAAGTCAGCCGTTCGCATGTCGCTTATCGGCTTTTCCGAACAGGTAATATTGATAAAGCACTATGGGAAAAGTTACGTGACCATTACCACCAGCAATGGAGAGAACAGCGTGATATAAATAGAGCCAAAAACCAGACAAAAGACAGTGGACCAAATTTCTATGTCGTCAAACGTCACAATCTCGGGGCATTGGTCAATTTGGTTCAGCGCTTCACCTATTCCGGCGCGCTAAGCACGACAAAAGCCGGGATGCTATTGGGTATGCGACCGCTTAAAGTGCACAACATCTTTAGCGATCACCAGCCAGCATAAGGATATTGAGATTGTTGTACCTGCTTGATGCCAACACACTCATTGATGCAAAACGCGATTACTACCAGATTGACGGTGTTCCGGAGTTTTGGGAATGGTTGGTCTTTAAAGGGCACGCAGGGGACATAAAAATACCCATTGAGGTTTATGAGGAGTTTTCAGACACCAAAGACAGTGATGGAAACAAAGACCCTCTCGCCGAGTGGGCAGAGCAGATCGAGGTCAAAAATGCGCTGTTACTCGATGAGGATGCTGAGCAAGATTTAGTTGCCAGAGTAACCTACGACGGATATTTGCCTAATCCAACTGATGATGAATTACTGAAAATTGGCCGAGACCCCTTCCTGATTTCTTATGCGCTTAAAGATGCAGAAAAACGCTGTGTAGTGACAACGGAGGTTTCAAAACCTTCTAAGCAGGGCGCAAATCGTAAAGTGCCGGATATATGCAAATATTTCAACATTCGCTGTATCAATAATTTTCAAATGTTTAGGGAACTGAATTTCAAGACACATTGGAAAAAATCATAGCCTAAATGAACTTCCTGTTTATCAAGAACCCTCGTCAGAAACAAGTTCCTGTATCTAGACTTCTAACCTGAATTCAGTCTTCTCTCTTAAAATTTTCTCACCTAAACCAACACTTGCACCTGGCTCAGGTCAACATCAATCAGATCTAACTTTGCCAAATCAACATGAAAAAATTTGGCGCTCGTGAGTTTCGCGCCCTGGAGCTTTGCTCCGTCTAGTATCGCATTACTAAAATCGGCACCCGTTAAGTCTGCACCACGAAAATCGGTATTGATTAATTTAGCAATGCGAAAATCTGCGTGAACTAAGCTGGTATTTTGTAAGTTTGCTTCGCTTAAATCATGCTCCACTAAATTGGCTTCATTGAGCTGCTGACCACTGAGGTCAGCGCCAACAAGCCTACTTCTATCAAGTGTAATAAGTGGCTGAAAGCCTTTTTTATCATAAATATGAATCACGATTTATCCTGCGCTTTTCCGCTATTCAAAACAAATTCAAAACTATTTATTCCACATTTATAGGCAGCCAATTCGCACGCTTGGTAAAGCGCGGCATCCAATGGTTCACCTTGAATATACGCGTTGATGAGTGCCGCATTGAAAGTATCACCTGCGCCTAAGGTTTCTACAATCTGTGATACCGGGTGCGCCGGCGAATGAATGCTATTACCTTCTTCATCTATGGCATAGGCACCCTGATCTCCCCATGCGCAAACCATATGATTCGCTTGGTAGAGCTTACGCATCTCCATGAGAAACGGGGTCGCTTCAAAATAGCCACATTGCTCAACGTAGGCACGTGAAAAAATGAGTATGTCGGGGTAATTAAAAAGTTGCTCTATACCATCACGCTGCTTTTCTACTTCCAATGATATAGGTATAGCCGGATACATGATATCGACGTATTCCAGCATCTTCTTCACTTCAACAACATTGCGACCTTCAAAATGCAACCAATCGTAATCACACAATGCTAACTCGCTAAAGTAAGTCGCTGAGTATTCCGGTAAATCACGTACATGAACAATCGTGCGCGAACCATTGCGCTGGTTACTGGTAATGTAAGAAGTAGGGACCTTGCCATTGGTGACATGAAAAGCAGGCGAATAATCAATATGATAATGATCAAAGTCCGCACAAATACGTTTTGCATCAGGCTCATCCGCTAACACGCCCGCCCAGCTGCACTGATGACCAAGTTGGCTTAACACCACTAAGGTGTTGGCTGTATTCCCGCCGCGACAGATACGCTGTGATGCGGCACGCTGCTCGCTGTCTTCTTGTGGATAGCACTCAACAATGTTGACGATATCAAGTGTCACATTGCCCACACCAAGAATCTTCGCCATAATTAGTCCGTTACTTGGCCTTGGTATTTAACCGTCATTGACCACGAATAACCATTAATGGCACATACTTGACATTGATAATATCGAGAATGACCCAAATTACTAGCATGTAGCCGAAATAATGCCCGCTTTCATTAAACTGTGCTAAACCAATAAAAAACAGCAGGTTCCACAAATAGGCAAAACTTAAAACACCAAGGAGTACCGCATGGTTAGCTATCAAGCTGTCACACTTTGAGCAGCGTCGCGTCATCCAATAACCCATCGCGTACTTGTCTTTCAGTGGGATACTCTCTTGCTGACAAGAGGGACAAGTGAACTTTGTCATGCGTTAAGCCTCGAATATCGAAAAATAATCAGCTAATGGTAACCGCTTCATTAAAGCCATGCCAATTCACTCGAGTATTGTTAAAATAGACTTATGACTAAAAATAATTTACTGCGCATAAAGCTCACCGTCATTCTACTATGCGGTGCCTTGCTAACCAGCTGTGATGGTAACGCTCCATTGATGGATAGTGTCGTCGACGGCAATAGCGATGCAGTCAAAACACTGTTGGAAAATGGTACCCCTGTAGACGAGCGCAATAAGTACGGGTGGACCGCACTCATGCATGCCGCACGTTTAGGCAATGTTGAACTTGGTGAGCTGCTGATTGCAAAAGGCGCCAATGTAAACGCTAAAGATGAATCAAGCTGGACAGCCCTCATGCGCGCCGTTGAAAAAGGACACAAACCCATGGTTGAATCGCTGCTAGCAGCAGGTGCTGACGTTAATGCGACAAATAAAGACTTTTGGACTGCACTTCAGTGGGCAACCGTAAAAAATGAAGCCGAGATCGTCGACGTTCTGCTTGAGGCGGGCGCTGATGTGGCGATTAAAAACAGTAGTGGATGGACAGTGTGGATGATCGCCATTAGAGAAAACAATGGCGCCGTAATAGAAAGCCTACAAAAAGCAGGGGCACATAAGCTCTAGTGCGATAATAGGGCGTTTAATAAAAATAGCTCATAAACAACTAAGACACCATAGCTAACACAAATAGCTCGCATAATATTAATCACTTTTATTCTGCCGATAATACGGAAATTCGAGTAACGAACAAACAGTAAGGCAGACAAAGCGGTTAAGGCGACCTTAAGGCCAACGAAATTTTGGCTGCTGTGCTGAATCAAACCATCCATCAAAGGATTCATCTCAATGGCACCGAGCTGTAGCACTTGCAGAGTCAGAAAGGCATCCGCGCAACTCAATAACACCAATAACACACTTAACAAGCCGACTTCACGTTGGTAGATATCAGTAAAATAGCCGACTCGACCATAAAGATAGCGCTCCATTACGCGCCTTGGTCGATGACGACGCCCATGTAATGATTTCGCGTTAAAATGCAATATCGATGGTTTAGCACGTCTATCACGGCCTAATCTGCGGCTATGATGCGCATCGGTAATCAGTTCCATATCATATTCATAACGATTATTATCTCTCTATTACCAGGCCTTGCTCACCTTTATTCTAGAGCACTTAGCCGATTTGTCTACTGTCGGTTTACTTTACAAATCACTCTTCCCTCACACCGAACAATACAAAAATAGCTATAATAATCAATGCTTTACCTTGTTGGCCCTGTTATTGCTCTATACCCAGTAAATCTCAATAAACCGAGGACAGTTTCATGAGCAGTAACCCACAAGATCGTTTCGACTTCGATACCTGGATGCAGCTATTCGAAGAAAACCCCGACGCATTTGAAGCCAAGCGCCAGGGCGAAATCGATCAGTTCATGTCTGAACTTGGCGATAAATCACGTGATCGCATGGGCAAGCTGCAATGGCGCATCGATAAAGAACGCGAGCGCAGCAGTAGCCCCATGGAATCATGCCTACGTGTACACAACATGATGTGGGATTCGGTTTACGGCGAACGAGGGCTGTTATACGGTCTTGAACTGTTGATTAAAACCTGCGAAACACGGGAAATTAAGCACAATATGGCCGAAATTTTGGAGTTTAAACGCCCCAACTAAGTTTTGTACCAGACTTCAGTCAACTCAACAGGATTGTTGTAGAGGGTTGAAGTTTGGTTTTTTTAGCTCAGAAGCCAAACATAGCGAAAATATACGTTTTTAGCATAGAAAAATTTAGGCGTTTATATGCATTTTTGGATAAATTGTTAATAATATTAATGAGTAAACCCCTGGAATTCGCCATAAATCTAATCTTTATATTAGAAGAACCAGTTCAAGGGTTCTGAAAACAAACGCTATCGTAAGATGACCCGCAAGACGACTTTGTCTACACTCATCACTCGTAACACTGACATTAAGAAACGTGAAATCGGTAAAAATGCCTTTGTTGTCGGTGACGAGGAAATCTCTGTTCACTAACAATACGCTTTAACTAAAACTCCGCTTTTAGCCTAAGCCTCTTAACAAGTCTCGATATAAATCGAGACCCATTTTTTTATTGTCTCGTGGCAACACTAATCAGCCTGTGATGCGATTCACACTTTGTTTTCTATATTCTCATCCAAGCGCTAAAAATGTCGATATACACCCTATAAGTCGATCTATTTCGGAGCACTATCGATACATGCCTGTCGCCAACACCATTATTCGTCATCTTGATGACCAAAAAGTCACTTATCGCGTACTTGAAGTCGAGCCCTTTGCCGATGCTGCCGACGCCGCCTTACGCGCTGGCATACCACCAGAACAATTACTCCAAAGCTGTTTAATTGGCGACAGCAGCGGTCAGCTTATGGTCGTCATTCCAGCCAATCGAGAGCTAAATTTACGCGGTGTTCAACAATTACTGCGCCGCCCATTCAAACACCTGGACGACAAATCAATTAGCCAGCTCTTTGCCGATTGCGTTCCACGCTTTCTACCTCCGCTCGGCGCTGCTTACGGCATACGTTGCGTTCTAGAAACTCAGTTCGCCATCCTTGAACAATGCTATATGCTCGCCGGTGATCGTCGTCATCTCATTCAAATAGACAAAAAAAGCTTTCGCCAACTATTTCGTAAGTATGAATTTGCCAAACGCCTATCGGCTGAACCTGATGTTGCGCCGTCGATTAAAGAGCGCCTACTCACTCCACCCGACCCGAACTCACCTTTGCTTGACTTGAAGGCAAAAATTGAGCGTACGAAAAAATTACCGGCTATGCCTGCCATGGCGCAAAAGATTTTTCAGCTACGGGCTAAAACCACGCCTGGCATTAAAGAACTGTCTGATGCCGTCGAGCTCGATCCAAGCTTGGCAGCACAGGTCATGCGTTATGCTTCATCACCTTTTTTTGGCTATCGCGGTAAAGTCGATTCGGTCAACACCGCTATTACACGCGTCCTCGGTTACGACATGGTCATGAGTCTCGCCTTGGGCATTGCGACCGCCAGACCCTTTCGCTTACCTAAAGGTGGGGCGACGACTGTCGATGATTTTTGGCGTCACGCTGTCTACAGCGCGGCTTTGTGTCAATCAATCAGTAATCTTTTACCAGAAGTGATTCGTCCACCCTCTGGGCTCGCGTATCTTTCAGGCTTGCTACACAATTTTGGCCACGTGCTACTTGGCCACTTATTTAAAGATGAGTATCTAATCTTAGGTAAAATGATGGCGCAAAATCCTGATACCCCTATCCAAGAAATCGAATTAAGTACGCTCGGCGCACATCATGGCGATATCGGTGCATGGCTGATGAAGACCTGGCGCCTTCCTGAAGAAGTGATTGTTGCCATCGAGCAACACCATAACGAAGATTACCAAGGACCTCATTCCGTCTTTTCTGGCATCGTCTTACTTGCCGATCGCATGCTAAAACGCCATGGCATGGGGGATGCTGATTCAACAGAGCTACCCGAAACCGTACTCAGTTATCTTGATATCACCGAGTATCAATTGACGTCTGCATTACAGACCTTAATGGATCACGATGATGGGCTCAGGGCCATGGCCTATCAGCTCGCTGTCTGATTTCTATTTAGTCTGACTTTACGTCTTCTACACAGCGCCAACATACAGAAAATTGCGGCTCCATTAATTCACCACATTGATCGCACCGCCAAGATTCAGTGCCAGCGTCCAGCAGCATGCCTGCCAAAATCTCCTTGCCTCGCCCCCACTCATCGTCTGCCACCCATATCTCGGGCCACGTCTCATTAATAGGTAATTCACCTGAAGCGCCACTGAGAAACTCGTTCTTAATGACGCAATGAACACCTTCAGACTCCAGCACACCTTGAAGAAAACCCAGCTCGATACAATCAATCGACGTCTGTAGTTTTTTCATTGTTATGGTGCTTGCACCCGATCCATCAAATCAGGCAACCACAAAACTAAATCAGGAAAAATAAAGAGTAAAGCAAGTGTAAATATTTGCAAAATAACAAAGGGCATAACCCCTTTATAGATTTGTCCGATGCGTATTGGAACCGTCGCCGCTGCCTTTAAATAAAACAAGGAAAAACCAAAAGGAGGGGTGAGAAATGAGGTTTGCAAATTCATCGCAATTAAAACGCCATACCAGAGCATATTAATACCGAGTAACTCTGCTATCGGAGCCAGAATGGGTACAACAATAAAACAAATCTCTAGAAAGTCTAAAAAGAAACCCAACACAAATATCATGAGCATGCTCAGCGCAATAAACGCGTTCACACCACCGGGCAATTGCGTTAACAAATTTTCTACCAGATAATCACCACCCAAGCCTCTAAATACCAAACCAAAAGCCGTTGCGCCGATGAGAATCATAAACACCATACTAGTCAAACGAGTCGTGTGAGTAGTGGCCTGCTTAATCATATCCAAGCTTAGACGACGCTTAACAAACGCTAATAACAAGGCGCCTACAGCACCCAGTGCTGCCGACTCAGTGGGGGTCGCAACACCAAAGAAAATTGAACCTAGCACCGCAATAACGAGTATTAAGGGTGGCATCATACCTTTTAAGGCGCGTGCTATAGAAATATTCTGAGATTCTATAGAGCGATCGGGTAATTCAGCAGGACGCCAACGACCAAGAAAGACGATATACAAAATAAAACACAAAACCAATATCAAGCCTGGCACCACGGCGCTCATAAACAATTGGCCAACGGGCACACCCATCACATCTCCGAGCAATATCAATACAATGCTCGGCGGAATAATTTGGCCTAAGGTGCCCGCCGCCGCAATGGTGCCACTTGCTAACTCGGGTTGGTAGCCATTCTTTAGCAAAGCGGGTAACGCGATAACCGTCATCGTGACAACCGTTGCGCCGACCACACCGGTTGTCGCTGCTAATAAAGTGCCGACGATAATGATTGAGATAGCCATACCACCACGCAAACCACCAAACAAAGCCCCCATGGTTTCTAATAACTCTTCAGCGATACCTGACTTTTCAAGCAGTATGCCCATAAACACAAACAAGGGCACAGCAAGCAAAGTGAAGTTGGTCATGATGCCCCAGATACGCAGAGGCAAAAGATTAAAAAAATCCAGCCCTAAGAATATCCCACCGAATAACATCGACACAGCGCCAAGAGTAAAGGCAACAGGATAGCCGAGCATAAACAGCAATATTGCAACAGCAAACATGACTAGTGCCCAAACTTCCATTACACGCCTTCGCCATGCTTTGGATCAGGCAAGGCTGACATGTCGCCTCGAAGCACAGCATAACTACGCAAGGCCAAACTCAACCCTTGAATAAATAACAGGAAAAATGCAGTAGGTATGGCCGCTTTAAGTAAATAGCGATAGGGCAATCCACCTGGGTCTGGAGAACGTTCACCAGCGGGCAAAATATTATACGAGTTGGCAACATAATCCCAACTGCTAACAATAATGACTATGCAAAAAGGTAATAAGAAAAATAAAGTGCACAATAAATAGATCCACGCGTGAACTTTTCGTGTCATCCAGTGACGTTGAGCGAAAATATCGACACAAACATGGTCTTGGTGTTTAAGCGTATAAGCAGAGCCAAACAGGAAGATCACTGCGAATAAATGCCACTCAAGCTCCTGCAACGCAACCGAGCCATTTTGAAAAAAATAACGCATGATCACGTCATAGGCAATTAACAGTGTCATGGCTAGCACCAGCCAGGACACTGCTCGTCCGCAGAATTCACTAAACTGGTCAATAGCCAAGTAGAGGCGTTTGATTATAGAATCAGAGGAAGACATTCGAAATGTAAGCAGCGCGCACCTAGTTTAAAAAATAAGTTACGCAGGTTTATCGTTAGCAGCAGGTTTGACCACGGCTTTAGCGCCTAATAACTCGCTTAAACTCCCTTTGTAATTTAAATGAACATTACCATCATTACCCGGCCTACCAAATAGATCAATCCCTCGTATTAAATCATTCGATGCACCACTAGCCGCTTGCACCGATAAATCAACATTGTATTCATTGCTCTCGCTAACAGTGATTGATCCTTTCGCCAATAAGGGACCACCTTGATCAGCAATTTTAGCGAGAGTGTCCGTATCAGATTTTTCAATGTCAATCTTAAAGTCGCCCCATTCGGTACGACGAGGCAATAGTAGCGCAACATCTCGCAGCACAAAATGTGCATCAGCCTCAGTGATATTGACTTGGCTCAGCACCAAACTTTCTACACGGCCACTAATTTTTCCACCCACGATTGCTGAGGTCTGAGCTAAAGCCTGAAGATCAACAAGTTCTTGTTGCAAGACGAGATCTTTTAACACCAGACTCTTAGCGATATTAATACCCACATTACCTTTTATCTGGCTTTGACCGTTATCAAGGTCCAAATAAAACAATGCCTCACCAGAGAATAATGATTTAGGCTGAAATTTCCAACTCGCGTTACGGTAGTGTTGTGATGCCAAAATAATTAACTCGGCCTTGCCTGACCACACAGACCCCTTCAAACCATAGAGCTTTATCGTCGGTGGAAATCGATCAGAAACATAGTGATAAGCACGTGCTGCGGGGAACGTAACAAATAAAAATATAACGTAAGCCACTAACGTAAAAATGCCGAACTTTATAACCCGTTTCACTGGCCGCCTCGCTGCAGTGAAACACGCGCATTAACAATGCCAGGGCTGTCAGGTTGCTCAATACTAATACGGCTCACCTCAACACCATCGCTTTGCTTGATTTTAGCCAACCAAAGCAAAATATTATCAAAAGAGGCTTGCTCTAACCAGAGGCGAACACCTTGCCCGCCTTCCGGCTCCACGCGTTTGATCGCATCGCCCAACTTACTGCGTTTGGCTGTTTGGTCAACCAGCGCCAACAAGGAACCGCCGCCAGCGGCTACACTTTTACCAGACCCAGTCTTCGCGCGAGACATCGCAACTTGTTGTTCGCTCACTTGCATCCATTGCAATAATTCAGTTTGTTCGCTAACGGATGCATCAAGTTCCTTAACTTGTGTAACAAAGGGTTCAACCAGCAATAAGTAAATCAAGGCTATCGACACAACGATTGCGCCAATAATCAGTATGCGGCGCTCACGCTGGTTCAGGCCTGCCCACCATTGAGTCATTACTGCTCACCTTTAATTTTTAGCCGTGCTTCGACCTTGTCATTGCGCGAGCTTGCAGACTGAATTTCGATAGATAAACTTGCGTCTTCAGCTAAACGCGTTTTTAAATTATCAAGACTTTGTAAATCACCCAAGATCAAAGCAAGATTAAGTGCATTATTCCTATAATCAATACGGGTGATTTCAAGTTTATCAGTTTTCTTTAAACCATCAGCCACCTTATCAAGCAATTCGAGAAATCCCGCATTACTCGTCTTGGAGCTGCCCAGTTTCTTGAGCAGGCTCTGGACGCGCTCTTTACTCGCTACACCAGTTGCTTGCGGAAATATTCGCTTATACACTGCATCAACTTGCATAGTAAGTTGTTCTTGCCCTCTTTTTAAATCAACGTAATCAAATGCTTTGAGTCCGGAAAATAACACCAAACATATTGCAGCGATAACTGCCGTCGCCCGCCACGGTCGCAAGTTTTTACTAAGCTGCTCACGTCGACCATACTCACCCTGCAACAGATCAATAGCAGTATCCGCGTGATAGTGCTTCGCCAACAAATTAAGTCGGTGTCCTTGCAATAACTCACTATCAACTTCTGGCGCCAAATCACCAAAATCGAGAGGATCAAGCTCGTCATCAACACTGCGATAATAAACAATGTGGGCCGGTGGCGTTTCCGCCATTAGCGCTAAGCTCAAACGCAACGTATCAACAACACTCGCCCGATCACTCGCCAAACCACTATTTGAGCTCATACGCAAAAGAACACTATCGGCACCATCAACAATCGACCACGTATCTTCTAAGTCGGGTACCGCGCAGATATCCGGCACCATAACGTGCGGCCGAATACCGACTTTTGCTAAACGCTGCAACCAGTCGTCAAGCGCATCGCGGGCAATGACCGCTACGTTAACGCTGTTATCTAACGCTGGCTTGCTAAAGGCAAAATGCAAATCCTCAACATCACTGGCAAACTTTTCTTCAAGCAAATAAGGCAATGCCGCTGCAATACGCTGTGCGTTGCGCGTCGGCACTACCGCATCAGCCAGGGTAATGTCGGCACCCGGCAGGAATACGATAACGCGCGCGCCTTTAGCGTCATTAGCTGCTAGCGATAGCGGACCGTGACGCACCGACGCCATAGCAATACTCTCATCAAGATGCAGCCATTCGGCTTCATCTCGACGTTCGGCATTTAGGTGTAAAAATAGAGTCGCCATTAGTAACTACCTTGCCCGCGCATTAATACCGTAAGATTACCACTTCCATTATCACGTCGCACAATGCTGAACAATCGCATCCGCGCATCCGCTAAAACTGCTGTTCCTTCTATAAGGAAATGTTCACTGGTCACCGCGCCATTAAAATCAGGGTCTATGGTACGAGACGCTATGTTAGGGTCTGCTAAAAATTCTGCGACAGTCTGAAAACCGTCCGTACTATCACCATTATTTCTTACCGATTCAGCCTCAGAAATATCCAGACTAGGTGCTACAAGCACCTGTAAAACCTCAAGTGGGGCCGTGTTAACGTTAAGACCGCCCCCTGTTGTTGGTGAAGGAGTAGGCGTTGGCGTTGGCGTTGGTGGTGGAGTAGAAGGCGCAGGAGACGGCGTTGGTGCAGGCGTAGTTGGTAACGGCAGAGCCGTTAAAAAAGGTTGCAGCGTCTCATAAATTTCTTGATCAAAACCTTGCACTAAGCGTAATTCACTAATACTCACCATGGAGGCATTGGCTGCACGGTATGAGGGTTCCAGACTGAGGTAATAAGAATCCTCCGCACCAAACGGAATAGTGGTCGCCGTATCAGGATCGATCCAATCGATAAGCGCGTCACTCAAGTCCTCATTAAAATCAAACAAATCTAATAAACGTTTAAAACGCCTAACCTGCGTAGGAACCGGAGCACCACCGGCCTCGACCAAGGCATTCACATTGATCAACCCTTGCAGATCCGTCACTTTACCCGTTACTGTTGCACCTTCTAGCTGTATTGGTGGCAAGGAAACATTCCAGTCTTCTCCCAGATAATCAATTGGCGTACCGGCAGCATCCACAATATCTTTTTTCAAAACATCACGCGCCCAATCTTCTATACTCAACGCCAGCAGATAACTTCGATCATTACTGAAAATATTGCCGGTACGGCGAATATCGATTTGTTGCTGTGCGGCAATAGACACTGCGAAGGTCGTCACCAAAGCAGTAAAAATCAACGCGGTAATCAACGCAACCCCTTTTTGCTTATGCCCGCTATTCACGAAAAGCCTCGGATGCGGAAGATGCGTGGCACGGAACCTAAACCTTCAATATCAAGCGTGATTTCTATTCCATGTGGCAAGGCATTACTCGTGCCTGGACTAGTGAGTAACGGTGGCCATTGGTCTTGCCATTCGCGGTTGCTATCAAGGTAGCGAATCTCTATTTCGTTAATACCTTTAATCAATTCATATTCATTGGGCTCTGTATCTTGGGCGCGATCTAACACTGCCCAGCTCAAGCGATACAGTATATCCTCTTCATATCTATAGCCTATGCGCTGAAGATGACTCCGTGCTACTTGTCCAGGATTGCCACGACCCGTACGTGAAAACTCCAATAAGTTCGTTGGTTGGCTACCTATAAACGGTGGTAAGGTATCACCAAAGCCATCACGAACAGGCCTCTCTACCGCCTGCTCAACATCACGCGCAATAATTACCATCGCTTTTTGCAGCTCAGCCAACCGTGTCATTTGCGCCTCACTGCGTGAAGCCGTCTTTAACACTGCGTTAAATCCACCACTCGCCAAGGCAGAAATAACCGCAAACACTAACACTGCTACCAACAGCTCTATCAAGGTAAAGCCGCCGCTGTATTTGTTGCCTCTATTTTTACTCTGCCGAAAGATCATGATTCCTGACCAACGTATGCGATAACTGTTGCCAATGCGGTATTAGCATCTTCACGCTTGACCTCAACGGTTAAGCGCTTAATCGCTTCAATATCGGTATTACTAATTTTAACAGTCCACTCCCAGCGCAACTCGGCGAGCGTCTCTTCACCCTTTTTTTCGCTCGCATCGAGCGCAATGCCACTCAACTGAATTTCAGCGACCTTATTTGACGCCACCCAATGAGCTAATGTTTTTTCACGAAGGTAACTGGCATTCTTGATATTTTTACCTACACCATTAATCACTGCACCCATAGAAATAGCGATCACTGCTAACGCTATTATCACTTCAATAAGGGTAAAACCTTTTTCGCGGAAAACCCGTGGTGATATATCTTGTGAGAAGGTATTTAACTTAGGCATGCGTGCTAGCTCGCTTTCGCATCAATTTTTTTAATCGCTAGCTGGCCATTTATTTGGCCCACCAAGGTATACAAGGTATCTCCGTCGACGCCCTTTAAGCTGATCTCAAAGGGGGTTAATTCTCCACTAGAAAGTAAAAAAATACGTGGCGGGATGTTCTTCTTATCTGAGCCTTCAGTTTTAACACTGAAGATTTCTTTTTCTTCGCCTTCAATAAACAGCTCTATCTCTAAGCCCGCTGGCAATTGCCGTTCGCGTAATAGGCGATCGGCTTCAATAGGCTGCCACTCGTTTTCCACAAGCGTTAAAAATCGATAGCTGTTTTCTTCAAACTCAACAGCTATTTCAGTGGATTTAAACACGGATTCTTGCGCAGCAAGATCAATCAATGCCGCGAGCCGTTCAATTTCTTCTTTAACATCAACTTGGCGATTGAGGCCTGAAGATAAACTCACTGACCCGACTATCACACCGATGATCAAAGTAACAACAATCAGCTCGAGTAAAGTAAACCCTTTTTGGCGTTGCATCACTGTCGGCTCTATTCGCTATAGATTCCAATTACCAATATCCGCGTCATAGCTTTCGCCGCCACTGCCGCCATCGCGTCCATAGGTGAAAATATCAATGGTTCCATGCACGCCAGGATTAAGATATTGATATTCATTCAACCAAGGGTCTTTAGGTAAACGATCCATATAACCCCCTTCAGCCCAGTTTGGTGCGTCAGCGGGTTTCTCAACCAAAGCGCGCAAACCGCTATCACCTTGAGGATAATTAAAATTATCAAGGCGATAGAGATTCAACGCGTTCTCTAAAACTCGAATATCTTGTTTCGCTTTCACAACACGCGCCTGGTCCGGTTTATCAAAAATCTTAGGTGCGACGACCGCTGCTAAAATCCCTAAGATAACCACTACCACCATGATCTCGATCAAGGTGAAGCCAGTCTGTGAACGTCCATTGGCTCGAACTTTATATTTCGTCAACATTTTCTTCTCTCGCTATTGCACTAATTGATTAAGATTAAATATAGGTAATAAAATGGCCAAAACAATAGCCAACACAACGGCACCCATTACCACAATTAATAGCGGCTCAAATAACGCAACGAAGGTAGCAACCATTGTTTCAACTTCTCTTTCCTGCGCTGAAGAGGCCCGCTCCAACATCACATCGAGATTACCACTGGCTTCACCACTAGCAATTAAATGCAATGTCATGGGCGGAAAACAATTCGCGTGATCAAGCGACTTATATATTCCAGCACCTTCTCTCACACGAGATGCCGCCTTCTCTACCGCTACACGCATAGGAATACTCGTTAATACTTTAGCCGATATTTTCATCGCCTCCAGAGCAGGCACCCCACTCCCGGCAAGAATACTAAAAGTGCGGGTAAAGCGCGCGGTATTGGTACCGCGAACTAAATTGCCAATAATCGGCAATTTAAGTAATAACTTGTGAAAGAATTTCTTCGGTCCTGGGCGCTTTAGCATCGTCGCAAAAAATATCACTATGCCGAGCAAGCCACCTATCAACAACAATGCGTTATCACGCAAAAAATCACTAACGGCTATGAGTATCTGAGTAAGAATAGGTAACTCTTGCTCTATGCTATCAAAAACTTGTATTACTTGCGGCACCACAAAGGTCAGCAATGCGATCACTACCAACACGGCAACAACCGTCAATAAAATTGGGTAAATCAACGCAAGCTGGGTTTTTTGTCGCAGCGCTTGACGATTCTCGGTGTAGTCAGCTAACCGCTCTAACACGACATCAAGAAAACCAGAATGCTCTCCCGCTGTGACCGTCATTCTATATAACTCTGGAAATACATGCGGGAAGTCAGCTAACGCATCGGCCAAGGTATGGCCTTCTTTCACCCTCGCTCGAACCGCTAACAACATACTCTCAATATAGGGCTTAGTTGTTTGCTGCGAGACGGTACGGAGTGCTTCTTCGATCGGAAAGGCCGCTTTTACCAGCGTCGCGAGTTGTCGTGTTATTAACGCCAATTCAACAACACTAATGCCACGCTGAAAAATAGAAAACTGATTGCTTGAGCGCGACTCGCGTTGCTGCAACTCTACTACGGTGAGCGGAGCTAAACCTTGATCACGCAGCTTTTGTCGAACCTGGCGCGACGTGTCGGCTTCGAGTACGCCTTTTTTATTGCGTCCAACGGAGTCGAGAGCCGTGTATTCGAATGCACTCATAGCAAGGAATACCTAAATCCTATGCTTCGCGCGTAACGCGAAGCAATTCTTCTAAGGTCGTTTCGCCACTCAACACACGTTGAATACCGTCTTCCATCATACTCGGTGTCGATTCGCGTGCTTGTTTCTCAATAAGCTGTTCTGAAGCGCCATCATGAATTAAGCGCCCAATTTCCTTGTCAATCTGGACTAGCTCGTAGACACCAACGCGGCCACGGTAACCGAGATAATTACATTTGGCGCAACCCACGGAATCATAGATTATCGGTGGGTGATGCTCATCAACATGAATCACTTTGCAATCGGTTGGGCTTGCCGGTCTCGGACGCTTACAGTCGACGCATAAAACGCGGACTAATCGTTGCGCTAATACACCAAGTAAACTTGATGATAACAAAAAGGGTTCCACACCCATATCGCGTAAACGGGTAATCGCTCCAACAGCGCTATTCGTATGCAAGGTGGATAAAACTAAATGTCCCGTTAAACTCGCCTGCACAGCAATTTCCGCCGTTTCAACATCTCGAATTTCGCCTACCATCACGACATCAGGGTCTTGCCGTAAAATTGCGCGCAAACCACGCGAAAAAGTCATATCGACTTTTGCATTAACATGCGTTTGGCTAACACCATCAAGATAATACTCAATAGGATCTTCAACCGTCATGATATTACGACTTTTATCATTGATACGCGTCATGCCCGCATACAAGGTTGTCGTCTTCCCAGAACCAGTGGGCCCAGTAACCAATACAATACCATGTGGCCGATGAACCATTTCATCCAGCAGAGTCATGGTATCGGGCGCCATACCTAATTGCTCTAGATCAAGCTTGCCGCCTTGCTTATCAAGTAAGCGCAACACGACACGTTCACCATGCCCGGATGGCAATGTCGACACGCGAATATCAACGGCGTGACCGGCTATTTTTATAGAAATACGGCCATCTTGCGGCAAACGTTTCTCAGCGATATCGAGCTTGGCCAACACCTTAATACGTGAAACAATCAGTGGCGCTAATGCGCGGTCGGGTTGCAACACTTCACGTAAGACGCCATCGATACGAAAACGAACAGCCAAACGATTTTCATAGGGCTCAACATGAATGTCTGACGCGCCCTCCCTAACGGCCTCGGTAAACATGGCGTTAAGCAAACGAATAATAGGCGCATCATCTTCACTTTCCAGTAAATCTTCTGGCTCGGGCAATTCTTGCATCGCGCGCGACAGATCCATATCCTGGCCAATGTCACCCATCATTTGCATGGCTTCGCTTGAACCATGCTCGTATGACTGCCTTAGCAGCGCATCAAACTCTGCAGTTGGAACCAAATGAATAGCGATAGCTTGACCAATAAACCGCCTTACTTCAGCAAGCGTCATCGGCGTCACATCACCTTCACGACAACTCACTTGAGCAATATTATTGTCGTATGACGATACCAATACACCATTACGTTTGGCATAGCTAAACGGCAATTGCTTAACGCCTTGATTTTGTGGATCTGAGACTAAGGCTGAGCTAGCGTTTTCTTCGAGAACCAATGATTGCGTCATTACCCTTTGCTACTATCGAGGACAAGGTCCTTAGGTTCGACAACAAATTCTAACGGTGGTGGAATTTCTACTGCAGGATCAGCCGAGCTTTGCGATGACGCGGCATTAGTTTTTTCGAAAGGGGGTGGCAACTCTAAATATTCTTCAAATTCTGGCAGCAAAGGTGACCGCTCATCATCGAGTAACGCCACGCCACGCTCGCGAATTTCTTGTTGCTTACCACGAATAAAATCATATTTGCCGCTGGCGATATAACGTGAATGCTCATCGTTACGTACAATCAATGGTCTGATAAAAACCATCGTACTCAGCCTTTCGGCCGTTGACTCGCGAAAGCGAAATAGATTGCCAATAATCGGAAGATCACCTAAACCTGGCACTTTCTGGACTGACTCATTCAAGTTATCCTGAATTAACCCCCCCAGCACTACGATACTGCCATCTTCAACCAACACACTAGTACTTATCGTACGCGTGTTAGTAATGATGTCAGATACGGCTGTGGCAGCACTGCTAACACTCGATGTCTCTTGGAATATATCCAATTTAACAGAATCGCCTTCGTTGATTTGTGGCGTCACACGCAAAATCAAACCAATATCTTGCCGCTCAATAGTCTGAAAGGGGTTAGCTAAACCGCCAGTAGTTTGCTGTGATCCTGTGACAAACGGTACATTCTGCCCAACAATAATTTCCGCTTCTTCATTATCCAGAGTAAGCAAGCTCGGGGTCGACAAAATATTAGAGGAAGTATCATTGCGAATGAGGTTTACCAATGCGCCCAGATTGAGGATCGTATCACCACCAAAGTCAAAAGTCCCATCAATGAAGCCTAAGGCCAATCCACCACCGTTAATTGCAGCCGGGCTAGCAGAAGCATCAGTAATTGACGGAACTAAACCACTTGGCGATGTAAAACTGGTGCCTCCAAAAACACCACTTGAATTTATCCCGTCAGTCGATTGAAACTGCACTCCAATCGCCGCGGCAGTCTGCCCAGATACTTCCGCTATTATGGCTTCGACCTGAACCTGGGCACGTCGAATATCCAACTTGCGAATAACATCTCGCAACGCCAAAAACTGCTCAGGCGGCGCTGTAATAATCAGTGCGTTAGTGCTTTCATCTGCTTGAATACTAATAGGCGAAGCTGGCGCAGCCGCATTAGCATTAGCGCCTTCCTGCTCTTCTCTAATTGTCTCGCTAACACTTGTTAGCACTTCGCGTAGCTCAATCGCATCAGCATAATGCAAATAGATAACATGGGTATTACCGCCACTTTCAAGCGGCGTATCTAAATGAGTAATAACGGCGAGCAAACGCAAGCGTGCTGTAGGCTCGCCGCTAATCAATATGCTATTTGTGCGCTCATCAGCAACCAAGGTCGGTTGCCTACTTTGAATTACCTGGTTGCCCGTGCCTTGACCACCCTGTTGCAATGAATTAAGTATGCGGACCACTTCCGTCGCCGAGGCATTACGCAAATTAACAATATCAATTTCATCAACGCTTGGCTTATCGATACGGCGAATAATTTCGTAGAGTCGTTCAATGTTGGAAGCATGATCCGATATCACCAAACTATTGCTAGGCGGGTAGGCAACAAGATGGCCTTGCTGGGGCACAAGAGGGCGCAATATAGGCACCAACTGCGCAGCAGGCACATTCTTCAATTCGATAACACGCGTAACCAACTCATCTAAACGGCCTGGCGCCTTATCCGAAGCAAGCGGCACCGCTATCTGCTTGGCATTGGCAGACGGCACTATCTTAACTACATTGCCTGTTTCAATTGCAGCAAAACCATGCACTTGCAAAACGGACAAAAAGATCTGATAAATTTCGTCTCGCTCCATTGGCCGCGACGAAATTATGGTGACTTTACCTTTTACTCGGGGATCAATAACAAAGTTCTTACCGGTAATATCTGCGACCGTGCTTACAACAGCGGTAATATCCGCTTCTTTAAGGTTAAAGGTGACTGGCTCAGCCCATATCGGAGACGAAACTAAGCATACAGCAACCATCATTGCTGCACAGGTAAACCCGCTAAAGCCCCCTTGTGTGTATCGAGAAACCGTCATATCTCTGCGTCTATTCTATTGCCATGGGGGAACTGATGATTAACGCATAAAATCATGTCAGTGTCACCCTTGATCAAAGGAAAACACAAAGGATTGCGGTATATCATCCCTTAGTACTTCAACGCTGACTTGGCCCGCCTCACCCAGCTCACGAATCACTTCCAGTGCACGTATTGGACTGTCCAACTGAATACCGTTGACACTGGTTAAAATATCCCCCGGCTGCAAACCAAAACGTTGTAAAAAACCGGCATCTTTACCGGGTTGCAATTGAAAACCAATCAAACGACCCTCTTCATTTGTTTGCGGCACAGCATTAACTAAACCAACCAGGCTGTCTGGCTCTTCGAGCAAGGCATTACGAAACTGATCAGGCGTTCCAATTAGATCCTCATTCAACGTTCCATTTGAAGTCGTTGCCGGGCCAGGCGTTGGCGCAACGCTATAATCAACACCCTCTTTATCATCGGGCAACATGAGCGTTTCTAGCTGGCCATTACGCGAAAGAATAATTTTATCCACGTGGATCTCTTCTAGTTTAGCGTTACCAGGCAATGTCGAACCGATGGCATAGGATAGTTCACCCGCATCTGGCGCCGCAATAATCGCCCTTGCTGTCTCGATGCGCTCAGAAGCAACAAGACCCCGTAACGTTAACGGTAAACGTGTCTCTCGTACTACCTGCGCCTCTTTTCTGGCCAGCGCACGGTTATTCGCCGCGCCAAACAAGTGATGCGACGCCAATCGATTGGCGTCTAGGCCATTACTGCTAGCTTTCAGTACGTTTGTTGCGGCAAACTGCGGAGGCGCAATCGATGCCTCAGAACTTGGAATAAAGCGCCAAGTTAATTGCGCTGCCGTATATGCTGCAAAGGCAATAAGAGTAATATTAACGAGCGTGGTTAACCAGCCCATCGCCGATTCACTCGACATGAGTTGTACTACTTTATTTAGGTCTAGCGCTATCATTATGCAATATCGGACATGAATCGTCCGCTTAACTCCCCCAAGTTAATACGTCATATCTCAATGATACGACTCCCATATAAAAATTGTGTGATGTTTATCAACCTTATTACATTTCAATGACTGTCTTCAACCGTCAGGAAAATAATATGGCCTGCTTTACTTTAAGAGACCGGCCATCAGAAAAAGGTTTTATTCACAGCTAAACGGCTCAACTTAATGCTATTTTCGTGCCAGACAATAACTTCTATTTTTTCCAAAAAAATCTTAACCCATAACCTTTGCACGACATAGGTTTCTCATTAAATCAAAGCAAAACGTCAAAAAAGCGCAGTTCACATGAATCAATAAGCATTTCTGCGTGTACCCCCTTAAGGGGGCATTGAACAGAACCCTTGGGGTGTGAGACTATTTTTAACATCGCAATAGCGGAAAAGAGGCCTCGAGCCAAGGTCTCAATCTCCCAAACCATCCATAGCCATGGAGAATACTTGGCATTGCAGCAAACGTGGCAAAATCTTGATCAATAACTGTCCACACACTTAATTCCATAAGCAGAAAGAGTAAAACTAGCAGAAAAGACAATAACTTAGGCTGAACAGACCTGGTACTCCAACAAGGTTATAAAGGTTATATTGGTGGAGTGCTAGTGAACTGCCAGACAATTAGATTTTGCTAAACGCAATCCTATGCTG
>NVRQ02000067.1 GCA_002400905.2 Gammaproteobacteria bacterium | reverse complement strand
GTTGCCAATATTCCAGTCGCTCGCGTTAAAAACGAACCAGAACCTTGGCTACCAAAAACGGTTTGCGAAGCGCCACTACCAAAAGCAGCGCCTGCGTCAGCACCCTTACCATGTTGCAGCAAAACTAAACCAACCAAGGCTACTGCTATAACAACATGAATGAGCAATAAAATTGTTTGCATAAAAACCTATGCGCCAGCGGCGCGACATATAGTTAAAAATGATTCTGCATCGAGCGCAGCACCACCAATGAGACCACCATCGATATCAGCTTGCGAGAACAGCTCAACCGCATTATCTGGTTTAACACTGCCACCATAAAGTATCTGTACTCCAGCAGCGACCTCAGCATCTTTCTCTGCGATACGCTGACGGATAAAGGCATGCACGGTTTGTGCTTGCTCTGGTGTTGCCGTCATGCCAGTACCAATCGCCCAAACAGGCTCATAGGCAATCACCGCGCTACGCAAACCCTCCAACCCACCAGGTAGCGCGAGTATAGCATCGAGCTGACGTGCAATGACGCTTTCAGTTTGATTTTGCTGGCGCTCTTCTAATAACTCACCCAAACAAAAAATGGGGCTAAGACCCTGTTCAAGGGCAGCGGTAAATTTACTAGCAATTAAGGCATCCGTCTCGCCATAAATCGCGCGACGCTCTGAGTGTCCAATGATCACGTATTTACAATCGAAGTCTTTCAGCATTTCGCCAGCTATTTCGCCAGTGAAAGCTCCTGGCTTCTGCTCACTGAGGTTTTGAGCTCCTAAAGCGATACGCGTATCACTTAGCATGGATTGCACATCTGCCAGATAGACAAAACTAGGACACACAACAACTTCTGCTGTCGTCACAGAGTCAATGTCTTGTTTTAGGCCGTCAATGAGCGCGCGCGCGCTAGCACGTGAACCATTCATCTTCCAGTTGCCCGCTACAAACGCCTGCCGCATTGAGATGCGCTCCATTGCTCAAAAATAGCCGTGCATCTTAGCGAGACGGCTGCAATAAAGCAATTTTGAATGGTCAGTTTATGATCAAAAAGAAGAGGAAAACCAGTAATTAATTCGCTTTACTAAACTAAAGGCTAGGCTCTGCGCGAATTACCGCTGCTATCTCATGGGCTAGACGCTCAACTTGGCTGTCATCCTCGCCTTCAACCATCACGCGAACCACTGGCTCAGTGCCTGATGGACGCAGCAACACACGGCCTTTATCACCAAGATCGGCTTCTGCCGCAGCGACAGCGGCTTTCGTTGTTTGATTATTGACCACACTGGCGTCGGCTTTAACATTGATCATGATTTGAGGAGTTTTACTCACCTCAGAACTGATGTCATTCAAACTGCGAGACATGCCTGACAAAGCAGCAAGCACCTGCAAGGCTGCAATAATGCCATCACCTGTTGAGGTTCTATCCAAACAAATAATATGGCCTGAGGTTTCACCACCAAGCACCAGCCCAGACTGCTTCATGCTCTCAAGAACATAGCGGTCGCCTACCTGCGTACGTATCAGCGTGACATCATGTCGTGCCAACGCTTTTTCAAAGCCAAGATTACTCATCAAGGTGCCCACCACAACCTTGTCGCGACCCAAACCTTTTCCACACAAACGATGACGGGCTATCACGTAGAGCAAATCATCGCCATCTAATATATTGCCTGTATGATCAACCATCATCACGCGGTCACCGTCACCGTCCAGCGCGATACCAAGATCAGCACCCTGATCAAGCACTGCCGCTCTTAACAACTCCGGATGTAAGGCACCGCACTGCTCGTTAATATTAAAGCCGTCGGGGTCAACACCAATTTCGATCACTTCAGCGCCACGCTCGCGAAACACACTGCCAGCAACGTGATACGTTGCGCCATGCGCGCAATCCACAACAATCTTCATACCGGTAAGGTCAAGATTACGTGGCACAGTACTTTTACAGTATTCGATATATCGACCTGACGCGTCTACCACACGCTGCGCCTTGCCTAACTTCGACGATTCAACCGTATCAAGCTGTTTTTCTAATTCGGCTTCAATCGCAAGCTCAATTTCATCATCAAGCTTGGTTCCGTCAGCGCCAAAAAACTTAATGCCGTTATCATGATACGGGTTATGTGATGCACTAATAACAATACCCGCCTGCGCATGAAGCGTGTGCGTGAGATAGGCAACAGCAGGTGTGGGCATAGGCCCACTGAGTAAAACATCAACACCTGCAGCAGATAAACCCGCCTGCAAAGCAGACTCGAACATATAACCCGACACACGCGTGTCTTTGCCAATCAACACTTTGCCTTTGCCAGCATGGCCGCGACACAAAACACGGCCGGCAGCCCAACCAAGCTTCAGCACAAACTCAGGTGTTATAGGGTATTCACCCACCTTGCCACGAATACCATCCGTACCAAAATATTGTCTACTCATACTGTTTCACATCGCTATTGTTTTTATTTGCCACGCTACACCGTTAGCTATTATCGGGCCGTTGTAGTCATCGCTAACACTACTTTCATCACATCACGTGTTGCCGCAACGTCATGTGTTCGCACAATTGATGCGCCTTTGTCGAGCAATAATGCGGTCATAGCCAAACTGCCATACAAACGTTCATCCACCTCGACGTCGAGTATAGCGCCAAACATTGATTTACGTGAAACGCCAACCAAGACAGGTAAATTTAACGTGCTGAAACGATCTAGGTTTTGCGCTAACTGAAGATTATGCTGTAGGTTTTTACCGAAGCCAAAGCCTGGATCAATAATCAATCGTTCACGATCAATACCTGCTGCTACGCAAGCAGCAATACGTTCCTCTAAAAAAGTCACCACCTCAACAACAACATCCGCATAGTGCGGATTACTTTGCATGGTTCGCGGTAGTCTCATCGCATGCATTAAACAAATAGGAACATCACTATTAACGGCGACTTCCAGCGCACCAGGAACAGACAACGCCTGAACATCATTAATCATTGAAGCACCTGCAGCCAACGCAGCGGCCATCACTTCCGGTTTGCTCGTATCAATAGATATAGCCATACCTGAAAAAGTATCAGGCGAAGCTTGAAGTGCTTCTATGATTGGAACAACACGATCAATTTCTGTTTTGATCGAAACGGGTTCAGCGCCAGGTCGCGTTGACTCACCACCGATATCGATAATCGTGGCGCCCTGTTCAACCATGAGCCGCACTTGAGCAAGCGCGGAATCGCGCTCAATAAAATGACCCCCGTCCGAGAATGAATCGGGAGTCACATTGAGTACCCCCATGATGCAGGGATACTGGATATGAAAATCCTGGTGTTTCGTTAAATTTAGCATCGCTGCTATCGTTTAGGGCACGCAAGGAGTAAATATCAAATTAATGTAAGCTAGCTGGCCCACCAATAGTTGAATCAGATTTTGGCTCATCTTCATCAACGACTTTACCCGATGACGGTGGTTCGGTCTGCCCCCAATCCTTAGGTGGGCGAGGCGTCTTACCATTCATAATGTCGGTGACCTGTCCATTATCGATGGTTTCGTAGAGCATTAAGGCTTCAGCCATAATGTGCAATTTATCTATATTATCAGTCAACATTTTTTCAGCACGCTGATAATTGCGATCGATTATAGTACGTACCTCTTCATCAATAATACGCGTTGTATCGTCTGACACTGTTTTGTGGTTCGACACTGAGTGTCCTAGGAATACTTCGCCTTCTTCTTCACTATAGGTTAGCGGGCCCAGCCGATCAGAAAGCCCCCACTTAGTCACCATATTGCGAGCAATTTCAGTAGTACGCTGAATATCGTTAGACGCACCCGTGGTTACTGCCTCAGAACCAAAAATAAGTTCCTCCGCGATACGGCCACCGAACATAGATGAAATTTGGCTTTCCAAACGTTCGCGGCTATAACTGTAACGATCCTCTTCTGGCAAGAACATCGTTACACCCAATGCGCGACCACGAGGAATAATAGTCACCTTATGGATTGGATCATGCGATGGCACCAATGAACCAACAATAGCGTGACCAGACTCATGGTACGCAGTGAGTTTTTTCTCATCTTCGCTCATCACCATAGAGCGGCGTTCTGCGCCCATCATGATTTTGTCTTTGGCCTTCTCAAAATGCTGCATTTCAACTTCACGCAGATTCCCACGTGCGGCAAATAGTGCAGCCTCGTTAACCAGGTTGGCCAAATCAGCACCAGAAAAACCCGGTGTACCACGCGCGATAATGCTTGCTTTTACATCATCACTCAGTGGCACTTTACGCATATGAACTTTAAGAATTTGTTCGCGACCACGCACGTCAGGCAAGGGTACAACAACCTGCCGATCAAAACGGCCCGGTCGCAGCAATGCGGGATCAAGCACGTCAGGACGGTTGGTCGCAGCAATAACAATAACGCCTTCATTACCTTCAAAGCCGTCCATTTCAACTAACAACTGGTTTAAAGTTTGCTCACGTTCGTCATGACCACCACCGAGACCGGCGCCACGCTTACGACCCACGGCATCAATTTCGTCAATGAAGATAATGCAAGGCGATTGTTTTTTGGCTTGCTCAAACATGTCACGCACACGAGAGGCACCAACACCAACAAACATTTCAACAAAGTCAGAACCTGAAATACTAAAGAATGGCACCTTGGCTTCACCCGCAATCGCCTTGGCCAGCAAGGTTTTACCCGTGCCTGGTGAACCTACCATTAAAACACCACGCGGAATCTTACCACCGAGTTTTTGGAATTTCGCTGGCTCACGAAGAAACTCGACTAGCTCACTAACCTCTTCTTTGGCCTCTTCAACGCCAGCCACATCGTTAAAAGTCACTTTAATTTGGTCTTCACCAAGCAAGCGCGCTTTGCTGCGGCCAAATGACATTGCACCACGGCCACCAGCACCGCCTTGCATCTGGCGCATGAAGAATATCCATACACCAATTAGTAGCAACATTGGGAACCAGGAAATTAAAATTTGCGTGAAAAACCCCTGGCGCTCAATTGGAACCGCGCTAATTTGCACACCGTTATTGATAAGCTCATCAACTAGACCATCATCGCCCGGGCTATAGGTAAGGAACTTATCGCCGCCACTACGCTCGCCCTGGATAGAGCGGCCTTCGATAACGACTTTATTGACCATACCCTTACGAACATCATTGAGAAATTCAGAATAGGTTAACTGCTGTAACGGCACCTGTGGTGGGCCGAAATTATTGAAGACAGACATCAATACCACTGCGATGACCACCCAAAGAATGATGTTTTTTACCATGTCGCTCAAGCTAGCACCTTATTCCATAACGTTGTAATTGCTTAGTTTAAGCAAACTTGCACCGTTTGCTCAATGTTTTCTGCTCATAACATCGAAATTAATCAAAAATATCGACATCTGCACCCCTGTAGACCGTTATTCAAGGGGGGAGTCCTCGGAAGCCTTTCGCCACCAAATACACTTCCCTAGACTCCGGACGCGAGGCGCGAGGCTTGCGCGTCTTCACACTCGTGAAGCTCACTCTAGCCAATCGCATATATTCGTCAAAGCCTTCACCTTGAAAAAGCTTGGTGACGAAATTGCCATTCTTACAAAGCACCTGCCGTGCCAACTCGAGAGCCAATTCCGCTAAATACATCGATTTTGGTTGATCTACCGAGCCTACCCCACTGATATTGGGGGCCATATCACAAAGAACAAGCCCTACTTCACGCCCAGCAATTGAACCAACTAGCTGCTTAAGCACTACCTCTTCGGTAAAATCACCCTGAATAATTTCGATATCAGCCAAACTATCCATAGGCAGAATGTCAAGAGCGATGATATCGGTCTTGTGTTGGCACCATTTTGCCGCTAACTGCGACCAACCGCCGGGCGCGGCGCCCAAATCAATAATCATTTTACCCTGAATATGAACACGGTCTCGCTTGTTAATCTCCTCTAGCTTATAGGCCGCGCGCGAGCGATAGCCGTCAATTTTTGAGCGCTTAACATACTCATCCTTTTCTTGTCGCGCCAACCAACGCGTCTTGCTACTGCGACTAGACATAGCGTTAATGCTCCACTTCCGGCATAATGTCGAGCTGCACATTGGTGTTTACCTTAATTATCACGGCTCTACCTACTCCAATGTCTGTTTTAATACGTTACGCACACGCAAGATTATCCATCCCGCCGCCAGCAAGCTATAGCCAATGAGCATGAAAAAAGCTTCAACACGGTGAGGAAAGAGTTGTTCAAGCACGAGCCATAATACCAGCCCAATGATTAAAATCAGGGCTAGTTCGAGTTTGACCCCATTAAATGGGCTCGCCAAAACCGCGAAGTGCTTTTTAGCCCGAATAGGGGCATGATTATTTGGAGTATTCACATCTAATGCTTACTGGAAAAGAGCGTCGCCATCTTAATGGTCTGGCGCACACCTTAAAGCCTGTTGTTACCTTAGGTAATGCCGGTCTAACCGACAATGTTATCAATGAGATCAATATTGCGCTTAATGTCCACGAGCTGATTAAAGTAAAAATCAACCATGGCGACCGCGATATTCGCAAGCAAGTCGACACTGAAATTGCTGAACGAGCGCAATGCGATCCAGTGAAAAATATTGGCCGAGTCTTTATTTATTACCGACCAGCCAAAAAGCCTACGATTAAATTACCTGCTGCGTAAGTCGCGGCAACACTCGTCACACCCGCATTCTACCATCTATTCGAACGCCGGTTCTAATCTGGATTTGAATAGCCGAACACTACTTTCTATTTAAGGTAAAATCATGACATCACCAACAGAAAATACCCCCCAATTTACTGATCTCGGTTTGAGTAAAGATGTACTCGAAGCATTAAAGGTCATTGGCTACGAAACTCCGTCACCCATTCAAGCGGCCATTATTCCGCACGTACTCAATAGTCGTGACGTTATCGGCCAAGCGCAAACCGGAACCGGTAAAACGGCTGCCTTTGCTTTACCGTTACTCTCACAGATTGATGTTCGGCGTAATGAAACCCAAGTGTTAGTGTTGACACCAACACGTGAATTGGCAATTCAGGTTGCAGAAGCTTTCCAGAAATACGCCAGCCATATTAAAGGCTTTCATGTCGCACCCATCTACGGCGGTCAAGACTATGGTGTACAGATCCGCGCATTAAAACGTGGTGTCCATATCGTTGTCGGAACCCCCGGTCGAGTCACTGACCATATGCGTCGCGGCACCTTGAAACTCGGCGGACTAAAAGCCTTAGTGCTTGATGAAGCCGACGAAATGTTGCGTATGGGTTTCGTTGAAGAAGTCGAATGGGTGCTAGAACAAACACCAGATACCCGCCAGATTTGTTTATTTTCTGCGACTATGCCTAAAGTTATTCGTCAGATCGCGCAAAAGTATTTGAATAATCCCGAAGAAATAACCATCAAAGTTAAAACCACCACTGCAGAAAATATTCGCCAACGTTATTGGTTAGTGAGTGGCCTCCATAAGCTCGATGCCCTAACCCGCATTCTCGAAGCAGAAACGTTTGACGGAGTCATTATTTTCGTTCGCACGAAAACTGCTACGGTAGAGCTTGCCGACAAGCTACGTGCGCGTGGCTATGCCGCAGCAGAGCTAAATGGAGACATTATACAAAAACAACGCGAGCGTACTGTCAACCAACTTAAAAAAGGTGATCTTGATATCGTTATTGCTACCGACGTTGCAGCCCGTGGCCTCGATGTTCAGCGTGTTTCACACGTCATTAACTACGATATACCGTATGACGCTGAAGCCTATGTCCATCGCATAGGCCGTACCGGCCGCGCAGGTCGTTCGGGTGATGCCATTATGTTTGTCGCACCGCGCGAACGTCGTATGCTCAATACTATCGAGCGTGCGACGAATCAAAAAATGGATATAATGGAATTGCCTTCGACAGAAGTGATTAACGACAAACGCATAGCCACATTTAAGCAACGCATCACCGATACACTCGCTAGCAACGACGAACTCAATTTATACCAGCAGGTACTAGAACAGTACCAGCATGAACATAACATTCCTGTTATTGAAATCGCTGCAGCACTAGCAAAAATCGCTCAAGGTGACAGCTCACTATTATTGAAGAAAGAAACAGCCAGACCATCAAGACAACGTGATGAGCATAAACCACGAGAGAGAAATAGTGGAGAACGTAGTAACAGAGGCAATGAACATGGCCACGGTAGAGATAGAGGCCGCGACCGCGACAGAAATAGCGATAGCGAGCGCAAACCAAAAAGAAGTCATCATGAAACTGACGAAGACATGGAATCATTTCGCATTGAAGTCGGCCACGAGCATGACGTTAAACCTTCAAACGTCATCGGCGCGATAGCCAATGAAGCCGGCATAGACAGCAAATACATTGGCCGCCTACAAATTTTTGACGACCACAGCGTTATCGATCTACCCAGTGATATGCCTAAAGAAATTTTTATGGACCTTAAAAAAGCCTGGGTTTGTGGTCAACAATTGAAGATAAAACGTTTGAACGAAAAGAGCGGCTCAGACTCATCATCCAAGCAACACAAACCTAAACGTAGCGCGCCACCTAAAGCCCAACGTAAGCCCAAAAAACTGAAAGAAAAAAAAGCTAGCTAATAAACTCCTGTCTCGCATAGTTAATGCGGGACGGGCTTAACATACCAAATATGTTGGGCATATTCTTCTATCGTACGATCACTGGAGAATTTGCCCATATTAGCAATATTAAGTATCGATTTTTCAATCCATGCACTGGGCCGAATATACAAATCATCCACACTTCGCTGACAAGCAATGTAAGATGCATAGTCTGCTAGCAAACAATAATTATCTCCCCATGCCGTCAGCGTATCAAAGACCGGTTGATAACGCGATTTTTCATCTGGACAAAAAAAGCCGTCACGAATCATATCTAGCACACGTTGCAATACATCATCGCTATTGTAGTAATCCCATGGTTGATACCCACTGGCTTTAAGCTCCCTGACCTCATCAGTAGTCAAACCAAATATAAAGAAGTTTTCTTCTCCCACTTCCTCGCGAATTTCAATATTCGCACCATCAAGCGTGCCTATCGTTAATGCACCATTGAGAGATAACTTCATATTACCCGTGCCAGATGCCTCAGTACCCGCTGTGGAAATTTGCTCAGATAGATCTGCAGCCGGAATAATGAGCTGCGCCGACGACACATCATAGTTAGGCATAAATACCACTTTAAGCTTGTCTCCCACCAACGGATCATTGTTTACTATTTCTGCCACATCATTAATCAAACGAATCACCAACTTAGCCATTGCGTAACCTGGCGCAGCCTTACCGGCAAATATCACCGCACGCGGAACAAAAGAGGAATCTGGGTTATCCTTGATTTCGTTATAGCGCGTGATGACATGCAATACATTCAATAGTTGTCGCTTATATTCATGCATACGTTTTACGTGCACATCAAACATTGCATTCGGATTTACATCAACGCCAGCACGAGCAGCAATCAAAGGCAATAAACGCTTCTTGTTTTCATACTTAACTTCTGCAATAGCAGACTGAAATTCACTATCACTGGCATATTTAGAAAGTTGAGATAAATCAGATAAAGATTTTTTCCAACCGTCGCCAATACGGGAAGAAATCAACTTCGATAACAAAGGATTCGATTGGTTCAACCAACGACGTGGCGTAACTCCATTGGTAACGTTGATAAATTTTTCCGGGAAAAAAGCATGGAAATCAGCAAATATCGTTTTTTGCATTAAATCTGAATGCAATGCCGCTACACCATTAACCTTATGACTCCCCACGATTGCAATATGCGCCATACGTACATGGCGCACGCCCTCTTCACCAATAATAGACATACGCCTCAATAAACCCTCATCACCTGGACGCCAATATGTCACCTTCTTAAGAAATTTATGATTAATCTCATAGATGATTTGCAAGTGCCGCGGTAATACGCGTTGCAATAACTCAACAGGCCAGGTCTCTAGCGCTTCAGGTAACAAGGTATGATTAGTATAAGAAAACGTATTTTGTGTAATCTTCCAAGCACGCTCCCACTCATAGTGATGCGTATCAACCAGAATACGCATAAGCTCAGCGACGGCAATCGACGGGTGGGTATCATTGAGCTGAATAGAAACCTTGTCCGATAACGCATCAAAAGAATCATGAACCTTATTGAATCTATGAATAATATCTTGTAAAGATGCACTGACAAAAAAGTATTGCTGTTGCAATCGTAGTTCACGACCACTGTCTGTCGAATCATCCGGATACAGCACCTTAGATAGGTTTTCAGATAGGGTTTTATCTTCGACCGCCTTAATATAATCACCTTCATTAAAATACTGAAGGTTGAAATCGCGACTGGCTTTTGCAGACCACAAACGCATATTGTTAACCGTGTTATTCGCATATCCCGGTACAGGTGTGTCATAGGCCATCGCAATAATATCTTCCGTACCTACCCATTGGTGACACAAATGCCCATCATCATCCGTATAGTCTGCGGTCTCACCAAAAAACTTCACTCTATAAATAGATTCAGGGCGGCCAAACTCCCAAGGGTTGCCGTAGCGAAGCCAATTATCAGGATGTTCTACCTGTTGACCATTACGAATCTCTTGGCGAAACATACCGTAATCATAGCGAATACCATAACCATAGCCAGGCAATTGCAAACTTGCCATCGAATCAAGAAAACACGCCGCTAAACGGCCCAAACCACCATTACCCAGAGCCGCGTCATATTCCAGATCACACACCTCTTCAAGATCAATACCCAACGAATGCATTGCCTCACGACAAGGTTCATAAATGTCGAGCGACAGCAGCGCATTCGTCAACGAACGGCCAATCAGGAATTCAAGCGATAAATAATAGACGCGCTTAGTATCAGCACGATAGTAGCTGGTCATTGTATCCATCCAATGTTCCGTCAGACGGTTACGGACTTCATAAGCCAGGGTATGCAGCCAATCCCTAGGCGTAGCAATATGGCCATCCTTACCCACATTATAAAGTAAGCTCTTAATCAAAGACTGCTTAATCGATTCCGCCTCTGCACTCAAAGTGCCTGAATCAATGTCAGTAACCATTGCTGATATATTCGATGGTGCAGACATACCCTGTCCTCCGATGTCTAAGCTTTGACCATAAATCCAAATCTCCTTCTATTCAAGAGATATCGTCCGGATTAACCTAAGGTTGAGGTGAATAGCTTTAAATATAGAAGAGTTTGTTAACAGAGCGTGAAGGTTTTCAAATCCCCCATCACGTTTTCTGGCAAGGTATAGCGCCTTAATCTATTGCTCTATTTTCAACGTACCAGAAGGTACATTTCGAAACGGTTTCACGAATCTCAGATTCTGTTTCAGCCTCTTGATCAATGACAAACTGTCCATCAACAACTTTGAAAACATTGAGAGAACCTTTCACGTATTCTCCACACCAATACAACCTTACTGGAGTACTAGGGGGCGTTCTCAATCACCGTTCGCGGCAAGGTTCTGGCCCTTTTTCGCGCTGGCGGCGTTGCGGTTCGTTGCAATAGAACAACTATTCCGCCTCACCGCGCCTTGCCAGCACAAAAAATGCCTCAGAATCATGCTCACTCAGGTGATTGAGAACGCCCCCTAGCATCAATCACTTTAACTGCTTTATCCAATCACCTAACAATTCATTGATCATTGTTTTGCATTAATCGACGAGAGAAGTAAACACTCACTAATACGATAACCACTCCAGCGGCCGTCCGCTCTATATTGATTGGCTCACGCATAAAAACATCAACGATTGCACGTATGATTAGAGCAAACCCAATAAAGGTGACGAACATCAATGCCTTACGTTTTTTACGTAATTTTGACATTAACGCTATCTAGATTCTATCTAATGATGGACGCCGTAAACCAAAGACGACGAGAACTAAACCGAGGATACTAAGGAGAAGATAAATCGCGGCAGATAGACCATGCAGTTTGCCAAACTGAGATTTATATTCAATTGCGTCCATGAGGTCTTTTTGCAGTTTCAATTCGGCAACCATGGGGTGAACACCGAATAAGCTAACTAATATAATGACTAGCATGGCGACTATCAGCCACCAGCGCCATGATTTTAGTGCCGAATTCAAACCATTTAATGCGCCACTGATCAGCAATATCACGCCACAAATCAATCCGATAGTCAGCATTGCTCGCAGCATTTCCCCGACAATAGCCCCTGCCAGTTGTCGGTCCGTATCAAGAAAGTTAAATAAGACAGGGGCTGCGATATAACCGATCGTCCAGGTACCGCCTACCCAAAGCGTTAGTAATATGCGTTCGCCTAAGTTGAGTCTAGTATAGTGTTTCATACCAGCTAAGCTGGAATTAGCAATCATGCTTAATCGTCGTAGCTGACGGAATCAATTTCATACTCAATCTCACCGGCTGGCGCGTTGACGGTAGCGATTTCACCCACCTCTTTGCCGATCAGTGCGCGCGCGACAGGAGAGTTAATTGAGAGCAAGCCTTTACTAATATCCGCTTCGAGATCACCAACAACCTGATAGGTGACTTTTTCACCATTTTCTTCGTTGATTAAATTGACCTTTGCACCAAATACAACTTTGTCACCAGGATCAAGCGATGCGATATCGATGATTTGCGCATGGCTAAGACGACCATCAACTTCTTGAATTCGCCCTTCTAAAAAACCTTGCTGCTCTTTTGCCGCATGGTATTCGGCATTTTCTTTCAGGTCACCGTGCGCACGCGCGGTGGCTATCGCCTCTACAATACGTGGGCGGTCGACAAACTTCATACGATGCAATTCTTCACGCAGACGTTCTGCGCCTTTTAAGGTGACGGGTTCTTTTTGCATTAATTCAATTCCTTACGCAATTCCTCATGCAATGCCTGTAGAGCATAAACATCATAATCATTTCCTTTAGCCATCGCCATGCAGCTAGCGCGGGCACCCGCTATGGTGGTGGTATAAGCAATCTTGTGCTGCAAGGCTTCACGTCGAATAGAATACGAATCGGCGATAGCTTGCTTACCTTCAGTCGTATTAACGATAAACGAAATCTCTTCGTTCTTAATCATATCAACTACGTGAGGACGCCCTTCGATTACCTTTAATACAGTCTCTACTGTTAAACCGGCTTGTTCAAGCACTTTAGCGGTTCCCCCCGTCGCAACTATCTTAAAGCCCAGCATCAACAGATCTCTAGCAATCTCTATAGCGTGCTGTTTATCGGCGTCTCTAACGCTGATAAATGCTCGGCCACCGCAGGTGAGAAAGCTACCTGCTGCCATCTGTGCTTTGGCAAAGGCTTCGGCGAAGCTGCGGCCAATCCCCATGACTTCACCCGTTGATTTCATCTCTGGCCCGAGCAATGGATCAACTCCAAGAAATTTGGAAAACGGGAATACAGCTTCTTTCACAGCATGGTAAGGCGCTACGATATCTTCATCCATACCTTGCTCCGCAAGGGTCTTGCCGACCATGCACAAGGCACCCACTTTAGCCAAAGAATAACCAATCACTTTGGATACAAAGGGTGCGGTACGTGAGGCACGCGGATTAACTTCGATCAAATAAACTTTGTCACCCTTTACGGCAAATTGCGCATTCATCAAACCAATCACGCCTAATGCACCTGCTAACTGTCGCATCTGCCGTTTAATTTCAATTTGAATGTCATCACTTAAACTATATGGCGGCAATGAACAGGCCGAGTCACCCGAATGAACACCGGCTTGCTCTATATGCTCCATGATGCCACCAATAGTGACATGCTCACCGTCACAAACCGCATCGACGTCAACTTCAATCGCATCATCGAGAAAACGATCTAACAACACTGGTGCATCGTTTGACACCTTAACGGCTTCGCGCATATAACGCTCGAGATCACTAATGTCGTGAACAATTTCCATCGCTCTACCACCCAAGACATAAGATGGTCGCACGACTAACGGAAAGCCGATGCCCTCGGCTAACGCTAAGGCCTCCGCTTCATTTGTCGCGGTGGCATTAGGTGGTTGCAATAATCCTAGCTCATTAACAATAAGCTGAAAATGTTTACGATCTTCTGCCTTATCTATCGCATCGGGTGATGTGCCAATAATTGGTGCGCCAGCATCCTCCAAGGCACGCGCCAAGTTCAATGGCGTTTGACCACCGTACTGGACGATAACGCCTTTGGGTTTTTCAACACGAATCACCTCAAGTACGTCTTCCAATGTCAGCGGCTCAAAATAGAGTCGATCAGAAGTGTCATAGTCGGTAGAAACGGTTTCCGGATTACAGTTAACCATTATGGTTTCGTAACCTTCTTCGCGCAATGCCAACGCGGCATGAACACAGCAATAATCAAACTCGATACCTTGACCAATGCGATTTGGGCCTCCGCCCAAAATCATGATCTTAGCGTTATCCGTTGGCGCGGCCTCACATTCGTCTTCATAACACGAATAAAGATAGGCAGTCGTCGTGGCAAATTCTGCAGCACAGGAGTCAACACGTTTAAAAACTGGGTGCACTGCTAGCTGGTTGCGCAATGCGCGCACGTCACTTTCAGCACAACTAAGCAACATTGACAATCGCTTATCTGAAAAACCTTTGCGCTTTAGTTTGCGTAATCTATCCGCATCGATATCTAATAATTTTTCACCCGACAAGCTCTGTTCGACGGCAATCAAGTCTGCGATTTGTGCCAAAAACCAAGGATCGATACGGGTAATTTCTTGTAACTCTTGCATCGGAATGCCCGCACGCAAGGCATCTGCAAGCACCCATATGCGCATCGGCCGTGGCAAACGCAAGTAGTTGCGAATTTGGTCCGCAACATCAGCTTGTGAATGATCATACTGCTCATCAAATCCGTTGACACCAATTTCCAGGCCACGCATGGCTTTTTGCAATGATTCTTGGAAGGTTCTGCCCATCGCCATGACTTCACCCACCGATTTCATTTGAGTGCTGAGCGTGTCTTCAGCCTGGGGGAACTTCTCAAACGTAAACCTTGGGATCTTGGTTACAACATAATCAATACTCGGTTCAAACGACGCCGGCGTTAATCCACCAGTAATATCGTTACGCAGTTCATCAAGCGTGTAACCCACCGCTAGCTTGGCCGCAACTTTAGCGATGGGGAAACCGGTCGCTTTTGATGCCAAGGCAGAAGAACGTGATACGCGAGGATTCATTTCAATCACAACAAGACGTCCGTCTTCAGGATTAATGGCAAATTGAACGTTTGAACCACCCGTATCGACACCGATCTCACGCAGTACTGCAATCGATGCGTTGCGCAATAATTGGTATTCTTTATCCGTTAGTGTTTGTGCTGGCGCCACAGTAATCGAGTCACCGGTATGCACGCCCATAGGATCGAGGTTTTCAATAGAACAGACAATAATGCAATTATCTTTGCTATCACGCACCACCTCCATTTCAAACTCTTTCCAACCAATGATTGATTCTTCAATCAACAGCTCATTAGTTGGCGATAACTCGAAACCACGACCACAAATTTCGGTCAACTCTTCACGGTTATAGGCGACACCTCCGCCGCTACCACCGAGGGTAAATGAGGGACGAATAATCGTGGGAAAACCAATGTCCGAATGTGTTGCAAATACTTCTTCCATCGTATGAGCAATATAAGAACGCGGAGTATTTAAACCTATCGCATCCATTGCCATACGAAAACGATCACGGTCTTCGGCTTTGTCTATGGCATCTTCTTTGGCACCAATCAACTCAACGTTATATTGGTCGAGCACACCATTACTGGCTAAATCAAGTGCGCAGTTGAGTGCCGTTTGTCCGCCCATTGTCGGTAAAATAGCATCAGGACGTTCTTTTTCTATGATACGTTTTACAACACGCCATTCCACAGGCTCTATATAAGTCGCATCCGCCATGCTTGGGTCAGTCATGATGGTGGCAGGATTGGAGTTAACAAGAACGACGCGGTAGCCTTCTTCTTTTAGTGCTTTACAGGCTTGCGCACCGGAATAATCGAACTCACAGGCTTGACCAATAACAATCGGTCCTGCGCCAATGATCAAAATGGTTTTAATATCATTACGTTTTGGCATACTAGTCCTTTATCCCCGCGCCTTCATCAGCGCTACAAACTGATCGAATAAAGGTTGCACGTCGTGCGGACCAGGGCTTGCTTCGGGATGACCTTGAAAACTAAAAGCAGGTTTGTCTTTACGCTTAATACCTTGCACGCTGCCATCAAACAATGATCGATGTGTGACTTCAAGGTTTTCTGGCATGTTTGTCTCGGACACGGAAAAACCATGGTTTTGACTGGTAATCATCACTTTATTATTGGCTAAATCTTGAACTGGGTGATTAGCACCGTGGTGACCAAATTTCATTTTTTCCGTTTTCGCACCACTGGCCAGCCCTAACAATTGGTGGCCAAGGCAGATACCAAACACGGGGATATTTGTTTCTATAATTTCTTTAATCGCTTGAATCGCATAGTCACAAGGTTCTGGATCGCCAGGACCATTTGACAAAAAGACGCCATCCGGCTGGCTTGCCAACACAATACTCGCTGGCGTTTTCGCCGGATATACCGTTACGTCACACCCTCTATCCACCAATAAACGAAGAATATTATGCTTTACGCCAAAGTCGTAGGCAGCCACACGAAACTGCTTACTTGGCTTGGCATTAATATGCGAGCCATCTAAACGCCAGGTGGTGGTATTCCATTGATAGGATTCATTCGTCGTTACCACTTGCGCTAAGTCCATACCTTTTAGACCAGGAAAGCCACGTGCTAGCGCTAATGCTTTATCAGCATTGGCGTCGGGGCCAGCCATAAGACAGCCACTTTGTGCGCCTTTTTCTCGGAGTATGCGTGTTAACTTACGCGTATCGATATCAGCAATCGCCACCACACCTGCTTCGTGTAAATAGCTACGTAAATCACCCTCTTGGCGCCAACAGCTATGCGTGATCGGCACGTCGCGCACAATTAACCCAGCAGCGTGAATTTGGCTCGATTCGGTGTCATCACTATTAACACCCGTATTACCAATATGTGGATAGGTCAGAGTGACCAATTGCTTGGAATAGGAAGGATCCGTCAGGATCTCCTGATAACCAGTTATAGCAGTATTAAATACCACTTCACCAACGGTATAACCCTTCGCACCGAGTGACTCGCCATAAAAGACAGTCCCATCCTCAAGCGCGAGCAAGGCGGTAACAAGCATTCAACCTCCGAACGAAACTGCAAGACATAAAAAACGGGAGGATGTGAACCATCGCCTCCCGCCTAAGAGTGTAATGTCCCAAGGAACACCACACTGGCAACGCCAGCGCTTTACAGCGTGCGTGATTGAGCGAGAATTTTACGCTATCCCCCCCCCTAATGTCTATGCCAACATTAAGAAGTGTTAACGTAGATCAATGCCTTGAGAGTGATTAGTCACGTAATACGATACGGCCAAAACCGGCATTTTCAGTCAGGGGGGTAAAGGCAACGATGCTATCAAGGCGAACGCTATGCTGAAGCGCGCCGTCACGCACAATCAGCCATTCCGACTTGTCGGCGCGAGTTTCTGTCGTTTCGGCGACAGCAAAAATTTCTGATGAGTCTACTAACTCAAGCTTTAGTTGATATTGCTTAAGACAAGCAATCTCGATGTAATCATGCAAGCTACAATCAATAGGATGATAATCGCGGCTCATTAACAGACTCAGCGATCACGCAGGCCAAGCACATCCTGCATATCGAACAGACCTTTGTCGTGCTGCGCTAGCCAACTTGCTGCACGCACGGCACCACTAGCAAAATTCATACGGCTAGAAGCTTTATGAGTAATTTCTACACGCTCGCCTTTTGAGGCAAACATAACGGTGTGCTCACCAACGATATCGCCTGCGCGTATGGTCTCAAAACCAATGGTTTTGTCCTCTCGCGCACCGGTGCGGCCTTCACGACCGTAGACAGCACACTCTTTTAGATCGCGGCCTAGTGCGTTGGCAACAATTTCGCCCATATGCAAGGCAGTGCCTGACGGCGCATCGACCTTATCACGATGATGCGCTTCAATAATTTCAATATCCGACGTATCACCCAACACCTTCGATGCAATTTCGAGTAAACGGAAGCAGAGATTGACGCCAACACTCATATTGGGCGCAAAGACAATGGCGATATCTTCAGAGGCTTCACGAATAAGGTCTTGCTGTGCTTCGCTCAGGCCGGTAGTACCAATGACCATTTTACAATCGTGACGACGGCATAGCTTAAGATTGGTTTCAGTGACATTAGGCAAGGTAAAGTCGATTAACACATCACTGAGGCGTGTCGCACCAGCCATATCGTCTTTGATTTTGACCCCAGACGGCTCAAGGCCGGCAACCACGCTGGCATCGCTGCCAATCGCAGCGTGATGAGTGTATTCAATTGCGGCAGCCAACTTTAAATCATCGTGTTGCGCGCAAGCCTCTATTAAACGGCGCCCCATTCTGCCGCCAGCACCGGCGATAGCTATTTTTATCATGAATCTTTGCGTCCTAAACCGTTTTCTGCCCTGCTAAATCTCCCACAAACTAGTGCAGGTCGTCGCCCATTTCATAACTTATAATGGCACCATTTTTCACCATGCAGCGTTACTCGTTGTCGCCATAGGCCCACTATGACTGCGCCTCACGCCTTACCTGGCAAAAAATGGGACGCATTCTACTATTACAAAATGAGCGACAACCTACACTAGGAGAAACGAATATCATCAAATACTTTCTTCACGCTGTCCAGCCAAGATTTAGACTTGGGACTGTGTTCATGCTTACTTTCAGCCATCGTTCGCTGTAGGTGCAGCAATATTTCTTTTTGTTCGGAACTAAGATTAACCGGCGTTTCAATGCTAACGTGACATAGAAGATCACCCGCCTTATCACTATGAACAGTACGCGCACCTTTACCGCGCAGACGGAACACTTTTCCAGTCTGTGTTTCCGCAGGTACTTTCAGTCTCACTCGACCCGTCAGCGTTGGAATCTCGAGCTCACCGCCTAATGATACAGTCACGATATCAATAGGCACATCGCAGACTAAATCAGCATTATCACGCGTAAACAAGGTATGCGGTTTGACGCGAACTTGCACATACAAGTCACCACTTGGTCCACCGTGTTCACCCGCCTCACCTTCACCGCTAAGGCGAATACGATCACCGGCATCAACACCAGGCGGAATCTTTACTGAGAGGGTTTTACTTTCTTGTACACGACCCTGACCATGACACGTATTACATGGATCGCTAATTACTGTGCCTTTACCATGACATTTAGGACAGGCTTGCTGAATAGAGAAAAAACCTTGCTGCACTCTAACTTGGCCATGTCCTGCACAGGTTTCACAGGTCATGGCTTTAGAACCTTTCTTGGCGCCAGACCCACTACACGTGCCACAACGAACACGAGTGGGTACACGGATTTTAACGGTAGTGCCCGCTACTGCATCTTCAAGGCTGAGCTCTAGGTCATAACGAAGATCAGAACCACGATTGGCACCACTATGACCGCGTCCGCCGCCACGCCCACCGCCAAAAATATCGCCGAAGACATCTTCGAAGACATCGCCAAACCCACCGGCGCCTGCTGCGCCCGCACCACCAAGACCGGCGTGACCAAACTGGTCATAGGCTGCACGTTTTTGTGCATCGCTAAGGACTTCGTAGGCCTCTTTCACTTCTTTAAATTTGCCTTCCGCATCAGCAGACGCATCACCCGTATTACGATCAGGATGATGTTTCATCGCCAAACGACGATAAGATTTTTTTAACTCTGCATCACTGACATTTCGTTCGACACCGAGCACGTCATAGTAATCCCGTTTAGACATTCGCTCAGCGCCTCACCCTTATTGTTGTTATATTAATTAAATAAAATACTATCGAGACCTTAGCACAAAGCATCTTTTCCGCTATGGCGGTGTTAAAAATAGCCTCACAGCCCAAGGATTCTTTTCAATACCCCTCAATGAGGTATTGAAAAGAACTCTTGGGCTATTCAACGATTTTTTCCTTGCCCTAACGAAAAACCCACATCCTGAAAAGGTCTCGCTATCGTTAAAGAGGAATAAAAACCTTATTTCTTGTCATCAACCTCTTCAAAATCAGCATCAACAACATTATCATCAGCGGCATTACTTGAACCCGTATCTGATGCTGCTTCAACATCCGCATCACCTGATTGTTTTTCAGCGTAAGCGCGCTCAGCCATTTTGCTTGATGCTTCGCCTAACGCTGACGTCTTTGCTTCAATCTCAGTAATATCATCACCCTTAATCGCTTCTTGCAAACTTTCTACTGCCGCATCAATAGTGGTCTTTTCATCGGCTTCAAGCTTATCCCCTAAGTCTTCCATTGCTTTAGTCGTAGCATGAACTAATGCATCTGCACTGTTACGGGCAGCGACTAATGCATGGAACTTCTTGTCATCTTCCGCATGAAGTTCGGCATCTTTAACCATCTTGTCGACTTCGTCTTCAGACAAACCACTCGATGCCTTAATAATAATAGACTGCTCTTTACCTGTCGCCTTATCTTTAGCCGACACATTAAGAATACCGTTCGCATCGATATCAAAAGACACTTCAATTTGTGGTGTACCACGTCGTGCAGGTGGAATGTCAGCCAAATCAAAACGGCCTAACGACTTATTGCCGGATGCAATTTCACGCTCGCCCTGTAATACATGCACGGTTACTGCTGCTTGGTTATCATCAGCTGTTGAAAATACTTGCGATGCATTGGTTGGGATGGTCGTGTTCTTATCAATTAGCTTAGTCATAACACCACCCATGGTCTCAATACCCAGAGACAGAGGCGTCACATCTAACAACAACACATCTTTCACATCACCAGCAAGCACACCAGCCTGAATCGATGCGCCAACTGCGATGGCTTCATCTGGATTAACATCACGGCGTGGTTCTTTACCAAAGAAGTTTTGCACAGCCTCTTGCACCTTAGGCATACGAGTCTGACCACCCACCAAGATGACATCGTCGATTTCTGCTGCGCTCAAACCGGCATCTTCCAATGCAATGCGGCAAGGCTCAATCGTGCGCTCAATCAAATCTTCAACAAGAGACTCTAGTTTGGCGCGCGTCACCTTAACGTTAAGATGTTTCGGGCCCGCAGCATCAGCCGTAATGTAAGGCAAGTTAACATCAGTCTGCTGACTTGATGACAATTCAATTTTGGTTTTTTCTGCCGCATCTTTCAAACGTTGCAGAGCAAGCGGATCATTGTGAATATCAATACCACTGTCTTTTTTGAATTCATCAGCAAGATAGTCGATCAAGCGTAAGTCAAAATCTTCACCACCCAGGAAGGTGTCACCATTGGTCGACAACACTTCAAACTGGTGCTCGCCATCAACTTCGGCAATTTCAATGATGGATACGTCGAAGGTACCACCGCCCAGATCAAACACGGCCAGCTTACTGTCGCCACGTTTTTTATCCATGCCATAGGCAAGTGCAGCAGCAGTTGGCTCGTTGATAATACGTTTAACTTCGAGGCCAGCAATTTTACCAGCGTCTTTGGTCGCCTGGCGCTGCGAGTCATTAAAATAAGCAGGAACGGTAATCACAGCTTCAGTGACGTCTTCACCAAGATAATCTTCTGCCGTTTTCTTCATTTTCATCAAGATACGTGCAGCAATCTCAGGCGGGGCCATTTTCTTGCCGCCAGCTTCAACCCAAGCATCGCCGTTATCCGCACCAATGATTTTGTAAGGCACCATTTTAATATCGCGCTGGACTACGTCATCAGCAAATTTGCGACCAATCAATCGCTTAATCGCAAACAGTGTATTCGTTGGGTTGGTAACGGCCTGACGTTTGGCAGACTGGCCAACCAATACTTCGCCATCATCGGTAAATGCGACAACAGAAGGTGTCGTACGATCACCCTCGGAGTTTTCAATCACCTTTGGCGTGCCACCTTCTATCACTGCCACACATGAGTTGGTTGTACCCAAATCAATACCAATAATTTTGCCCATCTTTCGTTCTCCGTATAAACCTGCGCTCACTCTTGAGCATCTGATGTCTATCTATATAAGGTTAACAATACTTAAATCAAGCCCTTTAAATTATTCCTCTACAACCGCTTACTCTTTAAGTGCTCGTTGCTTTCGCGACAACGACCATAGCCGGTCTCATCAAACGGTCACTCAAGGTATATCCCTTCTGATGCACTACAAGTACCGTATTAGGCTCCGCCTCATCCGTTTCCTGCATCTGCATGGCTTGGTGATGCTCAGGATTAAATTTCTCACCCAGTGGGTTTAATTCAATAATTGATACTTTTTCCATCGCATCAGTCAACATCTTTAGCGTTAGCTCCATGCCTTCTTTAGCATGGTCGACGGTTGCGTTTTCCTGGCTAGCTGCTGCCAAGCCTAATTCAAGGCTGTCTCTAATAGGCAAAAGCTGGTTAGCAAAACGCTCAAGGCCATATCTATGCGCATTGGCGACATCGCGCTCGGCACGGCGACGCAGATTTTCTGTTTCAGCGCGCGCACGTAACAAACTATCTGTAAGCTCGTTAATACGTTGCTCAGCGGCATTAAATACGTCTTCTTCTGAGGCTTCATCTTGCTCCACCTCAATTTCATCTTGATCCAATACCGATTCATTCTGCTCATTTTCAGCAGCGGAGCCATGCTCCTCTTGTGTAGATGTCATTACAAACACTCCCGTATTAGCCATTTATTTAGAAAAATAGGTCTATTAAGGCCGGAATACCGACATGTCACCAGATTTGGTGGTCAATATAAGGATATTTAGCGCTGATTCAAGGCCAAACTGAGTAATTTTGCCGTAATATCAACAATAGGGATGACGCGATTGTATTCCATACGCGTTGGACCTATCACTCCGAGCACACCCAGAATTTTCCCATCGCGCTCATAAGTTGAGGTCACTACGCTCACATCATCAAAAGGATGATAGCCCGATTCCTCACCAATAAAAATTTGCACGCCTGGGCTTTGTAGACACTGATCAAGTACATGTAAAATATCGCGCTTTTGGTTAAATGCCTCAAATAACTGGCGCAACTTATCGACATTCGATAACTCAGCATAAGCCATAAGGTTAGTCTGACCCGAGATAACACAATCTTCCACGCTGTCCTGCTCAGTGACGCTAAGCACCTGATCAGCCATTTCGATCGCCTCACGCATCAGCCTGTCCATATCATTCCGGGCTTCACGCATATCAGACATAATCTGATCACGCATAGTCGGCAACTCCTGGCCAGCAAAAGTTTGATTTAAATAATTGCTAATGTATTGCAGCTCAGCGGCACTAAACTTACGCGGCGTATGAATAACGTGATTGCGCACTTCTTCATCATTAGTCACCAAAATGACCAGCACGCGATCACCTCCTAACACGAGAAACTCGACGTGCTTAAGGCTTTTGTTCGCCTGTCGCGGCACCATGACCACGCTAGCCATACTGGTCACGCCAGACAGCATGGCTGACGCCGAAGCCATTAGATCGCTCATTGGCTGATCACTATCAAATTGGCGCTTTAATTCCGCAATCGCCGCACTTTCAATCGGCATGGGCTCAGCTGAAACTATGGCATCAACGAATAAACGATAGCCTTTTGCTGTCGGAACACGGCCAGATGAAGTATGTGGCGAAATAATTAAACCGGCCTCTTCAAGGTCGACCATGACATTACGAACGGTTGCTGGGCTTAGTTTCAAGCCTGAACCACGCGCCAAAGCACGCGACCCAACCGGCTGACCATCTTTTATATATGATTCAACCAATGTCCTCAATAAGGCATTGGCTCTATCGCTAAGTTCTGTTGCCATAATGAGGAATATAGGTGTAGATCACCGTATAATGCATAAGTACCTAGGCTCTAAACAAGAGCACCAATCGACAGTAGCAATCGCAATCCGGCCAGTCAAGCACCAAACAGGGGATTAGGAGAAAGCTAGCAGTTGGCCTTAAGGTGCCAACATGCTAGTTTGCGTAAAAAGGAACAATAATGACTTCGCCATTTCAGACCATCGGCCTTATCGCAAAAAAATCAGACCCCGAGGTTGTCGCCGTACTGAATACGCTGCATCGCTATTTTATAGAACGCGACATTATCGTTTTTGTTGAGCGAGATACCGCCAAGTTATTAGATAAGCCCGCTGAAATCGTTAACTGGTCTAACCTATCGAAGCAATGTGACCTGGCTGTGGCCATTGGCGGTGATGGTACCTTGCTCGGCGCAGCGCGGGCATTAGGCAATACTAATACGCCATTACTCGGCGTTCATATGGGCCGACTCGGCTTTCTCGCCGACATTGCCCCAGGCGTCATGATAGAACGACTGAACGAAATCATGGATGGCCACTATCTATCAGAACAACGTGCGTTATTAAAAAGCACCGTCATTCGCCAAGGTGAAACCATCCAAATCACCCACGCACTTAACGACGTTGTTGTCCATAAGTGGGCCTCATCACGCATGATAGAGCTAGAGACTTTTATCGATGGTACCTTTGTCAGTACCGAACGTTCTGACGGATTAATCATCTCGACACCAACCGGCTCCACCGCCTACGCGCTATCCGGTGGCGGCCCTATCGTACACCCCTCACTCAATGCCGTAGTGTTAGTGCCTATTTGTCCGCACACACTCAGCCACCGACCCATCGTGGTCAGCGGTGACAGTTCGATTGAGCTCATTATTACCGACACCAACTTAGACTCAGTCAAACTCAGTTGTGATGGCCAAAATACGATTGATGTAATGAATGGCGACTCCATTATTATCGAAAAAAGTGAACAACGAACGCATTTAATTCATCCTAAGCAGCATGATCATTTTAGTACCTTACGCACCAAGCTAGGGTGGGGAACAACGCCAAATCGCTGATGATCACCCAACTTTACATTCGTGACTTTGTTCTAGTCGATACACTTGACCTTAGTCTGTCTAACGGCATGACGACCATCACCGGTGAAACCGGTGCGGGTAAATCGATATTACTCGATGCCATTGGCTTGGCGTTGGGTGATCGCGCCAATACCAGCCTCATACGACCTGGCGCTAAACGCGCTGAAGTCATGCTCGATTTTGACATTAGCAATAAAGCCGATGTTATTTCTTGGCTAACCGATCATGAAGTCGATACACCCCAAGGGCACGTGGAAGAAAATAGCTGCCAAATACGCCGCACCGTCAATAACGACGGTCGCTCACGCGCCTACATCAACGGCAGCCCCGTCACAGTACAGTGGCTCCGTGAACTCGGTGAAAAACTCATCGACATACACGGACAACACGCGCATCAATCCATGATGCATGGCTCTGTTCAGCGTGAACTCCTTGATGCGTATGCAGACCATGCCGATCAATTAATACTTGTTGGCGTGTACCATCAAGAATGGCAAACTCTCGTTAGCAAATTAACCGACCTGCAAACAACCGCACAAGAACGCGAAGCCAAGCTCGATTTGTTGCGTTACCAATTCGACGAACTCGTTCATGCACAGCTAAAAGAAAATGAGTGGGAACAGCTCGATATCGATCTCAAACAATTAGCCAATGCCAGTGAATTGCGTGATGCCTGTCATAGCGCAATGCGGTTTATTGATAGCGACAGCGTCGGCGAGCTGTCAACCATCACCATACAACTTAGCAAGGCCTCTGAGCTAGATGGCAATCTTAAGAATGCACTGGCTTGCTTTGAAAATGCCAACATTCAAATACAAGAAGCGAGCAGCGAACTAAGAAACTACCTTGATTCACTAGATGATGACCCGCAAAAACTCAGTCAAATTGAACACCGTACTAGCGAGCTGCATACACTGGCCCGCAAACATCATATCGAGCCAAGCGCGCTACTCACATTGAAAGATGAGTTAAGTTGCACTGTTGATAAACTCGATAGTGACAGTGCAACATTAGGCACACTAGAACAAGACATCGAAAAAGCGCGCGACACGTATTTGGCGCTAGCGAAAAAAATCAGTAAAAAACGTAAAGCCAGCGCCAAAAAACTCAGCGCAGAAATCACCAACAATATGCAACAACTTGGCATGCCCGAAGGCGTATTTGATATTGCACTACATGATCTAAATGAAACGCAATATGGCCCGCACGGCATAGAGCGCATAGAGTTTTTAGTTAGCGCAAACCCTGGTCAAGAACTCTCACCCATGACAAAAGTCGCCTCTGGTGGAGAATTGTCACGCATCAGCCTCGCGATACAGGTTATCAACGTCAAGCGTCACCAAATCGGCACCTATGTCTTTGATGAGGTCGATGTTGGTGTTGGCGGCAGTATCGCCGAAATCATTGGTCAAACCTTACGCCGTGTTGGTGACAGCCATCAAGTACTCTGCGTCACCCATCTACCGCAAGTCGCCGCCCTTGGTCATCATCAACTCAAAGTTGAAAAATCGGTTGTTAATAAAATGACCCATACCAGCGTAACGGTATTGTCTGACACAGACCGCTTAGAAGAAATTGCCCGCATGCTAGCCGGTACCGAAATTACCGACAGCGCACGAGAAAATGCACAAGATTTAATTTCACGTGGTGCGGCTAGTTCGGTGCATTAACACCCATATTGTTTTTTGGCTTTCGCTGGCTTTACTAGCTAGCCAGTACATTCCTAGCTGGTCAACAATAAGTCACGCCGACCACCTTAATTTCACCCTAATTAGCAAGATTAATTTTTTACTTCGAATTTGACGATCGTCGTACTTGCATAGGTATCGCAAATAAAAATAGAGTCTATTATGTTGCAAATCATTACCTTATACTCAGCGCTACAGGTGATGGGGATAATCTGCGCTACTCTACCAACTGACTCTCTATAATTATCATATGTACTTGTATGTACTTACACATACGCAAGAATATCGTCTACTTTTACTTCAATTCGCGACTAACAATCAGGAGATGGACAATGCAACCATTCAAAAAAACTCGCAGAGGGATCGGATTGGCACTGATTCTGTCATTCCTCGGAGTACAATTGGCACCTGCCTATGCCGGCATAGTGTCCACAGAGAGCCTGCTGGCGCAGGAACAGATCGCGGTCGACAAGTCCAGGCTGCAAACCCTGCTCGAACGGCAGGACGTTCAGAATCAACTGGCCAAGCTCGGCGTGAATGCAGCCGACATCGAAAAACGCGTCGCCAATCTAACGCCCAGTGAGGTCGCACTTCTGAATGATCAGCTTGCCGATATACCGGCGGGCGGCGATGCACTAGGACTCATCGTGCTGATATTTGTAGTCTTTGTCATTACCGACGCAATTGGCGCAACCGACATCTTCCCCTTTGTTCATCCCGTCAGGTAGGTATTGGGATAAGTCTTGAATACATCGGTGCTACGCGCCGCCGGGCTTGCGCTAATCATGGCAATTGGGCTCAGCGGCTGCGCCAGCATCCACCCTGCCGGTTACATTAAACAAACACCACCCGCGGATCTCGGCCGAGCGATTGTATTAGCTGATGTCCCCTTTTATCCGCAAAAACGCTATCAATGTGGCCCCGCAGCCTTGGCCACAGTATTGAATCATTATGGCGTAGCCGTCACTCCCTATACGCTTAAGCCGCTGGTCTATATCCCAGAGCGCAAGGGCAGCGTACAAACTGAAATGCTCGCCGCCGGCCGCTCGTACGATATGCTGGCCTATGTTATTGAACCCAATCTTGATTCACTGTTCTATGAAGTTGCCGCCGGTCATCCAACACTGGTGATGCAAAACCTTGGCTTATCTTGGCTACCACGCTGGCATTATGCTGTGGTGGTGGGATACGACCTCGACGCCAATCAAATCATCTTGCGCTCAGGCGCTACCAAAGAATGGCGAACCACTATCGCTAACTTCGATACCACTTGGGCACGCTCTAAGCGCTGGGCTGTGGTCTATATGCCAGCGGGTGAAATTCCGAAAACGGCAAAACCATTACCTTATCTGAAAAGCGCACTGGCCCTGGAACAAACTGGCCACAAGAATGCTGCACTTAAAAGTTATCAGGCTGCTGCGCAACGCTGGCCAGAAGACTTATTATCAACGATGGCGCGCGGTAATTTCGCGGCGAACAATGGTGACTGGATGAGCGCCGAGCAAGCATTTCATCAGACCTTAAAATATCACCCGAAAGCTGCGGAAGCGTGGAATAATTTGGGCCATGTACTGGCGCAGCAGCACTGTGCTATCGAGGCCCGAGAAGCTGTTGAGTGCGCAATTGAACTCACGCCGGACAACGTAGCGTTTCGCCAGTTACTCGATGAAATCAATTCAGACGAGAATAAAGTCGGCAGCGACTGTCAGCCCGTGCGCTGCCCTTCCTCACACTGACAAGTCAGAGCACGTAGGCAACAAGCGTAGCACGTTGCATCAAATGTTTTAAAGTTTAGATTATTGCCATGCGGCGCAACGCCTTTTAGTTATTGCGGGCACAGAAGTCAAGGATAGCGCTCGAAAGAATGCGCAGGATTTAATTTCGCGTGGTGCTACTAGTTCGGTGCACTAGACGGAACAAGATTTCACTATTGCCTTCGAAAAAACCAATACATCATATTTCTATGGGTTCATTTTGTTACAAATAATCCAGGTTCCTCAGCTTTAAGCTGATCTACCCAATCATGAAAAGTCCTTTCTATACCACGAATACACTCGCCAAACTTCACTTCATCATTTAAGTCCACGTCCTCAACAAACTTTTGCACTAACTGAATATCAAATATCTTACGATCCCCATCTAATCTAATAAATGCCGACCTCATCCCTGCAACGTACTCTTCTAAACTTGAATACCTATCCAGATAATACACCTTGCAATGCGCCTTCACCCAAATTTCATTTTTATATTTATTACTATCGAGCGTTCTCTTTATACAGTTGAGCTCAAATCGGGTTCTTTCCTTACGTAATTTATAGAGGTCATCATCGGTTATCTCATCTCGGCTTTTCCCTTTAGTGATTAAATCTTCTACCGCATTTGTATAAAATGAAATGGATTGATTTTCGCATTCAGAATACGCTGCACCAGAAGCGGACTGTATCAGAAGGGGCCTGTAGTCTATGTTTTGAATAGATGTAGACGCTCCGTAGACAATCGAAGGGGAAAAAAGTATCAATATAATTAAATTTCTCAAGACACATACCCTCTCATTCAATACATATTGAAATAGCCATAAAAAACGTTACACGTTATTTATGGCTATTAATAATATGGCGGCAATAGGCGAATGTTTCTTGAAAAATATACTTGCTCGTTTCTTGAAGAATTACTTTTGATACGAAAAAATCCCACGCTACGTAGCCCGGAAGAAGCGTAGCGTAATCCGGGAACAGTTCTTCGAACACTCAAGAGAGAGGCTTAATTACTTAACCTGGATTCCGCTACGCTTCATTCAGGCTACAATAATCACATACGCAATAAAAAATACTACCGTCGTAAAATCGAACTGTGACGTAGCCAGATCCATAAACCCGTACAAGAAAGCACTAATAAACCGATCGCCGCAAAGTCCATTACATAGATGCCATAGCGTCCAAAGACACGACCACTATGTAGATCAAGCAGCATGCGTTCCCAGCTAATTTCATTACTCATATTGTGTTTGGTAATCGCTGGCTGATGTGGATTCACCAATTCTGAAGGTGCTGACCACTTTGAAGGTAAAGGGTATTAAATTTATCTTAATAATTATCAATAAAAATACTATTAATCAATTAGTTAAGAGCCATTCATAAGAAAGAAAACCAACTTATAACCAGCAATCTTAATCTTCTGGTTTTTGATGCTCTGCTGACACACCATAAATAATCAATGTGTGATCCGTCATTTTAAACCCATGTTCTTTAGCAATCGTCTTCTGCCGCTCTTCAATAATAGGGTCGGTAAACTCGATCACCTTACCGCTCTTAACGCATACGAGGTGATCGTGATGAGGGCCCTCGTCGAACTCAAACACGGCGTGACCACCCTCGAAATGATGGCGGATGACTAAACCAGCGTCTTCAAACTGAGTTAAAACACGATAAACCGTTGCTAAACCAACGTCTTCGCCGTCTTCACGCAGCATCTGGTAGACTTCTTCCGCGCGCATATGGTTTGAGCGATTCTTTTGCATAATCTCAAGAATCTTGATGCGTGGTAATGTGGCCTTGAGGCCCGCGTTTTTTAATTCTGAAGAACTCATTGGTTTTTTGGTGATCCCGAATTAGTATTGAGTAGACAGCCCTTTTGGCTAAGGCCGACATGCGTTACCATCTGTGTCTTTACGATACTCTGTTCCTGACAGCATATTACTGTATTCGACTGAGCAATAAAACCTAAATAGAAACGAGAATCAATTATTATCGCTATGCTAACCCGCAGCCTACTTATTTTCACCCTGCTCTTATCATTCTCTGCCTGCTCTATCCATAAGATTGATATTCAACAAGGCAATATCATTGAGGATGAACAACTAGAAAAGCTTCATGTCGGCATGCGTCGACAACAAGTACTGCGCTTACTCGGCACGCCACTTGTGCAAGATCCGTTTCGCCAAGATCGCTGGGATTATGTCTATTATTTTAAACCCGCCAATAAGCTCGCCGACCTATACCAATTAATATTGTTTTTCGAAGGTGATCACTTAATTCATTTCGATACTGATATCCCTCAGCGTCGGCCAAAGCCGTTAGATGAAGAAACGAATAACGACACTGTTAAAATCTCATAGCCTTAATTTTCGGCCACAAGCGAGTACTCCGTCAGACTCAATAGTGAATCTACTTTGACTCACTTGCGCGCTTACGTCGTGCTTCTTTCGGATCCGCAACCAATTTACGATAGACCTCGATACGATCACCAGGGCGTAATCCCGTATTAAGCTTACAAAGCTTGCCGAAAACACCCACTTTATTGACCGACAAATCAATGTCAGGAAAACGTTCAAGCAATCCCGATTCCAGCAATGCTGTCTCAATCGTTGCGTCGACAGCAATACTCTGTTTGAGAATAAGCTGCTCTTCTAACGTAGCGTAGGCCACTTCTATATCCATCGTTTCACTTATCATTATTACTGATCATTTCATAAATAATTATCATAGTTTATTAGCATTTTCGCCATACACCTCATTCGCACGCTGGCAAAAGGCATCAACTAATTTATCAGCAATTTGCTGAAAAACCGGTCCCACTGTCATTTTTAATAGCATATTAGAAAATTCATATTCCAAATCAAGTGATACCTTACTCCCCGAGGACAGATGGCACCCTGAGGCCACATTATTGTTAGCACTCTTATTCAAGGCCTGAAAGGACCAAACACCTTCAAGCTGCTTAAAGGGCCCTTCAACAAGCCGCATAATGATGCTTGCACCAGGATCATTACTATTCTGCGTGGTAAACGACTTATGTACTTTACCTTTACGTAACTCGATTTGACCACGAACCCCCAGCTCATCACGAGCGAGTTCTTTACTGCTGGCACACCAAGGCAAAAACTCCGGATAAGACTTTATATCATCCACCAAGCCAAACATGACTTGCGCACTGTAAGGGACCAGTGCACTACGGCTAATTTTTGGCACAGTTAAACTCACTCACGAAAAGACGCCAATGGCATTAAGAAATACCAACGTTACTGCAACGGGTGTCACAAAGCGAACTAAAAAGCGCCAAGTCAAATAGGCACCACGACCTAAAGCAAGCTCATCTTGCGATGCTTCTCGCTTCATTAACCAACCAGCAAAAATAGCCATTAACACACCACCTAATGGCAGCATAATATTCGATGTTAAATAATCCAATACATCAAAAAACGTTTTATCAAATACAGTGACGTCAGACCATTCATTAAAAGAGAACACCGTTCCAAGACCAAAAACCCAAGTCAGCAACCCTAGAGCGATGCTCGCCTTTATGCGGCTAACACCTTTGTTTTCTATTAACCATGCAACAGCTGGCTCTATTAAACTGATCGACGAACTCCACGCTGCAAACACCAACAATATGAAAAACAAAGTTCCAAAAAAGGTACCGAAAGCCATATTGCCAAAGGCCAAAGGCAATGTCACAAAAATTAAACCCGGGCCGGAACCTGCTTCTAATCCATTTGAAAAAACAATTGGAAAAATTGCCACGCCTGCTAATACGGCTACCGAGGTATCAGCAAAAGCAATAATAAATGACGTTTGCGCTATAGACGTTTCTTTCGGCAAGTACGCGCCATAAACCATAATAGCGCCCATACCAATACTTAAAGTAAAAAAGGCCTGCCCCATTGCTTTAAGCACACCTTCTGTTGAGATTTTAGAAAAATCAGGCGAAAACATAAAACGTAAACCCTCAGCAAAACCGCTGGTGGTCATGGCATACAAAACCATCACTATCAGTAAAACAAACAAAGCCGGAATTAAAAAACGCACCGCCTTTTCTATGCCACCTTCTATACCATGGGCAACCACTATCATAGTAATCAGCATGAAGAGGCTATGCCACAATATTAGTGTAAGCGGTGATTGAGTTAGCGTATCGAAGTGCTGTTCAACTAACGCTGCATCGGCACCAGAAAACGTACCTGAGCCAGTAGTAAACACATAGCTGATAGCCCAACCGGCAATGACGCTATAGTAAGACAGGATAAAAAAGCCAGCGGTAACGCCCATCCAGCCGAGAAAGCGCCAAAGCTGAGAGTGCCCAGTCTCCTCAGCAAGATGCCTCATGCTATCAACTGGGTTACGGCGACCGCGACGACCCAACATGACTTCGGCCATCATTATCGGCACACCCATGAGAAAAATACATAAAAGATAAATTAATACAAAGGCACCACCGCCATTCTCGCCAGTGATGTAGGGGAACTTCCAGATATTACCGAGACCAACAGCTGAGCCCGTCGCCGCCATAATAAAGGCCCAGCGCGAGGTCCAAAGCCCATGAAGTGATGTTCTGTCGTTGTCTGCCATAGTGATTTGAGTAGTCTAGACCTACGTACACGCGTAAATTTAATCAGATTATCATCGTATTTAATGGTAATTGTCTGGGATTTTTCTATCTAATACAAGCATTTGCAGACATTATCGGTGCTAGAACCACCCCTAAGCTTGTATAATCACGCCATGGCTAAAAACAAGAAAAAAGTATCAGACAACACCATCGCGCTCAATAAGAAGTCACGGCACGAATACTTTATTGAAGAACGCTTTGAAGCTGGGCTTGTGCTGGAAGGCTGGGAAGTCAAAAGTATGCGCGCTGGGCGCGCGCAAATGACGGAAAGCTACATTGTAATCAGAGATGGCGAAGCCTTCTGGTTTAACGGGCATATCTCGCCATTACAAAGCGCATCAACCCATATTAATCCAGACCCAACTCGCTCGCGTAAACTCTTACTTCATAGTGCCGAGATAGATCATCTCATCGGCTCAGTAGAACGCAAAGGCTATACCATTGTACCTACCGCGTTGTATTGGAAGAATGGTCGCGCCAAAATCGAAGTTGGACTAGCCAAAGGTAAAAAACAGCACGATAAACGTGCGACTGAACGTGATCGTGATTGGGCACGTAGCAAGCAGCGCCTAATGAAAGAGAATCATTAACTGGCTTAGTTCAAGCCAAACGGTGCCCCATTAAAACTCTATATCACCCAACTTACGCTTAAACGTATAGTTCACTGGCTCAACGACTAGCTTATCGGCTGCTTCGCCGACATTACCACCCAATACGCTGAACGGCAGAGACACCACAAACGCCGCACCACCAATAATCACCGTTACCAAACCAACGGGACGAAGTAGTAAAGCATCTAATACCATCGCTTCACCCGAACCATTTTTGATAAAGACATTGTCTCCGTAACGAGAATAGCGACTTTGGCTACCAGCATAGGATACCGACATCGTCAGCAAGCACACCAACATTGCTGCTATAAAAATTCGCTTATTCATCACTCACCCTCACCTGGCCAATAACGTCTCGAGACAACGCTGCAAGCAGTCCAGCCTGCCTCAATACTAATGATACACCTACTATTAGAGACTGCCAGCTCACTATCCGGTTCAATACACTCAGCTTGCTAACCACCACATAGTTTAGATGGCCTAAAGTTGATGAAAAGGACACTTGAAAGGAACGTCCTTTACGAACAATAAACGCATAACCATTCTGGCTACATCGACAACACTCATTTCTCAACAAAGCTATGCAGACACTTCATTTGATGTTGACGTTGGTACGCTAAATGGCAAGATACAAGTCGCGCAATCGCCAACCAGAAACACCCATCTCAGGCTCGAATATAACGACGCAAACTATGACACCAATGGCGAAACCAATGGCGTCGATCACGATCTTGATTTAGAACTAAGTAGCGCTGGCCTTCTGTTCGATTGGCCTGCGTTAAACAAGAGCTTCCGATTTAC
>NVRQ02000066.1 GCA_002400905.2 Gammaproteobacteria bacterium | reverse complement strand
GCGCGTCATGGAATAAGCCGTGTATTGATTCCTAAAGCCAATGCTCCACGTAAAGCTATTTCCGGGCTGGAGATAATAGTAGTCGATACATTAGAGAAAGCATTGTCATATTTATGATAATTTTAATGTGCCCTCAGTCAACAAGCCTGTTGATTAATAGGCTTGTTTTTTGAAAAACAAGTCGCTCTCCTTGTCGCTTGGCATTAGGCACGCATCAAGTCTGTTTATTGTTTATTTTTCAATGTATTACACTTAGCGTTAAATTCCTTACTCACTAATAAGATCAACAGCCTAGGGAACCCTTAAAAAATCCCGAAGCGGTGCTGACTGCATACAATAAGCAGCTCTTATGCTCATTTACTCGATGTAAACTCGGCAACGGCTCCTCGGCTTTGTCTCCTGAGTTGCCTTACCTCCTGCGGCCATGCAGCCGTGCGCTTTCCACGTGCCATAGGGGTATTCGCTTCTTTTTTCCTTGCCCTCATCCATTTGATGTAATTTTAAAGATGTTTCTTTAGGTGAAATATTGAGTAGACATAAGTGACAGCAACATCAGCCTAACATTCTTGTAAAGATTTGGTAATAACTCGGAGTTAGCATGCTCCGCGTTACCAATCTAATGAGTGATATGTTATGTTTTTCCGTTGCCTACTTACAGGCCTGTGTCTCGGTATTTTTTCTTTGTCTGTTAACGCAGGTGAAGTGCTGTTTTATGTTAGCGAGAACGATGCTCCGGCGGATACGGAATTCAGCATATCAATCAACGGTGACCAGAAGGCGATTAATGCCTCTGGCATAGCTTTTTTCGAGCTACCTGCCGGCAACTATCAAGCACAATATTTCGAGTTTGGCGAGGAAGCAGGCGGCACAGGTTTTACCATCAATGATAATAATAACGCTGAGATTACTATTGAGCTGGTCGATGGCGTCGCGAACTCCAAGGCTTCAGTCTACACCCCCGGCGCTGAAGAATCCCCTCCTGTTGGTTTAATTATCGGACAGGTGTCAACCAGAGATGGTGGCGTGGAACAAGGGATTGAGGGCGCTAATGTCAAAATTTCCGGGTCAAATGTGCAAATTGTCACTGACGAGTTCGGTGGCTTTGCAGTTCAGCTAGCGCGTGGTGTTTATGATATTACTGTTGATCACCCCGAGCATGGTTCACGCACCGCATCTAACGTCTATGTTATTTCAGGGGTTTCGAGTCAGCTTAATCTTGCCTTCGTGGCAGCGGGTGAGGGTGATGACGACTTACTCGAAGAAGTCGTGACAATCGGTCAGTATCAACCTAATGACATTGTTAATACAGAACGTTACTCAGTTACTGTAATTGATGCCATTAGTGCGGAACAAATCGCGCGTTTTGGCGACTCTGATGCCGCAGCGAGCTTGGCGCGTGTCTCTGGTGTTTCTACCGAGCGAGGACAGTTTGCTATTGTGCGTGGTTTGAGTGGGCGCTATGTTTCGAGCACCCTTAATGGCATCGTCACCCCGAGCACAGACCCTATTCGTCGCGATGCGCCACTCGATCTATTTCCAGCTAGCGTTCTTGAAAGTATTTCCGTGCACAAGGGTTTCTCACCCGATGCACCGGGTGATAGCACCGGCGGCTATATCGAAATTAGAACCAAGGGTTTGCCTGAGGGGAAAATCCACAAAATCCGTGGTAGCGTTGGTGGAAATAGCCAAACTACTTTTAAAGATGTTCAAACTTACAAGGGTGGCGATACCGATTTTCTGGGTTTTGATGACGGCACCAGAGAATTACCTGGTCGTGTGAACGGAATTTTTCAAGGTGGTGCGGAAGATAACCCCAACATTTCTGCTGGAGAGTTAGAAGCAGCAGGTGAGTCCTTGAGCGGAACCTATAATATTGATCGTAAGACTGCAAATCCAGATTTTTCTTTAGGCTACACCAACGGTAATCGTTTTGAAAAAGAGGGGTTTGCATGGGGATATTACGCTGATGTCAATTTCTCAAGCCAAACAGAAACACAGCTAAATGGGGTTGAGAATTCGATTTTTGTCAATGGCAGTGGCCAGCGACTTTTGTTTAATCAGACGGAGTTTGAGCGGTCGACGACCCAGGTGGGCTTGTCAGCTTATTTCGTCACCGGACTCGAGTTGGATAATGGTACTGAGCTAACCAGTAAGACCTTGTTGTCTCGTCAAACCGAAGATTTGGTGCGCGATAGCCTGGGTGCACGAGATGCTATAGGTGAGACTGTAAGAGATGTGTTGTTGCAATACGTGGAACGAAATTTTTTCACTCAACAGTTTAACGGAGTTCATTCTCCCTTTGAAAATGAAGACTATATACTTAGCTGGCGTGCTGCATTTTCCAGGACTGAAAGGGACGAGCCTGATCGCAGGACGTATTCAAGTCAGATTGCAACAGAACTGTTTTCTGGCCCAGATAGTTTAGGTATTAACTCTGCTTCAATACGAAGAGCCTTCGGTACTCTTGAAGAAAATGCTATCGACCTGGGCGCTGATTTCGAACTTCCTGTGTCCTGGAGCGAGAATCTTTTTACTACATTCAAGACTGGTGTTTCTTATCTGAATCGAGAACGATTTTCCGGGCTTTTCGAGTTAGGTTTCAACGATAACGCCGGGTTGATTACCGGGCCTGACCTTGAGGCCGTTTTAAACGACAGTACCATCGGTCCGGGTGGGGTTACGTTGACAAATCAAAGTCGAGCCTCAAATTTTTACGAGGCGACCTGGGATATATCATCTGTTTACTTGTCTTCAGAAACCGAATTGGGTGAAAAGTTTACGGTGTTGGCGGGTGCGCGCTACGAGTCATCAGAACAAGAACTTCTTGCTGCTCCTTTAGGCGGTCGTTTTGATCAATTTGAAATTAACACACTTGATTCGAATGATTTATTGCCTGCGTTAGCACTGACTTGGGCTCCGGTAGAAAAACATCAGCTTAAGTTCGGTGTGAGCCAAACAGTCTCCCGGCCAGATTTCACCGAATTATCAAATGCTGTGTTCATTGATCCTATCTTCAATTTCGAAGTTCGTGGTAATCCGGATCTGGAAATTTCTGAGATTAATAATTACGACCTAAGGTACGAATACTATATCAATGACGAAGACAGTATATCTGTCGCAACATTTTACAAAGACATTAGTAATCCAATAGAGCAAATAATACTTGCTGGTTCCGGCAGTGCAGCGGGTACCCGAAGTTATGACAATGCTCCCTCTGCAAAAGTTGCTGGAATAGAGCTGGATTTTCAAACAAATTTGTTTGAAAACGACGTGTCTTCGTGGTTGCTGCTCGGTAATTTATCTCTTATCGATTCTGAGGTGACGCTCACTCCAGGAGCGGCAGCGCAGGAGGGGCGATCTTCATTGACGAGACGGCTACAAGGTCAATCTGATTGGCTTATCAACCTGATATTGGGCTGGAATGACTACAAGCATGATCAGGAAGTGACGCTGCTTTTTAATATGGCAGGGGATCGTATTTCCGAGGTGGGCGCAGGTGACGTTGCAGATGTCCTTCAGGAGCCTATTGCCCAATTGGATTTGGCTTACAAGCTGGATTATACAGACCGCTTAACCTTTAGAGGAAGGATAGAAAATATTCTTAATTCATCGGTTGAAAGAACACAGTCCGGTGCGACGTTTAGTGAATTTGATGTCGGAGTTACATTTCGTCTTGGCGTCGAATACAAATTGTAAGTAGGCATAGAAATCAGTGGTTTTTTGTGAAAAATGTTTTGATAAGACTGTGATTGTTTCCTGATTCATACTTTCAACAAGTACTAATTAATGTTTAGTAGTTCAATTGACGCGGTGTAATACAAATGAAATTTAAAATTATTTTTGGACAATTGTTCGTAATGCTAATTGTGTCGTTGGCTATTGGCACTGCTAATGCCGTTACAGTGGATGATGTTGCAAATGCCGGTACCAAGCGTGCAGAAGCGGGCGCTAAGGTGCAGGCGACTATAGAGAAGCTTTCTGGTGAGACACGGGATATCGTTTCTAAATATAAAACCGAATTAAAAGTGCTGGAAGGGATGAAGCTTTATAACGGTTTGCAACAAAAGCAGGTCGGCAATCAAAATGAGTATCTGAACGATTTGAATAGCTCCATTGGTAAGGTTGCTGTAATTGAACGGCAGATCGTACCGTTAATGATCAGCATGATTGATTCACTCGAGCAGTTTATCAAGTTAGACGTGCCGTTCTTGTCTGAAGAGCGTAATGGCCGAATCATTAACCTTAGAAAAACACTTGAACGTCCTGATGTCTCTGTGGCGGAAAAATTTCGCAAAGTGCTCGAAGCCTACGAGATTGAAATAGAATACGGTCGCACTATTGAAGCAAGCAGTAGCAAGCTTAATCTGGGTGAGAAAGTGCGCGAAGTACAAATTCTCCGCATTGGCCGCACTGCTTACCTGTATCAGACCGCTGATGGTGAAGAAACAGGCGTGTGGAATAGTGAAAGCAAGCAATGGGAAGTCTTACCCGCTGAGCTTTACCAGCGCCAGGTTGCAAAAGGTCTGCGACTTGCGCGTAAGGAAGCCGCACCGGATTTAATTATTATTCCCGTGCCAGCAGCACAGGAGGTTAACTAATGAATCTTCAACGTCCTTTCCAGTCTGGTCATGTTCTGGCAGCTCGAGTTCTAGTTACTGGATTGCTGTTTGTCTTGCCGGCCTTTTTGATGGTTCACTCGCAGCCTTTACATGCTGCGGAGCCGGTGACAATGAATGAGCTGTTAGAACAGGTCAAACAAGGCGGAGGTGAAGATGCAGCGGAAAATAAGAAGCGCGTAGCTGCCTTTGAAAATAATAAGACTGAGCAAGCGAGACTATTGAAGGAAGTAGAGCTGGCCCGAATTGCGCAAGATAAACGTTCAAAAATTCTTGAAGCGGCTTTTGAGGACAATGACAAAAAGATCGCCGAGGCTGAAAAGGCATTGGATGACCGTTTGGGTGGCCTTAAAGAGTTGTTTGGTGTTCTGCAAGCCGCTGCTGGTGAAGCAAGTGGGCAATTTGAAAGTTCTTTAACGCATATCCAGTATCCAGACCGCCCTGCATTTGCCAGTGAGTTGGCGCAAAAATTGGGTGCCACCAGCAAATTGGTATCGATCAACGAGATTGAGAAATTCTGGTTTGAGTTGCAGCGTGAGATGGTTGAATCTGGCAAGGTTGTTAAGTTTCAAGGTAAGGTGATTACCAAAGAAGGCGAAGAGCGTGAGCAGACAATAACGCGAATTGGCCTGTTTAATACTGTATCTAACGGTAGTTATTTAATCTTTAACCCGGAAACAGGCAGTTTGTCTGAATTGTCACGCCCGCCTCATGCGCGGTATGTTGCAACGATTGGCGGCATTGAAAGTGCAACGTCTGGCATGGTTCCTTTTGGCCTCGACGTATCACGAGGACAGATTTTATCGCGGCTTGTGCGAAAGGCGACGTTAGAAGAGCGTGTCGAGCAGGGCGGTATTATCGGCTATATTATTCTCGGGCTGGGTGCTTTTGCCTTATTGATCGCAGTATGGCGTTTGAGCGCACTTTTCCTTGCTAGCATGGCAATGGGCGGGCAGTCACGCAAGCTTGATAAGCCGAGCAAGGGTAATGCGCTGGGTCGTGTACTACAGGTCTACCATAATAATCCTGAAGCAGACCTTGAAACGATGGAGCTGCGTCTCGGTGAAGCAGTATTGAAAGAAACACCGAAGTTTAATCGCTTTTTAGCCATTATCAAGATCATTGCGGTGGCGTCGCCACTATTGGGTTTGCTTGGTACCGTGACCGGTATGATCAATACCTTTCAGGCAATTACGCTATTTGGTACCGGTGATCCACAGGTGATGGCAGGTGGTATTTCCCAGGCGCTGGTGACGACGGTATTAGGGCTGGTAGTTGCTATTCCGGCGGTGCTTTTGTTTGCACTAACGAGCGGTCGTGCCAAACGTTTAAGCCAGGTGCTTGAGGAGCAAGCCATCGGTATGGTGGCTGAGCATTCTGAAAAACGTGCTGCTGCGTAGATAGCGGTTGCATCTGATATGAGCATACTAGAGCAACTATTTGGACATTTCTCAGAGTTTGCCGCTGTACGCGACTTCTTTGAATTAGGCGGTGAAGTTTTATTTGCTATCGCTATATTGTTGTTGTTTATGTGGCTGTTAATTTTTGAGAGATTTTTCTATTTATATAGCACACACCGAAAGAAAGTCGAGGTGGCGCTGGCTATCTGGGAGGCGCGAAGCGAGCGTAAATCTTGGCATGCGCATCGAGTTCGTGAACGCCTGATATCCGTTGTCTCGCAGGGGCTTGATAGAAATTTGAATATTCTCACCGCTTGTGTCGCACTGTGTCCCTTGCTTGGGTTGATCGGTACAGTGTGGGGCATGATCGAAGTCTTTGACGTGATGGCATTGTCAGGGTCGGGTAATGTGCGCGCTATGGCATCTGGTGTGTCCAAGGCGACTATTCCGACGATGGCGGGTATGGTTGCGGCATTGTCAGGTATTGCTATCAGTACTTTTTTGCAAGCACGAGCCAAGCGAGAACGTCTTTTGCTTGGCGAACATATGACGATGGATCATTAGTAGAGTTAGCTACAGGTAAACACTATGCGACGTTTAGGATTAGGCTCTGCTGAGGCAGACGAAGAAGCAACCATTGATATCACCCCCATGCTGGATGTGGTGTTTATCATGCTGATCTTTTTTATTGTGACGGCGACTTTCGTCAAAGAATCGGGTATCGATGTCAATAAACCTGATGCCGCGACTGCGGTCAAACAGGAAAAGGCTAATATACTTATTGCCATTGATGCCAATAATCAAATTTATATCGATCGACGTAATGTTGATGTCCGCAGGGTTCGTCCTGTTGTAGAACGTTTGCATGCAGAAAACCCACAAGGCTCAGTGGTGATACAAGCAGACAAAGAATCGAAGATGGATATCTTTGTTAAGGTTTGGGATGCCGCCAAGGAAGCAGGTGTTGATAATATCGCTATTGCTGCCGAGCCTAAAACATAGGGAATCTTTGACTAATTCATGATCCGATGTCTAATGGCTAAAACCTTCCCTCCCATCGTTGCCAATCTTGGTACCTCAAGGGCACTTCCTCAGCAATGCTATCGCATTGCCTCAGGGCGCACCCCAAGAGTACTTCCTCAGCAATGCTATCGCATTGCCTCAGGGCGTATTAGTTCGGTTATTGCCTGCGCCCGGCAGGAAGTGTACCCCTCAAGGGGGTATTGGAAAGAATCCTTGGGGTGCGATTTTCGCCTCGATCTGAAAGATTTTATCTCATCATCCATTCAGCCCAGAATGAATCAGAGGTTCCTTAGTGTTGCTCGCTTTAACGCCGAGGTGACGATTTGACCACTCAAACTATAAATTCTCTTGCAGAGCGCGGCCTGGCACAAACGGCTCTTCGTTTGCTGGTTGGTTTTATTCTCGCTTGCGCCGTTACTTTTTTTCTGGTGTGGGCGATGCAAGCATTAGTCGCCACCGGTGATCGTCCTGCTGCAGAGGATAGGGAACGGTTAGCACTTGATTTCGTTCGTGTTGAGCGCAACGAAGATGTGCAACGTAAGAGAAATAAACCGGATAAACCACCCCCACCGGAAGCGCCGCCGCCGCAGCCACCGCAACCAAAACTTGATGACATCAACCCTAACGTTGAGAAGATAGAAGTAAGTGCTGCGCCGGTTGAAACCGAGGTTAAACTTTCCGAGGGTGGCTTTTCACTGGGTATAGGTGAAGGTGAATTTTTGCCATTGGCCAAGGTTTCGCCTATTTATCCGCAGCGAGCATTGCGTCGTGGTCTTGAGGGTTCTTGTACGGTGCAGTACACCGTCACCGCCACGGGCGCGACCAAAGATATTGTTGTGTTAGAAGATCAGTGTACCAGCAGTATGTTTCATTCTGCGTCGCTAGAGGCAGCAAAGAAGTTTAAGTATCGGCCGCGCGTACGTGACGGTAAGGCAGAAGAAGTTCCGGGTGTGCGTAACAGGTTCATTTATCAGCTTGAAAGGTAGCCAGGAAAAATATTCGGCTCGTTTATTCGAGGACATCGCTATGAATAGAGAAATTATCAGCAAATTACCTTCTATCGAAGACAAAAGTAATCAGACAAAGGGTGCGGGCGCTTTACTTTCTCCGTTGCTATTGATGCTGGCGATATTGTTTATTGTCAATGTTACAGTTGTTCATGCGGCGACGGTGACGGAAACCTTGAGTCAGTCGGTATATAAAAAATTAAAGCAAGCAGAGACTGTGCTTGACGCAAAGGCCTATGATCAGGCTCTTAAAATGGTGAGATATCTGCGTAGCAACGGCAAGCTGACCCAATATGAGGCCAGTCAGGTATGGAATCTTGAAGCCTATATACATTATTTAAAAGAGGACTATGAGCCGGCCATTGCTGCGTATCACGAGGTACTTAAATATGACGGTCTTGCAGAGGCGGTGGTGCAGAGCACACTTAAAACCGTTGCTCAGCTACATTTTATTCGTGAAGAATACAAACCCGCCGTGGCTGCAATTAATCGTTTGCTGGCAAAACTTGACGACCCTGATAGCAGTTTGTATATGTTGCAAGGGCAGGCATATTATCAGCTAAAAGAATATAACAAAGCACTAACACCGATTAAAAAAGCGGTGGAAAAAGAACGGGCAGCAGGTAAGGCGCCGAAGGAAAACTGGCTCTTACTGCTTCGTGCTATTTATTATGAAAAGAAAGATTATAAAAATATGGTTTTAGTGCTTAAAGAAGTCATACAGTACTATCCTAAAGATACGTATTTATACACTCTGGCTGCGATATATAGCGAATTGGGCGCGACGGATAAACAGATGGCTTTGACCGAGGTGCTGTTTGAAAAAGGCTATATCAGTGGAGAAAAGCACGCGATAAATCTGGCTAACTTATATTTGTTGCATAACCTGCCCTACAAAGCAGCGCAACTACTACAGCGAGAGATGGCTAATAAACAGTTGGAGGCCAATGAACGTAATTTGAGATTGCTTTCTCAAGCCTGGTATCAGGCTCGAGAGGACGAAAAGGCCATACCTCCTATGAAGCTGGCAGCCGAGTTGAGTCAGGATGGTGATCTCTATATACGCTTGGCGCAGTCTCATATCAACCTTGAACATTGGGCCGAGGCCGCCGAGGCGATTCAACAAGGCTTGAAAAAAGGTCAAATCACGAAGCCAAATACTGCTCAAATCATGTTGGGCACTGCATTTTTTAATCTGAAAAAAATGAAACAGGCTCGTGATGCTTTTTCCTCTGTGGCTAAGTCTGAAACAAAGGGTGAGCGCAAGACCGCAAAGACGTGGTTGGCATTTTTAGACTCTGAAATTCGCCGTTCTAAAATTGAGCATCAAACAGGCCCTCAGTTTGAGCGTAATAAGGAAGCTCAGGAAAACATAAAGGAGCTTTCCAGTTAGTTTTTCTCTGCTGTCTCAGGTTTACTACCCAATTTATTTTATTGTATAGACAGATGTGACTCGGGCATGAGTTTTCGCTGATCGCCAAGGAAAGTGAGGCGAAGGTGGTTAGTCGCCGATAAGCAATGTTGGTTTATTTTTTTCGGAATAAGGAGCGTTAGCGAGTGATCCAGCTATAGTTGCTGTAGAGCCATTATAGTAGTGCTGCGCAGCCAGCGACGAGCATGCGATGTTGTGGCGTAACGGCACCAACGCAGGGCGGTCTGGGCCTATTAGGCTGTTGCACCCCGAGGGTTCTTTTTACCCCAAGGGCGCGTAGCAATAGCCCCTTGAGGGGTGCACTTCCTTCGGGGTGTGTTGGTGAGGCGATTTTTGGTGGGGGTGCCATAAAACCAATGCCGAGGTGGCTATACTGTTGTCTAACGTTTTTTGTGCCGTGGTAACAACTTCGCCATATTTCTGAAAAACTCTTGTCACATAAAAGAATGACAATATCAATTCAATATAGTCGTTATTCTTTTTTTTGAAACCAGCAAGGGGATACAAATGGACTCACGAATTAAATCGCTGTTAGTAATAAGCGTGGCAGCCGCACTGACTGCATGTGGCGGTGGTGGTGGCGTTCCAACACAAGCATCTGGCGCACCAAGTACACCAAGTACACCAAGTACACCAGGGGCAACAGCGTTTGGCTGTACTGGCGATTTCACTATGTCAGCGCTGCAAGTAGTCGGTGGAGAACCACAGATTACTATCGGTGGTCGTCTATGCAATGACATGGCACTTGGTGCGGGCATAGTCTATATCGTTGATCGAAATATTGTCATTGGAGCAGGCGATGCAATGCTTTCTGCCGCCGAAGTCCCTCTGGTTCAGAGTACTCGGGTAGACCTAACGCTACCCGCCGGCGCTGACATTCGCTTTACGGCCAATACTTCCTTATTTGTTACTCGTGGCGGCAGATTAATGGCCGAGGGTAACCGCAATCAGCCGATCTCATTTACCAGCGTTGATAGTGGGATCGATGGTATAGGTGAATGGGGTGGAATCATCATTCAGGGTTTCGCGCCTCATGTATCGACCAATCGTGTGGCCTGTAATGCAGGTGGCGCGGTATGTAACGTTAATGGCGAAGGTGGTGATGAAGTAGGGTTTTTTGGTGGTAACAACGTGGCTGATAACAGTGGCGTTTTACGTTACGTAAGATTGGCTGAAGGTGGTGTACCAACAGCTAGTCCTGGTGACGAGATCAATGGTCTAACTTTGCAGGGAGTTGGTTTTGGTACGAATCTGGAATTTATCCAGGTACATGGCAACTTGGATGACGGTTTTGAGTGGTTCGGTGGAACTGTAAATGCCAAGTATCTGGTGGCTACCAATGTTCAAGATGATGCCATAGATTTTGATGAAGGTTGGGTGGGTAATATTCAACACGCGTTGATAGTTGCTCAGCAAGATCTTGCCATGCCAATTGGTAGTGGTAACAATAGTACGGGTATCGAGGCGAATAGTGGTGGTATAGAATCTGTGCCGCAAACTAATGCTGCGCTATCAAACTTCACCATAATCAGTGGTCAGGCAACAAACGCCAGTAATGGTGCTGCGGTAGATCTTCGTGGTGATGTTACTATCAGTATGTTTAATTCGGTAATTGATAATATTGACTTCTGTCTTGAAGCGGACCAGGGGTTGACTAATGCTACTACTCTCAACTTCACTAACGTTTTGTGCGATAGCATAATGGGATATCTTGATGCTGGCAGTAGTGCACCACCAACTGATGTCAACTCGGGTGATGTTGATGGAACAGGCACTAGACCGGGTGGCACGGTTGTCAACGGAGGCTCGGGCATTACTTTTGACGCAGGTTTCGCTGTAAATGAAGCGGTTGCTTCGGTAGCTGCTGCTGCACCAGTTGTAGTGGGTAGTTCCGGCTTCACCTTTGATGCTACAGAGTACGCCGGTGCAGTTAACCCTGCTATGGTTCCAGGATTCGACCCGGCTAATCCTCTAGCCCGATCCATCGATGGTACGGCGGATGGTGTTTGGTGGGCGGGGTGGACCTTCGAAGGTACGGTTGATGTTAATTCTTTGGGCGCGAGTCCTAACCCAGGCTTGGGTAATATCAATAACTAAAATTAACTAGTTGTAATATTAGTGAAGTTTTAAAAGGCGGCCATTGGCCACTGCTGTCCCATAGTTTGTGATAAATAAGAAAGCCTGAGTTCAAGAAGATATAATGTAAGTACCAGCAAACATTGTATTTTCAAAGGACTCAGGCTTTGTCACATCATAACACTGCATTTCATCAGTGACTAAAACCTTTATCTAGACATGAATTTGAGGGGATAGCAAAGAAGCATCATTCGGGGCAGAAACTTCGCTCTATCACACGTTGGGATCAGTTCATTGGCATATCAATGTCTCAGCTTTCAGGACGCCAAAGCCTGCGAGATATTGAATCCAACTTAGCTGCTCAACACAGTAAGCTTTACCACCTTGGTGCCAAACCGATTGCTCGATCATCACTCGCTAGGCTTAATGAAAAACAGCCTGCAGCTCTTTATGAAGATGTCTTTTATACGCTACTTAATCGCTGCAAGGAACGGTCG
>NVRQ02000065.1 GCA_002400905.2 Gammaproteobacteria bacterium | reverse complement strand
GACAGGCCGGGCGCGGTGAGGATAATGTCGGCGGCAGCGCGGGCGGCATCGGTGGCATTGGAAACGGCAAAACCGCAATCGGCTTTTTTCAGGGCGGGTGCATCGTTGACGCCGTCACCCGTCATGGCGACGATATGCCCGCCTTTTTGCAGGCTGTCGACGATGTGGTATTTGTCTTCTGGTACGACTTCGGCAAACAGGTCGACGTCTTCGATCATCTCGATAATCGCAGACTCGTGAGTGTGAATAAATTCACGATCGAGAAGACGCGTGTCATAGAGCTGTTCGACATTGGCCATGACGTCTTCGGCAAAGTGTCTGGCTTGTGTATGAGAGGCATCACCGTTGAGACGTTGGTAAATTGCTGACGTCAACGCGGCCGCCAGTGCTAACAGCTCCTGGCTGCCGCTACCACTTAACTGTTTGGAGCGAATCGCTTCGCCTTCCAGCCCCAGAAGGCGACCGACTTCTTTGGCGATCGCCATGTGATCGCCGGTGATCATTTTTACCCGAACCCCGTATTTACGCATGTCGGCGATGACCTGGCGCGAATCCTTGCGCGGGGGGTCGTAAAGCGGGATCAGGCCGATCAAAGTGATGGGCGCGTCAGCGATTTTTTTGCCGACGGCAAGCGTGCGATAGCCTTTGGCCGCAAGCTGATCAACGAGCAGTAAAGTAGTTGCAGCCTGTTCATCGGGTAACTCGGCCATGTCAATGAGCACCTGGGCGGCGCCTTTAATCGCCGTAAACGGCTGTTCAGCGGACTCGATTTCTGCCTCGGTGCGTTTACGTACCGGGTCAAACGGGGTGAAATGTGTTTGCCGAAAAATGCTCAGGTCAATGTCAGGCAAATGCTCGTCGATATAATGAAAAATCGGCAGCTCGATGGGATCATTATTTTCCAGTTTTGATGCCAGCGCAGCGACCTGAAAGAGCTCGGATTGACTATGGCCATCCATCACAATGGGGTCGGCAACCTGCATGCGATTTTCGGTGAGGGTGCCGGTTTTGTCAGAACAGAATATATCGACCCCGGCCAGTTCTTCGATGGCGGTGAGTTTTGAGACGATAGCTTTTTTGCGTGCCAGATTAACAGCGCCCACCGCCATGGTGACCGACATGACTGCGGGTAACGCGACTGGAATGGCTGCTATGGTAAGCACCAGTGCAAAGCGGGCGATTTCAATGAAATCTTCATCGCGGAATAGCGATACCATAATAATCAGTGTCACCAGCGCGAGGGTGATCAGAATCAGAAAGTTACCGATCTGAATAACTGTTTGTTGAAAGTGGCTGCGTTCCTCCAGTTGTGCCCGGGCGACCAGTGATACCACGCTGGAGAACCGGGTACTGCCGCCAGTGTTGATCACCACCACCAGCATCTCACCTTGTTTGATCATAGTGTTGGCATAAGCGACCTCATTGATCTTCCGGCTCGCAGGCAGGGATTCGCCGGTCAGCGAGGATTGATCGATCAGCAGGTAATCGCCCAAAAGGAGCTGCACGTCGGCAGGCACAATGTCACCCATGCGTAGCTTGATGATGTCGCCGGGCACGAGTTCGCGTGCGGCAATTTTGCGGAATACGCCTTCGCGTAACACACTCGCTTGCTGGTGCACTTTTGACTTCAAGCTTTGCAAGGCATTGAGGGCGCGATGCTCCTGAAAGAAATCCAGCCCGGCATTGATCAGCAGCATGACCATGATGATGCTGAAGTCTTCCCACTTTTGTACCAGGGCCGAGAGCAGGGCGGCGATTTCGATCATCCAGGGTATCGGCCCCCAGAAACGGCGGAAGATACGGTGCCAAAGGGGTTCTTCTTTTTCCTCGATTTCGTTATAGCCATACCGCTCTATGCGCAGGGTGGCTTCGGCATTGCTTAAGCCCTGTTCGGGCTGAACCTTGAATGTATTCAGGGTCTCGGCAACGGCTTGTTTGGCGTAACTGTCGGTATCTTGAGGCATGAGTCAGTATTACCTGGCAGGGTTTGACTGATTGTGCCAAACTTTCCCTAGTAAACACAATGATGATGTAACCCATGTGACAGAGAGGGCGACCGAAAAATTCAGAAAAGTTGACTGCCCGACGTTTGTTTCCTAACAGGAAAAACACATCCATGAGGCGGGTTATGTTTTACTGTTTATTGGGCTGGAATAGACTTGAAGGCAGGTAAAAAGAAATTGAGCTTGATTTGCTTTGATCCTAGGCAATCGTATCAAGTAACGCAAACAGCGCGACCAGCGCCGCTGCCAGGCTCATAATGAGCACCATGGCTGCCATCATGTCTTTTGCTGCGCCAACAGCAGGATGTATTTCAGGATGAAGGTGGTCAGCCAGCGCCTCAAGAGCGGAATTAGTCAGTTCCGCAGCGATGACCAAAGTAATGCAAAGAATAATCAGCGCCCACCAGACAAGGGTCGGCTGCACGAACAGGAAAAAACCGAGCGTAAACAGGCCGAGAGCAATATGAGCGCGAAAGTTATTTTCGTTTCTCCATGCAAAGCGAACACCGTTAGAGGCGTTGAGGATCTTTTTTTTGAAGGGTTGGTTTTTCATTGCTGAGTATCCGTGGCAGTGTAGTGTTTCATACGCTAAGCAGACTATTATAGTTTTTCATCACACCGATGGTACTGGTATTGTCACCTGGCTGGTAGGGTGTTTGTCAAAGTAGCATAGTTATGGGTTCCTTTTTCTTGTTAAAAATCTGTGTGGTTTTTTGAAGGCATAACTATTTCTTTAGGGCCGGTAACGGCCCGATAGGGTTGTTTAGCTGAACAACCGCTGTTTGCAGCGTTGTTGTGTAAACAGGCTGATAGATCAATATAAAGCTGGCAACGTACGCTAATGCGCCAACAGCTAACAGGCGAGATCTGGCTCTGGATTTTACGTCGATATTATTGGGCATCGACACTTTGTCACCGGCAATCAACCATTCTGTCAGGCCGATAGCGATGATCAGCCAAAACCCGCCCACCAGATAACCGGCCAGAATATCACTGAGATAGTGTACACCGAGGATAATCCGACTGAGACCAAGCAGTATGACCGCCAGGCCAGTAATAAAGAACAGCGTTATGCGCTGCTGCCAGCCGCTTACGCTACGAATGAGTAAATAACCAAGAAAGCCATAGAAGGCAATAGCGGTAGTCGCGTGACTGCTAGGGAAAGCATACGAGTGTTCAAATAGCACGGCCTCGGCTGGTCGTGGGCGTTGAAAGGCAAGTTTTCCCAGTATCGAGAAAGCGGTTCCCCCCAGGCTGGATACAAGTAATGGCAAGATAAGTAAAGAGCGGCGCAAGACAATAAGCATTACTATCGAAGCGGCCAGTAGCGGTGTTGCAAGTTGCCAAACACCAAGCGTAGTGATCCAGATAAAAACCTGAATCAATTCCGGAGAGCGAAAGTCGGCGACTAATTGGGTAATATTTTGATCCAGAGAAATAAGTATTTCTGCCGAGATCAAGTTCTGCCCGATAGCCAGGCCCAGTAATGAAAAAATCCCGCCACTGATTATGCCAATGATAGCTATGGCAATAACTTCCTTGGCTGTGAGCTTGCTTGAAGCAGGATTATAGTTAGTCATGGTGTGTTATTCTCGCATTATCTGCTCAAGCGTAAAGGGTTTTGGTGTCTGAGGTAAATTTGTCCTGGTCATTGGTGATTTATATCAGTGAATGGCTGGTGAGACTAGTCATGCTTGGTATTGTGATTGAGCGTCATCCGCCGCGTTCGGCGATGGCCTGGCTGCTGGTCATCTTTTTTCTGCCATGGCCGGGGTTAGTATTATACCTGTTGATTGGTGAAAACCGGCTGCCGCATCGTCGGCTGGTTCAGCGCAAGGTATTGTTGGGTAAGCTGGAGGGACTGCGCAAAAAATACCTGTTACACCAGGGCGATGTGCCTGCCTCAGTGGCAGAAGCGTTTCAACCCACTGTCATGCTGGCAGAAGGGCTGGGCTATATGCCGATCATGTTTGGCAATCATGCCACGCTGCTGGATGATACGGGCAGGGTGATTGATCGCCTGATCGAGGATATCGATGCCGCGCAACACCATATTCATTTGTTGTTTTATATTTTTGCAGTAGATGAAACCGGGCACCGTGTTAGCGTGGCGCTTGAACGCGCTGTGGCGCGTGGTGTCGAGTGCCGGCTGCTGGTGGACGCGCGCGGTTCCAGGCATTTTCTAAAAAAAATGGCGCCACGCTTGCAAAGTGCGGGCATTCAGTTGCACCCGGTCTTGCCGGTTAATCTGCTGCGTGCCTGGGCATCGCGTATCGATCTGCGTAATCATCGTAAAATCGCCGTGTTTGATGGTCGGATTGCCTATACCGGATCGCAGAATATCGTTAATGCTGGTTACGGTCATAAAGACCAGCAATGGTACGACCTGATGGTGCGTCTGACCGGGCCTGTGGTATTGGAATTACAGGCAGTTTTTGTTGGAGATTGGTTTGCCGAGAGTGATGAGTTTCTGGAAACTGCTGAAATATTTCCGGATATCGCTACAACAACTAACAATGGCGATGCCGTGCAGGCACTGCCCAGTGGCCCGTTGTTTGAGGCAGAAAACTATCAACGTATAGTTGTTGCTGCCTTGTACTCGGCGCGACGCCGGGTCATCATCACGACGCCTTATTTTGT
>NVRQ02000064.1 GCA_002400905.2 Gammaproteobacteria bacterium | reverse complement strand
TCTGTGCACAAGATACTGTTCGCATTTTAAGACGTTAAAAATAAGGGGTAGGCACTAATCTGACCCACAGAGTGATGAACACTAAGACTCGTTACAGTGTCTCTACCCCTTTATCCAATCACCTTGGATAGTGTAAAACAATGCTTATGTCTTCCACGGGATTTAAGATACGAGGTCCTTTGATTTATGATAATGGCTCTGTTAGCCCGGATGGATAGTCATCATTGCAGGGAAGTGTTGATCCATGGCAGGACTACTGAGGTTGGAATTTGCCGGAGCGCTATATCACATAGCCTCACGCGATGATAAGGCAAAGGTCATAAAGAGATTAAAAATTGATCCGTTAATTGAAATGATCCTAATGGTTATTTAATAAATAACCTCCGCCCGCTTTACAGTGTTAAAAACTAACAAGGCCAGTGGCATCACTGGCCTTGTTAGTTAACCGCAGCTTAGAACCGTCGGCTAATGGTTACCCTCGCATTGATGGGTTCACCAGTAGTGATATTATTGTTGTTGTGCGCAGCGGGGAAATATTCTGTGTCGAATAAGTTTTCGATATTCAGCTGAATACCCGTTTGCTTATTCAGCGAATAGTAGACCGCAGCATCAACACGGGTAAAGCTGGGCAGCTCTACGGCGTTGTCGATGTTGGCAAACTGTGCAGACTGATAGATGAGGCCCGCACCAAAACCGAGCTTGTTATTGACATCGTAACGGCTCCATACAGTAAACATATTTTCAGGCACTTGTGCCAGTGTACGGTTATCGGCGGCACCGTTAACAATACGTCCATCTTCGTTGGCATCGAGGTAACTGTATCCCAAAATCATCGACCACTGGTCGGTGAGGTTACCGTTTAATTGCAGTTCAAGACCCTGGGTGACACTGCTAATTAAAATGCTATTACCCGGATCGTTGGGGGCAATCGTGGTGCCGCTGTCACGCTCTAGCTCAAACAACGCTGTGCTCAAACTAAACCCCCTGGCGATATCCCATTTAAAGCCGACTTCCTTGTTGGTGAACTCCTCGGGTGCTAACGCTGCTTGATTCGGGGTCAATGTCAGGAATCGTTCACCGGAGCGAGGCAGAAAGGATTTGTTGTAACTCGCATAGAAAGAGATATTTTCCTGCGGTTTGTAGATCAAACCGAGACGCGGTGATATCTCTTCGTCAACGCGACTAAGCAAAAGAGGGCGGTCAGCAATATCAATATTGAGATCGTTCACCACAACATCAATGTCAAACCGATCATAGCGAGCGCCAGCGACAACGATAAAATGCTCACCAATATCAATTTGATCTTGAATAAAAAAGGATTGGGTCGCCACTTCTGTCACACGGTCACGGTTAAATACAGGGAAGTCAAAAGCAGGGATGACCAGCGGGTCAGAAAAGGCAAATTCGAGTTGATCGTCATCGCTAAGTGCAAAGTTGGCGTCGCGTCTCGAACTGAAGCTATCTTGTTGACCGAAATCTACGCCAAGCAACAGGGTGTGTCGTAACGCGCCGGTTTCTAATTCACCGACCAGGTTAACTTGTCCAAGCAAGTTTTCTCTTGTTATTACATCATTGTAGCCGTCAAGTGTAACCGTGTTGTCAACATCATTAAACCCGGCAGGAAACAGGTTTCGATAGGTTTTATCGTAATCGCCATACAGCAAGGATCCATTGACACTCCAATTGCTTGAGATCAAATGATCAACCTGAACCTTAAAAACATTGCTATCAAACGTCGAGGTGTTAATGTCCGGATCGCCAAAAAAGGTATCTGGAAACCCTGATAGGGGGCGCCCTCTTAGCGAAGGCACACCGCGATCTACGCCGCGATCGTCGTTTACATGTTCGTAAGAAACCAGGATCGAAGTATCATCCGTCAGTTCCTTCGAAAATGTTGGGTTAAAGGCGAATCTATCGCCTTCAAAAACGTCTCTGTGATTCTTCAGCGACTCATAAAAACCGTTGATTCTCAGACCTTGATCTTCACCGATGTCAATATTGCCATCTATAGAGAGAGAGCCAGAACCAAACCCATCAATGCCGGCGGATAGATCAGTGAATTGTTCATCATAGATCGGCTTCTTCGTCACGCGGTTGATAACCCCGCCAACGCCGCCACGGCCGAAGGCAAGGGCGCTGGGGCCACGTAGCACTTCGACGCGGTCGATGTTATATACCGGCCTGAAGTACTGTGCGTCGTCACGCACACCATCAATGAAGAAGGCTGATGTCGTATTCTGGCCACGAATGGTGATCTGATCACGATGGCCTTCCCCTTGGCCGGTAGAGACACCTGGCGTGTACTGAATGACGTCAGTCAAGCCTTGAAAGCTTTGATCCTTAATTTGCTCAGAGGTGATGACCGACAATGACTGAGGAACATTAATCAATAATTCAGGCGTTTTAAAGGAATTAGTGATGTCGTCGTCGACTTTTTCCCCGGTGACAACAACGGGCTCAAGAATTTGTTCCTCAGCCGCGAGTGTTGAAACTGGCCCCAAAATGGCGAGTGAGGTGAGTATGGATATTTTAGATAGCTTCATTTTTGATGAATTCCCATTTTTTGCGACGCTCTAAGTTTTAGCTGCCGAAATAGTAATATAAAACTAAATGAGAATCAATACTAATTAGATATTAGGGAAAAAGTATAGCGAGCTTAAAAAGAGTGAAAAAGGGTTATTACTACTATTAAGCTAATCCGCCGCATCCATAGCAGTCTGAGATTGCTGAGATTTTGCTAAAGGGAAATTGGCGCACGAACGAAGTGACAAAGTATTCTTGGAGTGTTGGTACAGTAAATTTGGCCGTCTAACAAATGGGTTCTCGATATAGGCTACCGTTCTTTTACTGAAGCTAAAGATGCGGTGATTGGTTATATTATTGGTTATTACAGTCAGGTTAGATCGCATAGTGCTGCGGGTGGTTTGACACCCAAAAAAGAGACTTACTTGACCACTACACTAGTGTTTGAAAAATAAAAAAGCCACCCATTTGGGGCGGCGGGAACTTAACAGGATACCTATCTTGTTGTATACATTGATTATTTTTATCTGTGCATTCTTTCGGTGTTACTAACAGTGTTACTAAAAGCAAAAATCACCGGATAGTCAATCTAGTGAGAAAGCAGGGACTTGGTTCGGTTGTGAAGCACGGAATCGAACTCATAAACAAAAACAGAGTGATCCTATAGATAAAATACTATATTTTTCACCGCTTCTACAAAAGAAGCGGCTATTATAACTTGTCACCATATAACTATACTCAAAAGCTGTGACGCTTGGGCGTATCACGCATTCAATATGAGGGTGGCCATAAGTCTGATAAGGGTGCTTTAGGAATGAAGTTCAACGAAGATTCACGGGTGAAAATCCCCACCATCCTGCATTTAATGCGTTTGGGGTATGAATACCTGTCTCTAAAAGCCCCAACGGTCACATGGGATGAGTCCACCAACATCTTCACCGACATCTTTCACCAAAGCATTAAGCGCATAAACCCCGACCTTGGCGATCTTGAAGCCAAGCAGTTTTATGATGAAATTTCACTCTGCCTTGAAAACGAAGACCTCGGCAAAGCTTTTTATGAAAAGCTCACCAATAAATCAGGCACTCGCTTAATCGACTTTGAGAATTTTGATAACAACACCTTCAACGTTGTCACGGAACTCGCCTATAAAAAAGATGATGAAGAGTTTCGCCCAGACATTATCTTGCTCATCAACGGCTTGCCGCTGGCGTTTATCGAGGTCAAAAAGCCCAATAATCAAGATGGTATATTGGCAGAACACAAGCGTATTCAAACACG
>NVRQ02000063.1 GCA_002400905.2 Gammaproteobacteria bacterium | reverse complement strand
GATTGACAAATCTTCTATAAATGGGTTTGCTTAATAGTCTTAAGCAAACCCATAGAAGCTGCTTCGACTAAATCCAATACCTGTTCAAAGCCATTGTCTCCGCCATAATACGGATCGGGCACTTCAGTCACGCCTAGTTGCTTAGCATAGCTAAGGAAGAGCTCTAGCTTTAGCCTGTGCTCAGCCGGACAAATCGCTGCTAACAAGCCGTAATTATCCTCATCCATAGCTAGCACGTAATCAAATCGTTCAAAATCGCTTGGGCGCACCTTGCGCGCATGCTGTTGACTAATATCGATACCACGACGCGCAGCTGAATTGGTCGCTCTCGGATCAGGACCTTCTCCGATATGATAGGCATGCGTACCCGCCGAATCGGTATTAACGTGGTCGATCAAACCCTCTTTTTCGACCAGCGATTCAAACATCCCCTGTGCTGTAGGCGAACGGCATATGTTGCCCATACAAACAAATAACACACGAACCATCAGTTTCCCTCCAATTTCCTTTGATTCACAGCCTTCATGTTTTTATACTATAACGCATGACACTAAAAAAATTGGAAATTGATATTGGGAAAATCCGTGGCTTAATCGGTCGCCATGTGATTTATAAGGAATCTGAATATATTGTCATCGAGGTATTGGATGAAGCACCGGCTCTAGTATTAGAAACACGAGATACGGTAATTCAAGCCGACCAACATGGTGAAGCACATCGGCGTGTTCCGAACACTGAAACTATCCCTGTTTTAAATTCAACCGGTAACGAGTATTCACTCGCCTATTTAAATATAAATTTTCTCGATGATTAAGCACTAAAACCTAGGGGCCGTTCTCAATCACTTGAGTGAGCATGATTCTGAGGCATTTTTTGTGCTGGCAAGGCGCGGTGAGGCGTAATAGTTGTTCTATTGCAACGAACCGCAACGCCGCCAGCGCGAAAAAGGGCCAGAACCTTGCCGCGAACGGTGATTGAGAACGCCCCCTAGTGTAGGTCGTCTCTCATTTTGTAACATTAGAATGAGTCCCATTTTTTACCAGGCGACGTACCCTCGGGGTGCAAGGCGCGAGGCGGAGTCATAGTGGGCCTGGGCCTATGGCGACAACGAGCAACGCTGTATGATGAAAAATGGGGCCATTATAAATTATGAAAGGAGAGACGACCTGCACTAGCGACTTAGTAGGGCAATCACTTTGGCGAGATCTTCTTCAGTGTCTACGCCAAAACCAGGATCGCAAGGTGTGTCAAACACAAGAATTTTTTTACCCTGCTCCAACGCACGCAGTTGTTCCAATAACTCCAGTTTTTCCAATTTTCCGGCTGGCCACGTTACATACTGTTTAACAAAACCAGCACGATAAGCATAGAGGCCAATATGTCGTCGGTAGCTATGGACAGCAGTATCAGTTGACTGATCGCTGTCACTAAACCGCGACCTATCCCATGGAATCGGAGCACGACTAAAATAGAGTGCATAACCCTTATCATCAACAACGACTTTAACAACGTTTGGGTTGAAAACATCGGCACTATCACTAATCCATTCCGCGGCGGTAACAATGTCCGCACCGCTATTTGCACAATGCTCAGCGGCTAAGCTCAGCAATTGAGTCGGCATTGTGGGTTCATCACCTTGCATATTGACGATAATCTCATCGTCACCATAGCCGCGTAGTTGAATCACCTCAGCAATACGATCAGTACCACTACGATGTTGATCTGATGTCATACAGGCAATCGCACCAAAATGTGTTGCTGCATCAGCAACGCGCTGATCATCGGTTGCGATCACCACTTCTTTGGCACCGCTTTGACACGCTCGCTCGTAAACGTGCTGAATCATCGGCTTACCAGCAATGTCGCGTAGTGGCTTACCTGGCAAACGCTGTGAGGCATAGCGTGCTGGAATAATAATATTAAACATGAGGGGTGTGTTCTACTTTAGTGAGTAAAGTCATTAACGATAATTTAAAACTTTCATCTAACAAAGCATCGATAGCAATATAAAAATAATTCTCATCATCAATGATTTTTCGGCATTTTACTGCATCTTTTTCCGTCATGAATACCGGGTAGTGATCATTAAACACAATATCTTCGCGCTGATAACGATGATGATCGGCGAACGCATGCTCTATCACAACCAACCCCAGCGACGTTAAGTAACGAAAAAATCGCTGTGGATTACCGATCGCTGCAATGGCATGCACTTTAGTATTCTCACCGGCATCAACAAACTGCTCCATGCACACTTCTGCATGTGACGTTAAGTATCGTGGTGCGTGCGAGCGCATAATCATATTATAACGGCCACTCTCATCTGCCCTATCACTATTCATTACCACAAAATCTACTGTTGCTAATCTTTTTATAGGCTCACGCAGAGGCCCTGCAGGTAAACAATAGCCATTACCAAACCCTCTTGCCGCATCAACAACAGCAATTTCGATATCGCGCTGCAAGCGATAGTGTTGTAAGCCGTCATCACTAACAATAATGTCGCAGCCCTGGTCAATTAACATTCGACTACTTGCAATGCGATCAGGGCTCGCAGCAACGAGGCACTGGCCACGCTGTGCAAGCAATACGGCCTCATCGCTGACGAGATAGGGATCACTGTCCTCAGTGACGATAGCAGGCTTACTCTGTAGCTCACCACCATAGCCGCGGGTAATCACACCGGGGGTATAGCCTTTTTTCTTCAGTAGTTCTACTAAGGCTATAGTAAGCGGCGTTTTGCCGGTCCCGCCAACACTAATATTTCCAACAATAATCACTGGAACAGGCAATTTAACGCTATTCAGTATCTTAAAATGATAAAGCAGTCTTCGTATGCTGGACAAAACACGAAACAGCCAAGAGAGTGGCCTTAAAAGTATCGCGACCCAATTGCGATGATACCAATAGTGATCGAGTCGGCGCATTGATAAGCAAATTAAGGAGCCTCTGCTTTATTCTGAACGAAGTAGATTGTGATCTAAAATATTCAGATTCAAGGCGTGAATCGCACGCAATAGCAGGCTATTACGAAGATTTTCAACGCAGAAACTGGATATTTTAGGCACAAGATACGAGTTCATGAATAGATCAGAGGCTCCTTAAACGTTGGTATCTTTGTTGTGCCCATCAAACTGCAAACGATGTAGATGGGCATAGTGACCCTTTAGGGTTAATAGTTCGGCATGCTTGCCTTGTTCCACCAAACGTCCTTTGTCGAGCACAACGATACGATCAGCATTTTCAATTGTCGATAAGCGATGAGCAATCACTAGTGTGGTGCGCCCTTGCATTAAGCGTTTTAAAGAGTCTTGAATCAACCGTTCAGATTCCGAATCCAACGCTGACGTTGCTTCGTCTAAGACTAAGATCGGTGAGTCTTTTAATAAGGCCCTGGCAATTGCAATACGTTGACGCTGACCACCCGAGAGCAACACACCTTTATTACCTACTTCAGTATCAAATTTGTTCGGTAGACGGTCGACAAATTCCACAACATGCGCTGCCTCAGCTGCAGCTAAAACCTGTTCTTTGCTGCGATCACGTAAACTTCCGTACGCAATATTGTTATAAATGCTGTCATTAAAGAGTATAACTTCCTGTCCCACATAAGAAATCTGATTACGCAGGCTGCGCAAGTCATATTCTTTAATGTTTACGCCATCCAAACTAATCGCACCGCTAGTAACAGGATAGAATCGCAACAATAAATTCATCAATGTAGTTTTGCCACTACCTGAGCGACCGACTAGCGCTACGGTCTCACCAGGCTCAGCTTTAAAACTAATGTTTTCCAGTACAACTTCATTGGCTTGGTTATAGTGAAAGGATAAATTCTCATAAGCAATAGCACCTTGTACTTTATCGACTAAATAAGTGCCTTCATCTGGCTCAACATCATGGTCAATAACACCAAACATACTATCCGCTGCAGTAATACCGCGTTGTAAATGTTCATTCACTTTCGCAAGACGCTTTAACGGTGACAACAACATTAGCATCGCTGCGAATAACGATGCAAACGTCCCAACATCAACCGTGCCGACTGCAGACTCATTGGTAGCTATAAAGACAATACTGACCAAAAACAATACAGGAACCATCTGAATGAGTGGCACGCTAAGTGCCGATGTCATCAGCATTTTCATATTCTGTTTACGGTTAGCCTCATTAGCACGCTCAAAGTTGTCAATTTCTTGCTGCTGCCCTTCAAATGTCTTGATAATTCTCTGGCCTTCTACCGCCTCTTCTGCAACATGTGCGGTATCACCCATAGAAGATTGAATACGGCCACTGATCTTACGAAAACGCTTGCTAACGTAATTCACCATTAGACCAATAACAGGTGACGCACATATAAATAACAGGCTAAGCTGCCAATTAAGATAGAACATCCAAGCCAGCAGACCAATAACCGTCAATGAATCGCGAATCATTATCGTGACAGCATGCGTTGTCGCAGTTGCGACCTGCTCACTATCGAAAGTAAATTTTGATAAAACATGTCCAGAGGATGCGTTATCAAAATACTCTGTGGGTAAATGCGTTACGCGGCCAAACATCTCACCACGCAAATCTTTAATGACATGACGACCAACGCTGCCCATATAATAGGTAGAAAGAAATCCGCCCACTGATCTTAAAATAAAAACCAAGAATAATAATAAGGGTGTCCAAATCATCCAATCGGGATCACGGTTGACAAAATTCTCGTTAAGCAGGGGTTTTATCAATGCTGCAAAGGCAGCATCGGTTGCCGCATAAAAAATCATTCCAACAATTGCGATAACAAAGGTTGGCTTATGCGGTTTTATGTAAGCAAGTAGGCGTCGGTAGGTCGCTACCGCCGTACCATCAATCGGTACCTGCATTAGTTACCGTCTTGAACGCTGTTTTGGGTGACGCTTGAAAGTCGACTAATACCAAGCTGTGCAGCGACATCCATCGCTGTAACAACTGCCTGGTAAGGAGTGTTGGCGTCTGCCACCAAGGTCACAGGGGGGTTCTTTCGGCCAGCGATAGCATCACCTAAGGCACGTTTCAATGTTGCCACCTGTGTATTAACCAAGCGCTGCTTATTAACAAAATACTCGCCATCGACATCAATAGTAATCTCAATCGCGTCAGCGGTGCTTTCTATTGCGTGTTCCGATGATTCGGGTAGATCAATCTGTATTTCTGACTCGCGATTAAACGTGGTTGAGACCATAAAAAAGATCAACAATAGAAACACAACGTCAATCAAAGGCGTAAGATTAACATCTGGCTCATTAGTACCTCGCGGTCGAAGGTTCACAACTACTTAGGATCCTTCTCGCGTTGACCGTGCAACACTTCTACTAGCTTGAGCGCTTCTTGTTCCATTATATTCGCCAGTTCCGTGACACGTCGCTGAAAATGTCGATAAAACATTAAGCTTGGAATGGCGACGGAGATACCCGCCGCAGTAGTAAGTAGCGCTTCTGATATACCACCAGCCAAAACGGTTGGATTACCCACGCCCTGGTCAGTAATCGCTGCAAACACTTTAATCATACCGATAACCGTTCCGAGTAAACCAAGCAGAGGCGTAATCGAAGCGATGGTACCCAATGTATTAAGGTAGCGCTCTAGCTCGTGTACCACTTGGCGACCGTGTTCTTCAACGGCCTCCTTCATAATTTCGCGACTGTGGCGTAAGTTAATAATGGCTGCCGCTAAAACGCGGCCTAATGGCGAACCATTACGTAAACTCGATAAGCGTGAGGCATCAAGCTGGCCATACTGCGCCCATTGCCATATATCGGCAACTAAATTGACAGGACATACCGCACGTCGTCGCAAGGCCCAAAACCGCTCGATGACAATTGCCATAGCAATCACCGAGCATAAGAGAATGGGATACATTAAAAGCCCACCAGCACTAACTAATTCACGCAACGCTCTACCCTAATGTTATTACAAATAATATATTTTAACATCGGCAATCATACCGAACTCTTGATAAGACCGAAACGACTGAATAATCCTAAAAACCTCAGTTGAACGCGAAAAAGAGGTGTAATCCCATGTTGTGCGTAGGAAATTTATGGAAGCTGCAGCCACCTGATTGGTGAAGAGTGCTTTCATGGGTTTTTTTAGGTGCAACATGGGGTTGCGCAGACTTTCGTGATTCAACTGAGGTTTTTAGGATAATACTACCGTATTGTATGCCAAAACCGTCGCTGTTCTTGCCTATACTGCGTTGGTGGGGCAATCTCACCCTCCCCATCCAAAATAAAACGTAAAGCACCAGAATCATCAGTTCGGTACGCTTTCGCACCCATACCATCATATCGCTCGGTAACCTGTGACTTTGGAAAACCATAACGGTTTCTGTAACCTACAGTATATATCACATAATCTGGGTTAATATTGTTAATGAAACTTTGGGTTGAAGAGGTACGACTACCATGGTGTGGTGCAACAACAATATCTGCGCTGAGACGATCACGGTAGTGAGTCATTAAATAACGTTCGGCATCCTTTTCGATATCGCCTGGCAATAAAACCGCCTCACTACCGTTGCTAACACGTAACACACAGGAACGATTGTTTCGCACTGTGCGCTTATTCTTGACACGATAATTGGCATCGGGGTGAAATAATTCAAAGTGTATTCCATCCCATTGCCATGATTCCCCCCCTACGCATGGTTTGGCCACGTCCTTGGCAAATTTATCAGGTGCTGAACTTAATACCTGCTTGACGCTGCCCGCCGCAATTATCGATGCCGCACCACCCATATGATCATTATCTTCATGACTGACAATGAGCATATCGACTTGCCTATCACTTAATGCACGCAAATACGGTAAAACAACTGCGCTTCCCATATCAAACTGATCACTAAACCGCGCACCCGTGTCATAGACCAACGTATGATTTTTAGTTGTCACGACAATGGATGTGCCCTGCCCAACATCGAGCACGCTTAACCAAAACGTCCCTTCCTTCGGTCGATCAACGGTGAAAAAAAACAGCGGTAAGAAACCGACTACGCCGAGCCATCTGGTCGGCCACCCCTTAGGTGTTAACAACCACAGCGTTCCAATAACTAAGCTACTCAGCGTAAAAATATTTAACACAGGCAAATTGATAGGCAAAGATGAATAGGGATGCAAGATGGTCAAGATTTTTTGTAATATGACTAAGCTGTAATGAGCAATCAACAGCAAGCCTTCGGAAAAAATCGGCCACAGATCAATAAACACCATCGCCAATAAGGTTGCGGGCACAGTCACCAGACTCACCAAAGGTACAGCGATGAAATTCGCCAGCGGTGATAACACAGGTATGTTTTGAAATAAGAGTATGAGTAAAGGTGCCAAACCTAAAGCTACCACAATGTGAACACGACCAAATCGCCACCAAAGACTCGTTGTCGTTAAGCGGTTACCCAAACCAAACAAAATCACCCCTACCGCCGCGTAAGATAACCAAAACCCGGCGGACAACGGTGCTAAAGGATCATAGATTAGTACCGCCAGCAGTGATAAGGCCCAAACATGGCTCAGCGCAATAGGACGTTGAGTAATCACACCTAGCATGACAACAGTTACCATCACCAGCGCCCGCTGTGTGGGTATCGAAAACCCAGCCAGCGCCGCATAAAGCACGGCAGCGACCCAGCCACATATTGCTGCTGCGCGCGGCGCGGCCAGGTTTAGATAGCGCCCTAGGCTACGCGGCCATAGCCAGCGTGAGACAAAAAACACCCATGCTGAAACCAAGCCAATATGCAGACCTGATATGGCGACCAAATGATTAGTCCCGGTGTCTTGCAAACGCTGCCACTGATCAGGCGATATTTGACCTCGCTCTCCTAAAGCCAACGCTTGAATAATCCCAACCTGGTCTGAATTGCCAGCGAGCTGATTAATACGATCTGATAAATGTTGACGTAAGCGATAAAATGCATTCGTCATATCAAATATTTTATCTCGATCGTTAAGCTGGGTATTCGTTGACGCGTTTCTGACATAGCCCGTAGCGCCGATACCTTGCTGAAATAGCCAACGCTCATAATCGAAACCACCTGGGTTCATCATGCCGTAGGGGCGTTTTAATCGGACTGTTAAGCGCCATCGCTGACCTGATGCTAGTTTTAATGGTTTGTGTCCATACCAAGACAGTTTGATGCGTTTTGGCTGAGTCACTGCTCGACCTTCAACATGCATATTTTCAACTGAAAAAATAAATCGACTCGAATCAGCTCTAAGTACTGGTATCGATACGATTGATCCCTCTATAATCGCATCCCTGCCCTCAAGCTCAGTGGTCAATGTGCCGTCTATTAGAATAGAGGCACGCAGTGATAACCATAGCATGCCACAGAATAGTAATACTACGGCGTTAACGTGAGGGAACCGCAACAAAACAAGCAGGAGTGGGACAAGCAAAAACGACCAGGCAATCTGCGGCAAATGAGCGAATTGCAACGCAATCACCACACCGACAAGAAAAGCGATTGTCCCTAATCGCACGGTCAGTCCATAAAATACAATGCAGCAAACCCTATCATACGTTGGAAACCAGGACCTGTTAACCCTATAAACATGACAGTGACGGCGACAATTTTTTCGCAGGACAAGGCATACCCCGAGGGTTCTTTTCAATACCCCCTTGAGGGGTACACTTCCTCGGAAGCGTTACTACGTTCCCTCTGGACGTGGCAACACTGCTCTGTTCATTGGCTTAACAGATACTAAACATGCCAAAACAACTCATAAAACGATTCATGCCGGACGGTCATACCGTCCGCAAGCATCGTTATGTCAGCATATTTGGTACGCTTTTACACGACCCAAATTTATGGCATTTCAATCGCCGTTCGGTATCGGGTGGATTTGCTGTCGGTTTATTTGTGGCCTTTATGCCAATCCCCTTTCAAATGGTTTTCGCTGCAGCCATTGCCATCGGGTCACGCGTTAATTTAATTGTTTCCGTGGCCTTATGCTGGGTCACCAATCCAATCACCATACCGGTCTTGTTCTATGGTGCCTATAAGCTAGGCAATCAATTACTTGGCGAGAAAGGTGGGGAATTTGAATTTGAAGCATCATGGCCATGGCTACAAGAGAGCCTAGGCGCTATTTGGCAACCCTTTTTGCTAGGTTGTTTTATTCTGGCCGTCTTCGCATCAGTGTTTGGCAGCTTAGTAATCCGCGCAATGTGGCGATGGCAAGTCACCCAAAATTGGATCGCCCGGCGTAAACTTCGACATATAAGGAAAAAAGCCGAGGCACATCTAAAAAAATTATCCGCTGATGATAAAAAAAACCCTAGTCTATGAGCCAACAAGACTGGTTCGTTTATATCATTCGTGCGGCTGATAACACCTTATACACGGGTGTTACCACTGACGTCAGCCGAAGATTTGAGCAACATAGCTCAGGTAAAGGCGCAAAATATCTAAAAGGCCGCACACCCATCAAACTTGTTTTCCAGCAAACTATTGGCACGCGCAGCAAAGCACAACGCATCGAGCACTGGATCAAGCAGCAACCCAAGCAAATCAAAGAACGCATCACTAAAAAATTAATCGAACTCCCCGATTAATGTCGCTCGCATTAGGGGGCGCTCTCAATTACCTGAATGAGCATGATTCTGAGGCATTTTTTGTGCTGGCAAGGCGCACCCCAAGAGTACTTCCTCAGCAATGCTACCGCATTGCCTCAGGGCGTAAGTGTTGTTCTATTGCAACGAACCGCAACGCCGCCAGCGCGAAAAAGGGCCAGAACCTTGCCGTGAACGGTGATTGAGAACGCCCCCTAGATTGACAAATCTTCTATAAATGGGTTTGCTTAATAGTCTTAAGCAAACCCATAGAAGCTGCTTCGACTAAATCCAATACCTGTTCAAAGCCATTGTCTCCGCCATAATACGGATCGGGCACTTCAGTC
>NVRQ02000062.1 GCA_002400905.2 Gammaproteobacteria bacterium | reverse complement strand
CCAGAAGACCTGAGCGCACTGAGTGCTCAGCTCACTAAAATCACCGTAGAGGCAGCGTTAAAAGCTGAGATGGAAACCCATCTTGGTTATGCTCCGCATGATGCAAAGGGCCACCACAGTGGTAACAGCCGTAACGGCTACAGCTCTAAAAAGTTAAAAGGTCAGCATGGCGAAATCGTGATTGATACGCCGCGTGACCGTGAAGCCACGTTCGAACCCAGCCTCATTAGCAAAGGCCAGACCCGCATCACAGGCATGGATGACCAGATTCTCAGCCTCTATGCCAAAGGGATGAGCACACGCGATATTGTCGACGCCTTTCAGGAGATGTACGGTGCTGAGGTCTCGGCAGGACTCATATCCAAGGTGACCAACGCTGTCATGGAGCAGGTCGTTGAATGGCAGAATCGCTCTTTGGATGCGGTGTATCCCATCATCTATCTCGATTGCATTGTGCTCAAGATTCGCCAGGATAAACGCGTGATCAAGCGCGTAGCCTACCCTTGGGGTACAAATCGCTCTACCTCACGCTAGGCGTCAACCTGGAAGGCCACAAGGCGCTATTAGGACTGTGGATAGCCGAGACAGAGGGCGCTAAGTTTTGGCTACAGGTGCTCACAGAACTCAAGCATCGCGGCATTGAACAGATGCTGATAGTTTGTGTCGATGGCCTCAGTGGCTTTCTCGATGCGGTCAATACCGCATTCCCCGATGCCCGGCTTCAGCTCTGCATTATCCACATGGTACGTAATTCCTTGAAGTATGTTCCCTGGAAAGACTACAAAGCGGTCACCGCAGATTTGAAGCGCATCGATCAATCCACCACAGAGCAAGAAGCGAGCCTGGAGCTTGATCGTTTTGCTGAAACATGGGATCACAAGTACCCGCAGATCAGCAAGTCGTGGCGGACCCACTGGCCGAACCTGATCACATTGTTTGATTTTCCAGCGGACATTCGAAAAGTGATCTATACCACCAATGCGATTGAGTCACTCAACAGCGTGATTCGTAAATCAGTCAAAACACGGAAGCTGTTTCCGAGCGATGACTCTGCGACCAAAGTCGTCTACCTGGCCATACAGGCGGCATCAAAGAAATGGACGATGCCAATTAGAAACTGGAAAGAAGCCATGAATCATTTTATGATTGTGTTTGAGGAGCAGTTAACTCCTCATGTTTGAAACGGGCAGTTACACAGAATTATTTACAGGCTCAACGAAAGAAATGAACACTAACTCGAATAAATAGATTCAGATGAGACTTATTCAGTAAAGGTTGCGCCATAAGTTTTTTCTGCCCCCAATTATCGTGCAGATTTTCAACAGAAGAAATAATTATCCGACGACACAAGGGAGGCGATTCGGATTTGCTCAATATGAAAAAAATCGCCTTAGTGCTTGGCCCGCTTGCTGCTGTTCTTTTTCCGTTGCTCGTTTCTATTCCCGATCATCCGCAAGCGCCATTTATGCTTGGGATTGGGTTTTGGATAGTGTTGTGGTGGATTAGCGAATGTGTCCCTCTGGCCGTTACTGCACTGATTCCCCTGATCGCTTTTCCTTTTACTGGTATTGCTACGGCTAAGGAAATCGCGCCGCGCTATATGACTAGCATTATGTTTTTGTTTGTCGGTGGTTTTTTGATTGCGCAAGCGATGGAGCGAACGGGGCTGCATAAGCGAATAGCTTTAGCGATTTTATCACGCTGGCATGCGACACCTATGCAGTTAATTACGGGCTTTATTGGTGCGACGGCATTTTTATCAATGTGGATATCGAATACGGCGGCAACCATGTTGATGTTAACGATTGCTTTGGCAGTACTTTCACGTATTGATGGTTCGGAGTTGGGCAAGGTAACTACGGCGACGTTTGCGACGACTTTATTATTGCTCATTGCTTACGCTGCTAACTTGGGTGGCATGGCGACACCTGTTGGTACGGTACCTAATTTAGTTTTTATCGAGCTGATTGCAGAACAAAGCGAAACATTGCGGCCGACATTTTTGCAATGGATGTTAGTGGGTGTGCCATTAATGTTAGTGGGTCTGGCCATGTTGTTGGTGATCGCCAAATTTAAAGTGCGTAAATTACAGTGGTCATTGTCAGGTGAATTAAGAGTTGGCGAGGATTATGCTGCGTTAGGCAAAATGCGAGCAGAAGAAAAAGCTGTGGCTTGGGTATTGAGTTTGGCTGCTTTGGCGTGGATTACCCGCAAAGGTATTGTAGTAGATAGTTTTACGATTCCGGGCTGGTCATCATTGTTGCCGTATCAGGGCGTTGATGATGGGACGGTCGCTATTGTAGCGGCATTTAGTTTGTTTCTTTTGCGTGCGAGTGATGGCGAAGCAATTTTGGGTAAAGCTGCATTCACGCGTTTACCGTGGGGTGTGTTAATTCTGCTAGGCGGTGGTTTTGCATTGGCAACGGGCGTGCAACAGTCAGGGCTTTCGGCATGGATTGGTGAGAGCTTACATTTCTTTTCAGATATTCCCTTTATTTTGGTGTTATTGGTGGTGGCAGTATTAATGATTTTTCTGACCGAGATGACCAGCAATACTGCTATTACCCAAGTCATGTTGCCGATACTGGCGGCTCTGGCTGTTGGCGCGAATTACGATATGATGATGTTGATGTTAACCGCAACCTTTGCTGCGTCTTGCGCCTTTATGCTGCCCGTGGCGACACCGCCGAATGCAATCGTGTTTGCTTCTGAGCGTATTCCTATGCAAACGATGGTGCGTACGGGTCTTATTCTAAATTTATTAATGCCAATAGTGATTGTGAGTATGCTTTGCTTGTTCCGAGGGCTGTTACCAACTTAAAGCGCCGCCTGTTTGGTATTCAGTAACACGTGTTTCAAAGAAATTTTTCTCTTTTTTAAGATCCAGCATTTCAGACATCCACGGGAAAGGGTTGGTGGCACCAGGATACAAGGCATCTAAACCTATTTGTGCGCAGCGACGGTTAGCGATGAACTGTAAGTATTCGGCAAATATCGTCGCGTTCATGCCTAATACCCCATTGGGCATGGTGTCCTCAGCATAGTGACTCTCTAAAGTCACGGCATCGCGAATCATGGTTTGTATCTCATTGATCAATGATTCATCCCATAGGTGCGGGTTTTCAATTTTAATTTGATTGATGACGTCGATGCCAAAATTCATGTGCATGGATTCATCGCGCAATATATATTGAAATTGTTCGGCAACACCAATCATTTTATTGCGACGTCCCATTGATAGAATCTGAACAAACCCAACATAGAAAAAGATGCCTTCAAAGATGATATAAAAAGCGACGAGCTCTTTTAGCAGTTTTTTATCAGTTTCTGATGTGCCAGTATGAAAGTCCGGATCGGCCAGTGCTTGGGTAAAAGGCAAGGCCCACTCTGCTTTACGTGCTATGGCAGGAACTTCACGGTACATATTAAAAATTTCGCCTTCGTCCAGGCCTAGTGATTCAATACAGTATTGATAGGCGTGAGTGTGTAAGGCTTCTTCAAATGCTTGGCGTAATAAATACTGCCGACATTCTGGGTTAGTAATATGCTTGTATACCGCTAGCACTAAATTATTGGCGACTAGCGAATCGGCAGTTGAAAAGAATCCAAGGTTGCGTTTAATGATTGTGCGTTCATCATCGCTTAAACCATTGGGGTCTTTCCATAATGCGATATCTGCTGTCATATTAATTTCTTGTGGCATCCAATGGTTAGCGCAAGCGTCAAGATACTTTTGCCAAGCCCAATCATATTTAAAGGGCACTAATTGGTTGAGATCGGCGCGGCAGTTGATGATACGTTTGTCATCAACACAAATACGTGCAGCACCCATCTCTATGTTTTCTATAGATTTATTTTTTTCTGGTAAATTTGTTGATTTGCTTGTGTGTGCTTTTATTGCTGAACTGTTTGATTGGTTGATATTGTCATATATCACATTGTGACGTGTTATAGGGTCGCTTTCGTTACATTCGGCAACTGGATTATTCCAATTTAGCATTGTCGTATTCCTTATTAATAAGTAGTAATCAGTAAGTTGTTAAGTTTGAGCCAATTTATTGGCAAGCATCGCATTCTGGATCGTCAATGGCGCATGCCTTAACACTTGATAGGTGTTTAACTGCATTGAGTGTGCTGGCACGATGACTGTCGGCCGTTGATTTTTCAACGTGGGTGGCAGCAAGACACCGTAAGTAATAGGTTGTTTTAAGGCCTCGTGTCCAGGCGAGTTTGTAAAGATTATCGAGTTTTTTCCCGTCTGCGTTGGCAACGTAGAGATTGAGTGATTGTGATTGATCAATCCATTTTTGCCGTCGTGATGCGGCTTCAACGAGCCAGCGTGGATCAATCTCAAATGCGGTGGCATAGAGTCGTTTTATATCGTCAGGAATGCGGTCTATCTGTTCCAGGCTGCCGTCATAATACTTAAGATCACTGATCATTAACTCATCCCATAACTGACTCTGTTTCAGATCGTTGACTAGGGCAGGATTAATGATGGTGAACTCACCAGAGAGATTTGATTTTACAAATAGGTTTTGGTAGGTCGGTTCGATTGAAGCGCTGACGCCACAAATATTAGCAATGGTCGCTGTTGGTGCGATGGCAAGGCAATTACTATTGCGCATACCGTGGTTAATAACGTCTTGGCGCAGGCTGTCCCAATCTAAGGTCTTGGATGTGTCCTGGTTTAGATAACGTCCACGAGACTCAGCCAGTGCGGCGATAGAATCAATGGGTAATATCCCTTGACTCCATAAGGAGCCGTCATGGCTAGGATAGTTGCCACGTTCACGTGCGAGTTGATTTGAAGCTTTAATAGTGAAATAGCTAATGGCTTCCATGCTTTGGTCAGCAAACTCAACAGCTTCGTTTGATGCGTAACAAAGACGTTTTTTATGAAGGCTGTCTTGAAAACCCATGATGCCTAACCCGACCGGGCGATGGCGTAAATTTGCTGTGCGCGCTTGAGGAATACTGTAATAGTTATAGTCAATAACATTATCTAACATGCGCATGGCGATAGTTATGGTGTGTTCTAGTTTTTTCATATCGAGTTTGCCGTCTTGATCGAGATGACGAGTCAAATTGATGCTACCCAAATTACACACGGCTGTTTCTTTATCTGAGGTATTTAAGGTGATCTCAGTACAGAGATTAGAGGAATGGACAACACCACAATGTTGTTGTGGTGAGCGTAGGTTGCAGGGGTCTTTGAACGTCAGCCACGGGTGGCCAGTTTCAAACAACATGGTAAGCATTTTGCGCCAAAGGTCGGCGGCATTGATTTGTTTGTAGAGTTTTATTTTTCCTTGTTCTGCTAAGGCTTCATACTCACAGTAACGTGTTTCGAATGGAGCACCATAGAGATCATGTAAATCGCTGACTTCGTCAGGTGAGAATAATGTCCACTTACCCTCTTCGATGACACGTTTCATAAAGAGATCGGGAATCCAAGTAGCGGTATTCATATCATGAGTGCGGCGGCGATCATCGCCAGTGTTTTTACGTAGATCTAAAAACTCTTCAATATCGATATGCCAATTTTCTAAATAACTACAGACCGCGCCTTTACGTTTTCCGCCTTGGTTTACGGCAACTGCAGTATCGTTAACGATCTTAAGAAAGGGCACGACGCCTTGTGATTTGCCATTAGTGCCTTTGATATAGGAACCCATGCCACGGACACGTGTCCAGTCATTGCCTAGACCGCCTGCGAATTTAGATAATAAGGCATTATCGCGTAATGAACTGAAGATGCCTGATAGATCGTCTGGGACAGTTGTTAAATAACACGAACTAAGTTGTGGTCGTAGTGTGCCTGAATTAAATAGCGTTGGTGTTGAGTTCATGAAATCAAACGTAGATAGAAGGTGATAGAATTCTATTGCTCGCTCTTCACGCTCTATCTCATTGATTGCCAGCCCCATTGCAACACGCATAAAGAAAGCTTGTGGTAGTTCAAAGCGAGTATCTTGATGATGAATGAAATAACGATCATAAAGTGTTTGTAGGCCAAGATAGGTAAAATTAAGATCATTTTCAGGTTGCAATGCAGCAGCTAGCCGCGGTAAGTCATAATTGAGTAATTCTTTATCAAGTAATTCGAGGTCGGTGCCGCGCTGTATGAATTGCGAAAAATAACTCTGATAAGTGATATCATTATTTTTTGATTTTATGTCAATAAAATCATAGGCTTCTTCTTTGAGTTGAGCAAGGAGCAATCGTGACGCAGCATAACTATAGTCAGGATCGTTTTCGATGTGCGCACGGCTAGCCATGATTAACGCATGGCCTAGCTCTTTTGTTGAAATACCTTCATAGAGGTTGCGTAGTGTTTCGGCGAATAATATTTTTTCATCAACGCCGTTAAGACCTTGGCAGGCATGGTGTAGGGTCGCGCGGATATGAGCATATGATTGCGTTGCAATAGTACCATCATTGTTTTTGACGTGGATTACGCGCATTGAATCGTCATTACTATTGTGTTCGCATTCTTGCTGTAAACGCGCTTGAGCGTGTTGCTCGCGATACAGTACATAGGCGCGTGCCACTCTATATTCTTCGGCACGCATTAAGGCTAGCTCGACTTGGTCTTGAATAATTTCAATATGCACGCTATCACCATGGCTTAGATGGCGAGTGACAGCGTGACTGACGTTGTCGGTGAGTTGTTGTACTTGTTGATGAATGCGGCTTGATCCGCTGCCACCTTCAGTAGCGGCAAAAGCTTTGGTGAGTGCCAGGGCGATTTTTTGGTTATCGAAATCTGTGACCGTGCTGTCACGACGTATGACGCGATAGTTGATATCACTATTGGCTTTGGTGATAGCGCTAGTTAATGATGTGGTGGGTGATGTTGTTGCGGTGCTAGTTGAGACAGTTTGTAATGACATGCTTCCCCCTGATTCTCGTTATGAGTGAGCACGGCAAGCATCAGGCAGGTGTGGGCGAACAGTGGTTAGCCTCTAATCCTGTGGCTTTGACGCGAGCCGTGGAAAACTCCATGTTTTGGAGTGAGCTTGATAGGTATCGGACTTAGGGGAGGAACCCCAACACCGTTGCGCGATAGTTCCGGAATAACACCGGATTCCCTATTAAAACACAATATGTAGTGTTTTTTAAAAGCTTAACTGCAAGATAGGGTATGACTTCTATTTTGGCAAGCACTAATTTGATGTTTGGTTAATTTAAGCTCATGCGTTGTCGTGCCATGACAATAAATTCATTGATATGGGCGAGTTGGCGCTGATATTGACGTACTGCGGCGTACATTGTGCCGTGCATACCTTTACGTCCAAGGGGTCTCGCAGCAATGGTGTTTTTAGCCAGGGAATCGGCCAGCACCCAGTTCGGTAGTGCTGCGACACCGCGACCACTGGCGACGAGTTGCAGCATTAAGGCGGTTAATTCTACGCTGCGTTGTGATGCAGGCTCGACATTGGCCGGTGTTAAAAAATAGTTAAAAATATCGAGTTGATGTTGCGGAACAGCATAAGTTATTAGGGTATGAACGCCAAGGTCATGCGGTTCGATATATTGTTTGCTGGTCAGTGGGTGATCGCGCGCGACAGCAAGCAGCGCTTCGTAGTCAAAGAGTGATTCAAATACAATATCGCTTTGCTCGGTCTTGTCAGAGGTGATAACCGTATCAATATCACCGCTTGCTAATGATGGCCAAGGGTCAAGTGAAATACCAAGCCGAACGTCAACTTCGATATTGGGCCAACGTTCACGATACTGATCGAGTAAGGGTAATAGCCAGTCAAAGCAGCTATGACACTCAATCGCAATATTCAAACGTCCAGTGCTGCCTTCGGCCATACGCTGCAGCGCCAGTTCGGTTTCTTCTACTTGGGGTACGATGCGTTGAGCGAGTGCGAATAATCGTTCACCGGCTACGGTGAGTTGTAACTGTTTCTGTTTGCGGATAAAAAGGCTCAGACCAAAGTAACGTTCGATAGAGCGGATTTGATGAGATAAGGCAGACTGGGTGACATTTAGCTGTTGTGCGGCGCGAGTAAGGTTGCCCAATTCATAAATTGCTTTGAGGCTACGGAGTTGTCGTAATTCAATAAACATGAATAATATTCATACTTTTCATTAGAATAATGAGATTGATTCAATAATATCTCGTATTTATACTGCTTGCCAATATCTAATCCTCATTATGGAGAGCAGTCATGTCGGTCAGTCACAATCTTGGATTTCCTCGTATTGGTGTTAATCGCGAATTAAAGCACGCGGTTGAACGCTATTGGAAAGAGCAGATTGATGCGACGGAGCTAGAACAATGTGGTCGTGATCTACGTGAACGTCATTGGCGACAGCAAGCAGAATCGGGTTTGGACTTTGTACCGGCCGGCGATTTTTCCTGGTATGACCATGTACTTGATACATCGATGATGTTGGGTGTTATCCCTCAGCGTTTTGCTGATAGTGCTAACCAGGAGAGTGTGGCCTCCGATTTGGATACCTATTTTTGTATGGCGCGTGGACGTGCGCCTTCAGGCCAAGCAACAATGGCCTGCGAAATGACGAAGTGGTTTGATAGTAATTACCATTATATTGTGCCCGAGTTTGTCAAAAACCAATCATTTTATCTTGCCCATGAAAAATTATTTGAAGAAGTCGCTGAGGCTCAAGCTCTAGGCCATAAAGTAAAGCCAGTGCTGCTTGGGCCAGTCAGTTATTTATGGTTAGGTAAGTGCAAGGGTGATGAGTTTGATCGTCTGAGTTTTCTTGATAGTGTTCTCGCAGTGTATGGGGAAATTTTGAGCAAGCTTAAGAGGCTTGGTATTGAGTGGGTGCAGATCGATGAGCCTGTCTTAGTTCTTGACCTGCCGAGCGAATGGAAGAAGGCAATTGAATCAAGCTATAATCGCCTACAAGTTAGAGGTTTGAATATTTTATTGGCGACTTACTTTGGTTCGCTCGGCAGCAATCTACATCTTGCCTGCAATCTGCCAATTGCCGGCTTACACGTCGATGCAGTACGTGGTCGTGATCAATTAAATAGTGTTGTTGATCATCTACCGAAGTATAAGGTGCTCTCTGTTGGTGTGATTGACGGTCGTAATATTTGGCGTAGCGACTTGGATGATATTATTGCTGTACTAAATCCGATAAAAGAACGTTTTAAAGAGCGTTTATGGTTGGCTCCTTCATGTTCTTTATTGCACGTGCCGGTTGATCTTGATCAAGAGTTTAAAATTGATACAGAACTAAAGTCGTGGCTGGCTTTTGCAAGGCAAAAACTCGATGAATTGAATATTTTAAAGCATGTTTTTACTGCTGAGCAGGATTCGGTGCATGACTGTATGCAAGTACTAAAACATACGCGATCAATTATTCAATCACGTTCGAGTTCAACGCGTATTCATCGAGCAGAAGTGATTGATCGGCAAAATATGATTGATCGTGCGATGTATAAACGTCATGGGGATTATGAAATGCGCTCGCACAAGCAGCGGGAGGCATTACGCCTACCAAATTATCCGACGACAACGATTGGCTCGTTTCCGCAGACTGTAGAGATTCGTCGCGCTCGCCATGCTTTTAAAAGTGGGGCGATGCTCCAGCATGACTATGAAAAACAAATGAAGCAGGAGATTGCAGAAACAGTACGTCAACAAGAAGAGCTGGGTTTAGATGTCTTGGTTCATGGCGAACCTGAACGTAATGATATGGTGGAATATTTTAGTGAGCAATTGGACGGCTATGCGTTTACCGATAATGGTTGGGTGCAGTCCTATGGTTCGCGTTGTGTAAAACCACCAATTATCTATGGTGATGTAAAGCGCAAAGGCGATATGACGGTGAGATGGGCAAGTTATGCCCAGTCACTGAGCGAAAAACCAATGAAAGGAATGCTCACGGGGCCGGTAACGATGTTGCAATGGTCTTTTGTCCGTGATGACCAACCGCGCGCTAAAACCTGTCAACAAATTGCCTTGGCCTTGCGTGATGAAGTATTAGCCTTAGAACAAGCAGGTATCCCCGTGATTCAAATTGATGAGCCGGCATTTCGTGAAGGTTTGCCACTGAAGCGTAGCGAATGGGAGTCTTATTTGAAATGGGCCGTGGATGCCTTTCGTCTGTCTTCAGCAGGGGTCAAAGATGAAACGCAGATACACACCCATATGTGCTATGCCGAATTTAATGACATTATCGAGGCTATTGCCCAGCTCGATGCCGATGTAATTACTATTGAAACCTCGCGTTCGGATATGGAATTGCTCGACGCCTTTGCTGATTTTAGCTATCCGAATGAGATAGGCCCAGGTGTCTACGATATTCACTCGCCAAACGTACCAACGATAGAGCAAATGGTGATTTTATTACGCCGAGCGGCGGATTGCATACCGGCTCAGAGATTATGGGTTAACCCGGATTGTGGTTTAAAGACTCGTGGCTGGCCGGAGGTCAAAGCCGGTCTCAGTAATATGGTTGCCGCAGCACACCAGCTACGTCTTGCATAAGCTATGTTAAAATAAAGCTATGATAGATCAGTCACCTACAACACAAGATAGTTTATTGAGCGACGTAGAGTTAGCGCGTTTTGAGCGTGATGGTTATATTATTGTTAATAAAATGGTGGCAGTAGAGGTGTTGGCGGCGATGTCTGCTTATGTCGATGAAGCTTTATCACCCTTAATGGCACCGGTAGAGTTTGAAGCCGATGTGCAATATCCGGGTGCGCCTGCTGATCGTGATGCGCCAGGTGGTTCGACACCTAGGCGTTTATTTAATGCGTATACCCGTGATTGCGTTTTTCGTGACTGGGCGCGCTCATCAGAATTAACCCAACGTATTGCTCAGCTCATTGGTTCAAAACACTTAGTGCTCTCGCAAAACCATCACAATTGCATTATGACCAAGCACCCTGGTTATAGCAGTGCGACGTTGTGGCACCAAGATATTCGTTATTGGTCATTTGATCGGCCGCAGTTAGTTAACGCGTGGTTGGCGATTGGTGAGGAATCTATGGTCAATGGTTGCATGTCGGTTTTGCCTGGCTCGCATAAATTGACCCTCGATCGCGGTCGATTAGACAGTGCTTTATTTTTACGCACTGATTTAGAAGAGAACCGGGCCTTATTAGCAACAGAAATACCTGTATTACTCTATCCTGGTGAGGTGTTGTTTTTTGATTGCCAGTTATTTCATGCGGCAGGCCGTAATGGCAGCGATCAAATTAAAAAATCATTAGTGTTTACTTATCATGCCGCTGACAATCAGCCTATTCCTGAGACACGTTCGGATGCTACGCCAGGTATTAGCATCGACGTATAGTTGTTGATGACCTTGGCGCAAATAATTTCAATCTAGAGTCTATTTTAAATGCCTTATAAAGTTGAGCTAAAGCCCAGCGAACAAAGTTTTGATGTCGATGCAGGGGAATCAATTGTTGATGCTGCGCATCGACAGAATATTCAATTACCTTATAGTTGTCGTGACGGCAGCTGTGGTACCTGCAAAGGTAAAGTGGTTGGTGGCGAAGTTAAGCATGATCACTATAGTGTGCAAGCGTTATCTGAAGCTGAATTAAAAGCAGGCATGGCTTTATTTTGTCAGGCGCGTGCGTGTTCTGATTTGGTATTGGAAGTCGATTTAAATAATCCTGATATTCAACGTTTGCCGAGTCGTGTTGATAAGATTGATCATCTGGCACATGATGTTATGCGTTTGTTCTTGAAGTTGCCTGCAGGTAAGAAGCTTAATTATATCGCGGGTCAATATATCGATATCATTATGAGTGATGGTCGTCATCGTACTTATTCTATTGCAGGCGCGCCGCGTGATGATGGGATGATTGAGTTGCATATTCGAAATGTTGAAGGCGGACGTTTTTCTGATTTTGTCTTTCATCATTTAGAACAAAAAACCATTCTTCGCATAGAAGGTCCTATGGGCGCATTTTATTTGCGCCAAGACTCAACGCGACCGATGTTATTGGTTGCAGGTGGGACAGGGCTTGCTCCGATTAAAGCGATTGTTGAAGCTGCGCAGCAGGCCGGCAATACACGAGAAATTATTTTATATTGGGGTGTTCGCTCACGGCGTGATTTGTATTTCCAAGAAACGGTTGAGCAATGGGCAGAGCGTGAGCAGTTTACTTATATTCCAGTGTTGTCAGAGCCGGATGAAGGTTGGCAAGGACGAACAGGTTATGTTCACGAAGCGGTGTTAGCTGATATTGATAGTCTGGCTCAATATGATGTGTATGCGGCAGGACCACCAATTATGGTGAGCTCGGCACGAACAAGTTTTCTCGAAGCCGGTTTGCCGAAAACACAGATATTTCATGACGCTTTTGAGTGGGCTTTAGATTAGCCTTGTTGGAGTACTAGGCAACGAGGTGTTATTTGTTGCGCGTTCTAATCCAAGTTTATATGAGGCGTTAGCGTGCTCTACTTCGCCAAGCTCATCATAAACTCTTGCGATGAGTTGGTAGGCTTGTGGTCCAGCACCCTGCTTAATTCCTCGCTGTAGATAGTCTCTTGCCTTGGCCCACATTTGATTGGCGATGGCTAAACGACCAAGCGTAATAAAGAGTGCTGGTGTTTCGTGCTCATCGCCTAACCATTTTTCGGCATGAACCATTTGTGTTAGCACTTCTGAACCTTGTAGTTGTCCGTATAAGTCGACGAGCTGATTGTTGCTACCATGGTGATTAATCTGTCGGTCTATCAATTGCACGGCATTATCGATATCACCACAGTGAGCTAATTGCTGGGCATAGTTTGCGGCAATGTCACCATCTTGTTTGAGCGCTTTTGGTATGCGCTCCCAAGCACTGTTGAGGTGTTTGATATCACTGGTGTTGCCGGCGCTCATTAATAATTGTTTGTATGCTTCCTTTTGCCATTGATTGGATTCTTTGGTGGGCATGGCTTGATATTTTCTTGCCAGCGGCAATAATTCGACT
>NVRQ02000061.1 GCA_002400905.2 Gammaproteobacteria bacterium | reverse complement strand
CCCCAAGATTACTTCCTCGTGATGGGCTATCGCCAATCACTCAGGGCGCACCCCAAGAGTACTTCCTCGTGATGGGCTATCGCCAATCACTCAGGGCGCACCCCAAGAGTACTTCCTCGCGATGGGCTATCGCCAATCACTCAGGGCGCACCCCAAGAGTACTTCCTCGTGATGGGCTATCGCCAATCACTCAGGGCGCAGGGCAATAAGTGCTGCGGTTGTTGTCTCATCAATGTACCCCTTAGTATATTCACGGCGTCAAACTACAGCGTACAAACAAAAGAAAAACTGGGTCAAAAGTATTTGAATCGTGTCTGGTTTGGTGATTATTTTTGTGCCTTTGAGGATTCAAGTAACGATGTTATTGGCCATGCTACTTTCGTCCTTTTGTGTGTTGGATGAAACGGAGGATTCTAGCGAGCGCTAAGTAGACCAAAAACGTTATAAACTTGCTCAGAGATAGCCGATGCATTCTGTTAAACTTGGCCGGGTTACGTTTTATTGTTCGCGGCATCGAAGCGGTTGGGGGGAGTACTGTGTTAATAAAGTTTTTTGCGTTTATCGGCTTACTATTTGTACTGCCGATTATTGTTTCCTCGTCGGGTGCGCTGCAGGCAAGCAACGATATCAATAATGTTGGTCATAACCCTGTTGCTGAGGATGATGCCGCCATTCAGATTTATGCCGCTCGCACTTGGGGTCTAAAAAAGATCCTTGCAGTACACACTTGGGTTGCATTGAAGCACCCGGGTGACGTTGAATTTACGCGTTACGAAATTTTTGGTTGGGCTAAATACCACAACGAAGAGGTTCTCATCTCGCATCAAGGTGACCATGATGCACTTTGGTATGGCAATACACCCGCTATTTTGGTTGATATCCGTGGCCAGCACGCCCAACAACTCATCAGTGACGTCGAACAAGCTATTGAAGATTATCCCTATCGTTCTGACTACACTGTTTGGCCAGGCCCAAACAGCAACACCTTTACTGCATTTATTGGTCGCCAGGTACCTGAGCTAAAGCTTGATTTGCCGTCTACGGCAATTGGCAAAGATTACGTTGAAATTAAGGACGTTGTTTCACGCTCTGTTAGTGGTAGTGGTATTCAGTTTAGCCTCTGGGGTTTGTTCGGTGCCTCCGCAGGGATTGAAGAAGGCTTAGAAATCAACTTACTGGGTCTTAATTTTGAACTCGATATATTTGATTTGGCCATTGAATTACCAGGTATTGGCCGCATCGGAGCGCCGCAATTCGAGCATGATGATGGCGAAGCATAGTATGGAAGAAATTAATTTGACTATGGAAGATGCTGACCTGATTCATTCATTTGAAAAGATTGACGAAGCGATGACTCGAATGGCGAATGAGATTAGCGATAAGCTTGCCGACAGCAATCCTGTTGTGATCTGTTTACTTAAAGGTGGTTTAGTGTTGTCTGGTCAGTTATTGCCGCGTCTTGGCTTTCCTTTGCAGCTTGATTATGTGCACGCAACGCGTTATCGCGATAAAACGGAAGGGGGTTCTTTGCATTGGATTGCTCGGCCGTCGATGTCTGTTAAGGATAGAACGGTTTTATTATTGGATGACATTTTTGATGAAGGCCATACCTTGGCAGCGATCCATGATTATTGTCTGTCCATAGGTGCCAAAGAAGTACAGTCGGCCGTATTACTGGATAAGGTGCATGGTCGTAAGGCAAGCTTAATCGTAGACTATATTGGTTTAACTGTGCCCGATCGCTATGTCTTCGGATTTGGTATGGATTACAAAGGTTATTTACGTAATGCTAATGGCATCTACGCGGTGAAAGGACATTGAGCATAGAGGAGCCCTTGATGAGTCGTTTAGGAATTATTGGTGGTAGTGGTTTAACTCAATTAGAAAGTCTAGAAATTGTCAGGCGTGAGATGGTGAGAACACCCTACGGTGAACCATCAGGCCCGTTAATAATAGGCAAACTTGATGGTCATGAAGTGGTTTTCTTGGCGCGTCATGGTTACGGCCATACCATTCCGCCACACAAGATTAATTATCGTGCGAATATTTGGGCGTTTAAAGAGTTGGGTATTACGAAAATTGTGGCCGCTGCTGCCGTTGGTGGTATACGTGATGATATGGCGCCCGGTAAGTTAGCGGTGCCAAACCAGCTTATTGATTACACCTATCAACGCGAAAGTAGCTACTTCGATGGAGGTGATAGTGGGGTTGAACATATCGATTTCACTTATCCTTATTCACAACGATTACGCGAGATATTAATTTCAGCCGCTGAAGTGGCAGGAATAGAGGTGGCAAAAGAAGGCGTTTATGGCGTGACGGAAGGGCCGCGCTTGGAGACTGCTGCTGAGGTGAATAAGTTTGAGGGAGATGGCTGTACGATGGTCGGTATGACTGCTATGCCTGAAGCTGCGTTGGCAAGAGAACTAGGTTTGGATTACGTTACATGTGCGTTTGTTGTGAATTGGGCGGCGGGTCGTAGTGATACGATAATCGACATGAAAGATATAGAAAAATATATGTTGGTAGGCAGCAAGCAACTGCGTCAGTTGCTTGCTGCTGTGTTGCCTCTATTGTAGAGGGGCAGTGTTAACTGACTTATCCGCGGTAGCCGCTGGCAGTGTTTCAATTTTAAGCTGTTCACTTATTGAGGTGTCAGCGTCATTGGCTTCAATGGGAGTAATGAGGGCAACCACACCAAAGGTCGGGTGGTCAAAATAATGCGCTTGAGTGCTACGCATACGACGTGTTTCATCAATCTCAAAACTGAGATAATCAGTTTCTAATGAATGATAAATGGCGCGGACTTGATCTTTATCCTTATTTTTCAGTAGGCGGTTGTAATGTAATTTTAGCTCAAGATGTAAGTAGCGTTTCAGTGTCACTGCCGCCGTTCCGCTCAGCTCAAATATCGATTGACTGGCAATAGAGCCTAGGTCTTCACTGCTAAAGCCACCCCCAAAGCGGTCATTAAATCGCGTCACCGATACGGCGAAAGGGTCTGCTTTCTTAACGATGATTTTGTTGTTTAAGTAAACAGGTATGGCTTTCGCAT
>NVRQ02000060.1 GCA_002400905.2 Gammaproteobacteria bacterium | reverse complement strand
TGGCAAGCAAAACAACCACTTGCCTTCGCTAAAGCTTCATCAGCGCTTGCAGTACTCACACCAGCCATCAATGTTGCAGCGGCTGCTGCACTTACAATCCAACTTGCTTTCATATCGGTTTCCTCTGTTTTTTAAGTATGTCCAAATTTTTTAAGGACGCAAACCAAGCATGGTTGAGGCACATAGTAGACTTTTATCACTGAATCGGCCCTGAATTTAATTAAATTTCAATAAAAATCATTGCTATCAATGATTTCTAGCGCTTACGCGGCCTGCTGCGATACAATAGCGACTCCAATAATGTTTCTAAAAAAGCCTAAAAATACCCTATGAGCACACTAAGTTACCGTGATGCCGGCGTCGACATCGAGGCGGGCAACTCGCTAGTTGAACGTATCAAACCGCATGCAAAAGCGACTTTTCGGCCTGAAGTATTAACCGGCCTTGGCGGTTTTGGCGCCCTCTTTGAGCTGCCCATTGATCGCTATCGTAAACCGGTACTGGTTGCTGGAACCGATGGCGTTGGCACCAAATTGAAACTTGCCATCGAAAGTGAGCGCTACGATGGTGTCGGCATCGACCTGGTTGCTATGTGTGTTAACGATTTGATTGTTCAAGGTGCCGAACCCTTATTCTTTCTCGATTATTACGCGACCGGCAAGCTTGATGTCGAAGTGGCCGCCGCAGTCATTGCTGGCATTGCCGAAGGTTGCAAACTTTCTGGCGCGGCATTAATCGGCGGTGAAACAGCTGAGATGCCCGGAATGTATGCAGCCGGTGACTTTGATCTTGCCGGTTTTTGTGTTGGCATCGTAGAGCGAGATGACATCATAGATGGCTCAAGTTGTAGCGAAGGCGACAAATTAATTGGCATCGCTTCTAGCGGCCCACATTCAAACGGCTATTCATTGATTCGCAAGGTGTTGACAATTTCAGGCCAATCATTAAGCGACCCATTTAATCAACAAACGCTTGGCGATGCCTTAATGGCGCCCACCAAAATTTATGTTAAAACCATGCTCGAATTATTGAAATCACATTCGATCAAAGCCATTTCTCATATCACTGGCGGCGGCTTAACCGAAAATTTACCTCGCGTCTTACCCGTTAAGTTAAGCGCTGAGATTGACCTCGATAGCTGGCCAAAACCAAAAATCTTTACCTGGTTAGCCGAGCAGGGCAACATCGCCAAAGAAGATATGCTACTGACGTTTAACTGCGGTATTGGCATGGTGATCTGCATTGACCCAAGCAACGAAGACGCTGTATTAAAAAGTTTAGAACAACTTGGCGAACAAGCTTGGTCAATTGGCCAACTTATCGCGCGCGGCGATCAACGTGGCGTTGTCTACACAGACAATTAATCATGGTGCAAGAAAACCACTTGCCGCCGCTTCGAATCGTCGTCGTTATCTCAGGCAATGGCAGCAATCTACAAGCTATTATTGACGCCAGCCAAAGCAAACTAGCAGTAGAAATATGTGCTGTTATTAGCAATCGACCCAAGGCCTACGGTCTACAACGCGCGGTAATTGCTGGCATTAAATGCCACACCATCGACCATACCGAATACAGTGGTCGTGAAACTTTCGGCGCTAAACTTAAGCAGACAATAGATCAATACAATCCTGACCTCATCGTTCTTGCCGGCTTTATGCGAGTGCTAAGCGATGATTTTGTTCGCAACTACCCTGGCCGCATACTCAATATTCACCCTTCCTTATTGCCAAAATATCGCGGGCTCAATACACACGCCAAGGCCATTGCCGCCAACGACGCCTATCATGGCGCAAGCGTTCATTTCGTTACCGAGACCTTAGACGGCGGGCCGGTTATCGTTCAGGCAAGGTTACCTATACTCGCTAACGACAATGTAGAAAGCTTGGCGCAACGCGTTCAAGACCAGGAACACAAAATTTATGTTGAAGCATTACAATGGCTCAGCCAACGACGCTTGATATGGAGCGATGGAGCCCTAACACTGGATGGCAAGCCCTTACTTCAACCTATTGTTATAAATAGCGAGGAAGTTAATGAGCCACAAATCGTTTAAATATTATTTGCTTAGCATGCTGATTTTAGCAATCAGCACCAATACGTTTGCGCAATCCGATTTTAACTTGCCCATCGGCATGAGCCTGGAATACACTTTCTACCGTGGCAACACCAAAATCGGCACTATGGAGCGTACCTTAACGCGCATTGACGACGATAGCTATGTGCTTGAATCCAATATCGAAGTGACTCACTTTCTCGCTAGAATGTTTCTCAGGAACATTGAAGAGCGCTCTGTTTTTACCTTTGATAACAATAAAGCTAAACCACTGCAATATAGCTATAAGCGCGGCGGCAGCAAAAAGTCACGCCATCAAAATTTACAGTTTGACTGGCAAACCAACCAAGTCAGCGATAACAGCCAAGAAACTCCTTGGTCACTAGACATACCTGTCAACACCGTTGACCGTCATTTATACCAGCTTAACGTTATGTTTGATATGCAAGACACACCTGACTCTTTGCAATACATTGTCGCCGACCGCGGCAAACTAAAAACGTATGACATAAAAAACCTTGGCAGCGAAATTATCAGCACACCTTTAGGTGAAATCGAAACTATAAAGCTGCAACGCAAATCAAAAAAGCGTTCGACCACGGTTTGGGTGGCGAACAAATATAATTATCTGCCTGTACAAATTGAACAAATTGAAAAAGGCGATACTTACCGATCAGTAATCAAAAAAATTAGTGGATTGTAACAACGACAATTAAAACATTAGCGCGTCAATAGATTTTTATGCTTTAGGTAGCGTAACGCCTGTTTGACCTTGGTATTTACCCCCACGGTCTTTGTAAGACACATCACACACTTCATCTGATTCAAAAAACAACATTTGCGCCACGCCCTCATTAGCGTAGATACGTGCGGGCAATGGTGTCGTGTTTGAGAACTCAAGCGTGACATGACCTTCCCACTCAGGCTCTAACGGCGTCACGTTGACAATAATGCCACAACGAGCATAGGTGGACTTACCTAAGCAAATAGTAAGAATACTGCGAGGTATGCGAAAATATTCAACCGTACGCGCTAAAGCAAATGAATTAGGTGGAATAATGCATACGTCAGATTTCACATCAACAAAACTATTTTCATCAAAGTTCTTCGGGTCGACAATAACAGAGTTAATATTAGTAAAAATCTTAAACTCATCGGCACAACGCACATCATAGCCGTAGCTCGATGTGCCATAGGAAATAACGCGCTCATCACCATGGTGACGCACTTGCCCAGACTCAAACGGCTCTATCAAACCTTCGCGCTTTGCCATACGTCGAATCCAATGATCAGATTTAATACTCATTGCTTTTCCCCAAGTCGAGACTACGATTGCTCATATTAATTATTTTCTATAACAATATTCGGAAATTTAGAGGCATATTCTTTTTGCTGTAAAGAGAGCTTAGCGGCTACATTACGTGCAATCTCACGATAACTTTGCGTGATAACGCCATCTGGCTCGGCAACGACCGTTGGTCTACCACTATCAGCATCTTGGCGTATACGCATTGCCAACGGCAAACTACCAAGAAAACTAATATCGTAATCCGTGGCCATAGCTTGGCCACCGCCTTCGCCAAAAATATGTTCTTCATGATTACATTGACTGCAAATATGCGTACTCATATTTTCAACAACACCAAGCACCGGTATTTTAACTTTCTCAAACATCTTATAAGCTTTCCGCGCATCAAGCAGCGCTATGTCTTGCGGCGTAGTAACAATCACCGATGCGCTCACTGGAATTTTTTGCGCCAAGGTTAATTGAATGTCACCCGTGCCCGGCGGCAAGTCGATGATCAAATAATCAAGATCACGCCAACGCGTGTCTCTCAACAACTGTTCCAACGCTTGCGTGACCATCGGTCCACGCCAAATCATCGGCGTTTCATCATCAATAAGAAAACCAATCGACATCACTTGCACGCCATAGTTTTCTTTTGGCTCTAACGATTTTCCATCTTTGGTATCTGGCTTTCCGGTCACACCCATCATGCGAGGCTGACTTGGACCATAAATATCGGCATCAAGCACACCGACAGTGGCACCTTCTGCTGCCAGCGCCAAAGCGAGGTTGACGGAAACAGTAGACTTGCCGACACCGCCTTTACCTGAGGCAACGGCAATTGTATTTTTAACACCGTCCAATAATTGGACGCCTGCTTGCACTGAGCGCGAAGCAATAATGGTATCAATATTCAATACCACATCACTCACGCCATCAAGCACAGATACTGCACTCTTAACGTCGCTAGTAAGCTGAGCATGATAACCGGCAGCAGGGTACGCTAGCGTAACTTTAATGACAACACGGCCACCGCCTTCAACCACAACATCACTAACAAGACCGGCTGACACAAGGTCTTTTTCAAGATGAGGATCGACTACGCTAGATAGCGCCGATAGCACCCGTTCTTTTGTTACATCTACCACAATGACTCCTGCCTGCCTCGACTTTACTCGCCGACAGCGCTAATCAAAAGATGGAGATTTTACTCTATCGCGCCCTATAACGCAGCTTAAGAACAATAATTATCTGAATCCGCAAGACAGCAACGCGTTCAGCAAATAGACAGTCGCCGGTATGCTAGTATCTCCGCGCTGCTAGCCAGCAGCAAGAATTCATCGTTCTGCTGAATGCAATAATTCACCTCGTCTTTTGCGCATTTTGCCAATATCACGCAATCATTTAGGAGAGAATCTCTATGCGTCACAGCTCGACTCTAGCATGCATTTTTTGTTTGTTTAGCCCTTTTGTTTATGCCGATAAAGAGGCTCCCGGTTGGCATGGGGAAGGCGAATTTGGTCTTGCTATCACTAGCGGCAATAGTGACACAGAAACCCTAAACGGCCGCCTCGGTCTTGTAAATAATATTGGCTTATGGCGTCACACCCTAAGGCTAGAAGCACTCTCGGTCTCAGACAATGAAACAACCACAGCCGAACGTTATACCTTTGGTTACAAAGCTGATCGAAAAATCAGTGAATATAATTACTTATTTGGCGCATTACGCTATGACGATGACCGTTTTAGCGGTTTTGATTTTCAATCATCGCTCACTACTGGTTACGGCCGACGTCTATTTGAACGCCAGCGCAGCCGACTTGATGCCGAGCTAGGCGCCGGTTTTAGATTTGCTGAAACAGTTACCGGTGAAACACAAGATGGGGTCATAGCCCGACTGTACGGTGATTACGAATATAAAGTCAGCGATAACGCATGGTTTAACCAAACGCTTTTGATTGAGCCAAGCCTAGACAACACCTTCACTGAAAGCGTGACCGCATTTAAAGTTGGCTTTGCAGAAAAGCTAGCGTTAAGACTTTCATTAACAGCAAAAAACAATAGTGATGCGCCTGCTGGCAGCACATCAACCGATACGATTACTGCTGTTTCAGTGGTCTACTCGTTTTAAATGGGCAGACAAGATACAGCTCAAGCGTTACGCTCGGCTTGCTTGGTTATGTACTGCGGCGTAAGTCGCTGCCATATTGCTGGCAACCATTTGTTCAATTAAAGAGCGCATGACATCGCGATCAACATCAACCCTATCAGCACGCATGCATAACATCATGGTAATGGCCTGCAAGACATCACCATTGCCTATTTTCTTATTATCAAGCAAGAAGGTTAATGCGTCACGAAGGTGCTCTAATACGCTGTGAACATCAGCCGCAGATTGCGTTTCCGGATGCAAAGGGAAGTTATATTCAACTGCGCCTCCAGATCGATGAAATACTGTAAAAGGTAAATTTTTTGGCATCAGACTGCCCTCCGCTTTTTACTACTAGAGACCTTTGCACGACGTAGATTTTTCGTTAGGGTAAGGCAAAAACCTGCCCCAAGCGACAGTTTAATGCTAAAACAACCATAACCTTGAGTCATAGCAAAAAAAGAAACTGGCTGGCAATGAGATAGTGAGGGGAGGTAATGCAGATGCGCCAGCCAGTTATATAGACAAAACTATATTAAGAGCAGCAGCTCAAGTAGGGAAGAGCTGCTGAGGGGTCCTAGATTAAAGGCGAGGCCTTATTATGTATATTTGATTAAACCAATCAGCCTTATAGCCTTTCTCTATACAAATCCAATCATAGCCCAATGCATCGAGACCACACCTTTACCGAGTGACTTATATATAATAGGGGGTTTGCTTACTCAAAGAATCTAAATGTCCACATCAAAACGAAAAATACTGGTCACCAGCGCGCTACCCTATGCCAACGGCCCTATTCATCTGGGGCACCTGGTTGAGTATATTCAGACTGATATCTGGTCGCGCTTCCAGAAAATGCGCGGCCATGAATGTCATTACATTTGTGCCGACGATGCTCACGGCACACCGATTATGCTCCATGCCGAAAAGCGCGGTATTAGCGCAGAGCAGCTGATCGGGGAGATCTCAACTGAGCATCAGCGTGACTTCGCCGCATTTGCCATCGATTTCGATTATTACTACAGCACTCATTCCGAGGAAAACCGTGAGCTAGCTGAAACTATCTATAGCCGACTCAACGACGCTGGCCATATCACCAAGCGTGATGTCGAGCAGGCATATGACCCAGAAAAAGAAATGTTTCTACCCGATCGTTTTGTCAAAGGTGAGTGCCCTAAATGTCATGCGCCGGATCAATACGGCGACAGCTGTGAAGCTTGCGGTGCCACCTACAGCCCAACCGAGTTAATTAACCCGGTGTCAGCGGTTAGCGGTGCCATACCTATCACTAAATCGTCCGAGCATCATTTCTTTAAGCTGCAAAACTTTGCTGACATGTTGCGCAATTGGATTAAGCAAGGCCATGTCCAAGAGGAAATGGCCAACAAGCTCGCTGAATGGCTGGATGGTGATTTGCGCGAATGGGATATCTCGCGTGATGCGCCCTACTTTGGTTTTGAAATTCCTGGTGCACCGGGCAAGTATTTCTATGTTTGGCTCGATGCGCCTATCGGCTATATGGCAAGCTTTAAGAAGCTCTGTGAAGAAAAAGGCTTGGATTTTGACGAGTACTGGGGTAAAGACGCAAAGACCGAGCTTTATCACTTTATTGGCAAAGACATTGTCTATTTTCACGCACTGTTTTGGCCTGCCATGCTTGAGGGGGCAGGCTTTCGCAAACCTAGCGGTATTTTCACCCATGGTTTTCTCACCATTAATGGCGAAAAGATGTCGAAGTCACGCGGCACCTTCATTAAAGCCAGCACCTATCTCGATCATTTGAACCCTGAATATTTACGTTACTACTTCGCCGCCAAGCTTGGTAATAACGTGGCCGACCTCGATCTCAACTTTGATGACTTCACTAGCCGCGTTAACGCCGACTTAGTTGGCAAGGTCGTTAACATTGCCAGCCGTTGTGCTGGTTTTATTAAAAAACGTTTTAATGGAAAGCTAAGTGCAGAGATTGATCAGCCCGATTTACTTGCAGAATTAATCAGCGCCGGCGATAGCATCGCCGAGTCTTACGAAAACCGCGACTACAATCGCGCTATGCGTGAAATCATGGCCTTAGCTGATCGCGCTAATCAATATATTGACCAAAAACAACCGTGGGTGATTGCCAAAGAAAAAGATAAAGACCACGAGCTTCATCAAGTGTGCAGCATGGGCATCAACCTGTTTCGCATTCTAGTGACCTACTTGAAACCCGTGTTACCGGTTACTGTCGAAAAGTCCGAAGCATTTTTAAATGTTGCTCCATTAACTTGGGACGATCGCAGCCAACCGCTAACCGATCATTCCATCAATACATTCAACCCATTAATGACACGAGTAGACCCCATCGCAATCGAAGCCATCATTAATGCCGAGCAAAAACCCCTAGACGCACCAAGTGCTCTTGGGGTGAAACGAGGATTAAAAAAAGTGCCCGAAGAAAAAACAACAGCACCCAAAAACCCCAGCATCGCTAATGATGACAATAGCACCATCACCTTCGATGATTTTGCCAAAATCGATCTGCGCATTGCTCGCATCGCCAAGGCCGAACATATCGAAGGTGCTGACAAGCTTCTGCGACTAACACTTGATTTAGGTGAAATGGGGTCACGTAATGTCTTTGCTGGAATTAAGTCCGCCTACCAACCTGAAGATCTCGAAGGCAAGCTAACCGTGATGGTTGCCAACCTTGCGCCACGTAAAATGCGTTTTGGGATTTCCGAAGGAATGGTCTTAGCTGCTGGCCCAGGCGGCGAAGACCTATGGATACTCGAGCCCCACGATGGCGCCCAACCCGGCATGAAAGTAAAGTAGACTAAGTGCTGCGTTTTCAGTTACTTATAGAGCAGCGCTATTTGATTAGTGGCGCTA
>NVRQ02000006.1 GCA_002400905.2 Gammaproteobacteria bacterium | reverse complement strand
TTTGCCGCTATAGAAAATTTTTGGGAAACCGGCTTTGGTATGCCGTCGTTCACGCTATTGGGTCCTCAAGTCATGCGCTTCCCTTTTATTTTGCATGGCTCCTATCCCCACGAGATCTTACATAACTGGTGGGGTAATGGTGTCTTTGTTGATTATGAAAACGGTAACTGGGCCGAAGGACTCACCGCCTACCTTGCCGATCATCTCATTGCAGAACAACGTGGAACTGCCGTTAACTACCGCCGCAATAGCCTGCAAAAATACAGTGATTATGTCGATTCCGGCCGTGACTTTCCATTAAGTCAATTTCGCTCACGCCATGATTCCGCATCTGAAGCCATTGGCTACGGTAAATCGTTAATGTTGTTTCATATGTTAAGAATGAAACTGGGCGATAAACTATTTAGCCAGGGCTTACGCCAGCTTTACAAAAAATATCGATTTAAAAAGGCGAGCTTTAATGACCTAAGCCAAGTATTTAGCCAGGTGTATAAAAAAGATCTCAGTACATTTTTCATGCAATGGTTAGAACGCAGTGGCGCACCAAGCTTGCGACTAAAAAAGGCCGAACTTTCTAAAACGGGCAACAAATTATTGATAGACATTGAACAAACCCAACACGATGCGCTTTACGATTTGAACGTACCGATTGTGGTGCAGTTTGCCAACGGTGATAGCAAAAAATATTCGCTCGCTTTAACTCAGCGTGAGGCTAGCATTTCGATAGATATACCCGCTCCACCAACCAAGGTGACTATCGACCCAGAGTTTGATGTCTTTCGTCGACTCGATGCGCGCGAAATCCCTTCCGCCTTATCGCAAGGCTTTGGTGCTAATGAAGCATTAGCGGTTTTACCCGCCGCAGCCAATAATGAGACACTCCATGCCTATCGCCAATTAATTACACACTGGCAACAAACTCAGCGTGTTAAATTTACTCTTACTTTAGACTCTGAATTAGTGCGCTTACCTGACGACAAAGCCATCTGGCTACTAGGTTGGGATAATCGTTTTCGCCAAACACTTTCTGATCAAATCGCCAGCCAGAATAGCATTATTAGTAATAGCCAACTAATCATTGGCAATAATATTTATACGCGTGACAAACATTCAGTTCTTGTTACCAGCCGACATCCCAACAATCCTACACAAACACTTCTCTGGCTCGCCAGTGATAACCTCGCTGCACTGCCTGGTCTAGCCCGTAAACTTCCACACTACGGCAAGTATAGCCATCTGGCTTTCGAAGGGGATGAGCCCAAAAATAGTGGCAAAGGGCAGTGGCAGATTGTCAATTCACCGCTAACAAAAACGTTAAGTAGTGAAACGGTAGCTCCACAAAAGAAACCCCCTCGTCAGGCGCTCGCAGAACTCGCACCAGTATTTTCCGAGCAACGCATGATGGCCGATGTTAATTACCTCGCAGACAAACGACTTAACGGCCGCGGCCTTGGCAGCAAAGAACTTGACCAAGCCGCTGACTACATTGCCGCAGCGTTTGAGCAAGCTGGCCTGCAAACCTACGATGACGATTATTTTCAGCAATGGCATACCGATATTGCCAAGCTGGGTACTGATATAGCATTAAAAAATGTTATCGGCATTCTTCCAGGAAGCAATCCCGATTATGCTGGACAAAGCGTTGTTATCGGTGCTCATTACGATCATCTTGGCACAGGCTGGCCGGATGTTCGCCACGGCAATGAAGGGGAAATACATCCCGGCGCTGATGACAATGCTAGCGGCGTTGCCGTTATGCTGGAACTTGCACGAATTTTAGGCAAAGGAACACGGCCTGAACGTACAGTGATATTCATCGCCTTTACCGCTGAAGAAGCTGGCCTACTAGGCTCCGATTATTACGTCGCTAACAGTCATGCTTATCCCGCTAAAAAGGCCATGGCAATACTTAACCTCGATACTATTGGTCGCTTAGGCGATAATGCAATCAGTATCTTTGGCGCCGATTCTGCCAGCGAGTGGGCATCTATCTTTCGCGGTATAGACTTTATCTCTGGTATCAAAACCAATATTAATAATCGCCCTTTTGGTGTGAGCGATCACATTAATTTTCACAAAATTGGTGTACCCGGCATACAATTCTTTAGCGGTATTCATCTTGACTATCATCGGCCACGTGACACGGCAGATAAAGTTGATAGCGCAGGCCTTGTCAAAGTCGCCAGCGTCGTACGCGAAACAGTAGACTATTTAACCAAGCGCTCCAAACCTTTAACCTCACAGCTCGGCCAGGTAAGTCTACCCGACGGCAGCCAATCGGCAGGGCAGAACAATCCGTATCGACACGGTTCCTGATTTCTATTATGCTGAAAACGAAGTTTAAGCAATGTTGTTGCCGAGTCTCCCGCCGCCAAATCAGGCTTAACTGCTGGCGATACCCTGCTATCAATTAACGGTGAAGGAATCTCAGAGCTCAGAGCTTACGCCGACATCTTACGTGAGGCAGTCGTTGACGACATACTGCAATGACCTATAGCCGAGATGGTATTGCCACAGAGACGACAGTGACCGCCGAAAAACGTTAATTCTCTTAATTCGCCAGTGCCGATACAACTTAGTAACAATTTTAGCAAATAATAGAGGCATGATCGATACCGATTAACTTGAGTTTTACTAAGCATACGGACTAGTATGCGTGGGTATCGATAGAAAACGTAACGAATACAAGGAACATTGGGCATGCACCCGCTGATTCTTAGGTTGGATCATTCAGGCAAAGCAATGGGCTGGGTTAACTGGCAGGATGCCGTTACGCTCTATGCCAAGGAAATGGTCGCCTGGACCTTAGGCCAGAATCGCTTTCGTATCCACGGTGGCACCAACCGTATTTCTGGTGAACGTTCTTGGGTTGAGATCGATTCCATTATCGCTACACATGGTATTGCTAACGGTAATAAGTTCGCTGTTGTACCGCCATTAACCAATCGCGAACTATTCCGTCGTGATCAGCATATGTGCATGTACTGTGTAGAAACCTTTTCTGATGGAAACCTAACCCGCGATCATGTCATTCCTGTTTCACGTGGCGGTGTAGATATTTGGACTAATGTCATTACGGCCTGCGTTAAATGCAACCAACGCAAGGGTTGTCGCACCCCTGAGCAAGCACACATGAAACTACATGCCATACCCTACGCCCCTAATTTCGCAGAATGGTTAGTACTGCGTAATCGCCGCATATTGAGTGACCAAATGGACTTTTTAAAAAGCCAATTCAGCAAGAAAAAACCCCGGCTCAATTAAAAAAGCCCCGCACAAATGGCGGGGCTACCAAGAACGAACACATGTCAGGAGAGAAATTTTGACATATTCGAAATATCATCCCAGCCAATCAATCATTATCAAACCAAAGATCAGCTCAGGCAGATAACACATTATCGATTTACCGCTGAATACAAGCTAAATAACCACTACTGAATGCAGTAAACCACCCATCATTATTAATTTTTACGATCCATGCAGAAGTTACAATATTGTTTCGCTATGATTGAGTCAATTAAGACAACATCAGCGTCTGCAAAAGTAATTTTTGTGCGGCACACCCATCCTGCCAATGGCAGCCTTGCTGCAACAAATTTATGGTGCTCTGAATCACCATTCTATTCAGGACACTACGCTAGCGAACTTACTTTGGCTCAAGCGCCTCAGCAGTAAACTCAATACCTTGCCAACCCGTCTTCATAAAATTACGGATATTTTGATGATCATCACCATCAGAATTAGCTAATACCTCTTCACGATAATACGCACCAAAACAAGCCAGTGTCTGCTGTTCAGTCAAATTGTTCCTACCGGCAAAAGCAAAAATCTTGCACGATCCTGAGTTTTCGTTCGGTGCATTCACCTGCTTACCGTTCTTAAATGCTATAGCAGTAAAGCTATAAAGCATATCAATAATCGCCATCGTATCAGTAAACTCTATAGTTTCAGGTGATGAA
>NVRQ02000059.1 GCA_002400905.2 Gammaproteobacteria bacterium | reverse complement strand
TTATGTCCTGAAGAGAAAATGGTTTCTGGTATGTGTGAGGCTGGCTGGTGGTCAATAGCAGAAACAACTTTAATATCAATTTTTTCAGCTATTGCTGCAATGTTTGTTCTCGCAGTTTCGTCATTTATTACGCCATCTGAGAGACCTGAGGTAATTTTATTAACATTATTTATCGGAGGGATGGCAGCAGTTTTTCTTGGCATTCAATCTAATGAATGGGTTGCAATGGTGTCAGCGGTAGTGTCAGGAATAATTACGGCTATTTATTTTTTTAAAAAATATAAAAACCGTGTTTAGGGTGTGAGTAAAAATATTTATTTTCTAAAAATAATTTTCTCTGTGCATTTCTTTAGTTCTAACATCTAAAAAACACTATTATTTTCCCATTGATAATGAGGTGAATTCAGAATGACATTTGTACATATGATTGCATTAGCAGTGAGGTTGTTTTCCGTATTTTTATTTTTAATATCAATAAGAACTTTTTCGGGATTGTCTTGGATTGTTGGCGATGCGGATGCTCTAGCGAACAATTGGATTTATGTGGCAGCTGCATTTTCTACGTTATGTATGGCTATTATACTTTGGAAATTTCCTTTAACTATTGCAGGTAAGATTTGCCCAGTGAAGCATGAAAATACTTCACACGAATCCTTGTCGATGGATGAGTTATATACCTTAGGTTTTGTTATTCTTGGTATTTACCTGCTATTTTATGTTTTGTCAGATGCCTTGTATTGGATCATATTTATGGTTTCTAGCAATAGAAATACTGGAAATTATGAATTTATCACTATTGAGAATCAAGCAAGTATGATAACGACGTTTGCTGAGTTCGTGATAGCCATATTTTTAATATTTGGTGCAAACGGACTATCAAAAATAATCCTAAAATTTAGATATAAAGAATAAGGATGTTGAGCCTACTTTGAATTAAAGGGGTCGATGATAAATAAGAATGATAGCATTTGGCAATGTTTATACTCCCTAATTTTTTACGCATGAGGCAGGACGAGGATCAGCGTGACTTATGACCAATACAATGATTTTTGTCGCTGTCTACCGGCTACTTTGTATGTCGTTCAATGGGGTGGTGCTCATGTTTGGAAGGTCGGTGGAAAGGTCTTTGCCATTGGGGGTTGGGATAAGTCTGATAAACCTGCGTTCTCCTTTAAAACATCGGAATTTAATTTTGAAATGTTGCGAGACCAATCGGGGTTTAGGCCAGCTCCTTACCTCGCGTCACGTGGTATGAAATGGATACAACAATATGGTCTGCCTGATTTGGCAGATGATGATCTCAAATATTACCTTAAAGAATCTCATCGTATTGTCTCCTTAGGATTAACCAAGAAAAAACAAAAAGAGCTTGGTCTCAATCAGGGCTAGTTATCATGTTCTGTACGAGATCACAACTTTTGAATTTCATTGTCAGGCGTTGAGCAATGACACGTAAATTTAATATTGAAGAAAGCTTATCGGCTCCTGAGCTTGCGTCGCATCTTAGTAATCCTGACGGTGAGACGGGTAAGCAGGTTGGGCTGTTGATGAACGAGGGGAATAAACATATATGTTTGAACTCTTATAAAGTCCTTGCGCCGAAAGGCGATGATCGTATTTTAGAAATCGGTATGGGGAATGGTTTTTTTATACCAGAGTTGCTTTCGCTGGCGGATAATTTAACTTATGTTGGCGTAGACTATTCTTCCACTATGGTGGGCGAGGCTTTGGTGTTAAATGCGGAATTGCTTGAATCTAAGCAGGTTGAGTTGCTTGAAGCGTCGATTGAAAAACTGCCATTTGATGACAACTCCTTTGATTGTATAGCGACAACGAATACACTTTATTTTTGGCCTGACCCCGGGCCTAATGCGCAGGAGCTTCTGCGAGTATTAAGGCCTGAGGGACGGCTGTTGATCGGGTACAGAGAAAAAGCATTTATGGATAAAATCGAAATATCAAATTACGGTTTTACTCAGTACACTACAAATGATGTCGAAGCGTTGTTATCGAATGCGGGTTTTCGTGCTGTTCAGACTGAATCTATTGATGAACCCGAATTAGAGTTTGCAGGAAAGCTTTTTGAAATGACAGGCTTCTATACAATAGGCGTTAAGTCTATATAGAGAAGCAGTTAAGGCTATGGTTTTGGCGTTATTATAGGCTGTTTCTGTTCATACTCTAAATACCGCATAAAATCACCATCACATAAAGAGAGACCAGTATGAAATCATTTTTCCGTGAAAATCCTACTATCGCTTTTGGCTTGGGTTTGCCGCTACTGCTTGTTGTGGCATTCCTGCTGATTTCGGGTATTCCTGCTCTCGTAGTAGCGCCCCCTGAACACGATGTGCTTTACGCGACTGAATATTATAATAATTCGAGCGATGTACAGATATCTGTTGTGAACCAGAAAGTTCAGGTCGCATACCAAGGTAATGCACGGAATAATCGGAGACCACGCCTCTGGCGTTATAGTCCAAAAACTGGGGCGGTAAGGGAAATCGCAATCCTTTTTCCATTAGATCTTGATCTGTCTGAGCGGGGCGCGGTTAAATCCAATAAAGTTTCGAAAATCACTCAGATTGATGTTCCCGACTTAGACGGGCTGATCGTTGATTCATCTAGCATTGCGCCGGATGGATACGAATTCAGCACGGTTAGAAATGGTTATTCGGGAGGTGTGTTCCTCGGCTTATTTAATTCTTCGCGTTACCGTAAAGAAGTGGTACTAACAAAAAACGGGCGTAGCGTCCGTCTGCCGAACGCTAACAATACGGTTTACAGCTATAACACCCATTTTATTGGTTGGGTTGTGTCGCAATGATGTGGCTGTTGGCCCTCATTGTTCTATTTGTGTTGATAGGCGGGGGGGTATGGGCCTGGTTGTTAATGGCTGGGGTTCTCAGTGCAGGCGTCACGGATAAGCCTGGTGCGCTGAAGAGTATTACGCAACTTATGCGTAGCTACGATATTGCACCTGCTGAAGTTGAGGTAGCTTTTCATGAGCCTATTACTTCTGGCGTTGTCTCCGCTGAGCGTAGCAAGGGTGGTATGGCAAAGACGCTCTTTATCTATCTCGGCGTGATTTTCATTCTTGGGGGGATTAGTGCCTATATTGGTATGTTTTGGGAAAGTATGGGCAGTGCGATGCGAGTTTTTGTGTCGCTGGGCGTTGGTTATGTGTTGCTTATTGTTTTGGTTTCCGCTCTGCATGAGAAAAAATATCCGAAGCTTATCTCGCCGCTGACGCTTGCTTCTGTGTTTGTGATGACCGGTGGTTGGTTCGTGCTTATTCACGAGGTGTTTCCGCAGGGCGATAACTGGCGTACGGCAGTACTTGCCGTATTCGGAGTGATGGCTCTACAGCAGGGCGTGTTATTCGGCAAATATCGACTCACGGGTATGTTATTCACGACGCTATTTTTTGTTTATGGATTTATGCAAGTTGGATTTGACCTGCTTGGCATCCCAATCGCTTATATCGCTATTGCTCTTGGTGCCTCGCTTTTCCTGGTTGGTCATGCACTGAGAGATACGCCGTATCGCTTGCTTACCGAACCTGTTTTGCTGATTGGGGTCTGCTGGTTACACGGAGGACTGTTCGACCGTATTGCAATGTTGACTTCTGCTGGCTGGGCGAGCTTGGTCGTTGGAATTTGCGTGATACTCACCGCTTATGGTTTGCAGAAGTCAGAACGCTATTCGCGTCTAACAGGTCTTGGCTATTTCATGGGGTCGATAATGGTCTATAGCGGCTTGTTCGATCTTGTGCATAACACGTCGTTGGAGCTGCTCTATCTCGCCGTAACGGCCTCTATGCTTTATGCATGCGTAGTGCTACAAAGCCGAGCGTTGTTGTTTACTACGGTGGTTGCCATGTTGGGCTTTATCGGTTTTTACACTGCACAACATTTTGCACATTCATTAGGTTGGCCGGTCACCCTTGTCCTGCTTGGAATTGTTTTCCTGGGTGTTGGCACTATCGCCATTAAGGTTAGGAGTCAGATCTAGCTCGATGGAAATACTCATAAGCGAGTTCAGATAAAAATTTTTAAGTTAAATTCTATGATTGATTCACCAAAAAATGTCGACGTGGTAATTAGCAGTAGTGCTGAAAATATAAATAAAATAAGAGAGGGCGACTCGGGCCCCTTTAATGCCTCGTCAACTTGCCGCTAACTCTGTTATTAGTTACTAATGAGTACATTGATGAGACAACAACCGCGGCATCTATTGCCCTGCGCCCTGAGTGATTGGCGATAGCCTATCACGAGGAAGTACTCTTGGGGTGCGCCTGCGTTGGTCACTATGAAAAAACCCTCACCGTATGCGTAGTCGCCTGCAGTTTTTTCACAATTCCCGCCTTGCCTCGGCGCAATATTCACTCGCCTATGTCGCCCAATCAATGTGCTCCTTAGTATGTCTACAATTTTCACTTAATTTATATTGAGTTGGTCGAATTTGAGAAAGGGATATTAATATGAACCGTATTGCAGCATGTTTTCTCGTTTCTATGTGTTTAGCGTTAAGTGCCTGTATGGAAACTACACTTTTACCACCAGATGCGATTTTGCCTGATGGCGGCGTTTACCGTGGTGATATTGTTGATGGTTTTTTTGAAGGGCAGGGGCGTTTGGATTATGACAATGGCGAGAAATATGTCGGTTCGTTTAAGAAAGGTTTGATGCATGGACACGGTAGGCATGTATTCGCAGACGGGAGTATTTACGAAGGCGAATTTCACAACGGCAATCTACAAGGAAGAGGCGAGCTCAAAACTGTAGACGAGATAATTTATACGGGTGATTTTTTAAAAGGAATGTTAACGGGTAATGGAGAAATTATTTCATCAGCAGAAAATATTAAATATAAGGGCGAGGTGAAAAATTGGCGTTATCACGGTAAAGGAATGATTGCAACGGAGGATTCTACTTATAGCGGTGACTTTAAAACTGGACTGTATCACGGCAAGGGAACATTAACTTATTACGACAGCGGTAGCTACACCGGTGAATTTGAAAGCGGAACATTCAATGGCCAGGGAGTATATAAGTCTGGCAATGCTATTTACGAAGGTCGTTACAAAGATGGCAGTCTGACCGGGCAAGGAACATATTCAAAAATTGATGGAGAAACCTATATAGGCCAATTTGATAACTGGGTTTACAAAGGTGAAGGCCAGCTTACAGATGAAGATGGCAATCAATATATTGGAACATTTCAATATGGAGAGCTAGATGGCGCGGGTAGTTATATTGGCGTTGATGGGTCGCACTATCGGGGTGATTTTAAAAATGGCCGATACCATGGTGAAGGAAAACTGATTCTTGCGGACTCGAGCGAGTATACGGGTAGATTCCAGTATGGGAAGTATCATGGCGATGGGGTGTTAAAGTCAAAGGCATCATCGGGGGAAACTGTCTCTGTTGAAGGTAAATGGCATAAAGGGGATTTTGTTTATGACAGCGTGAATAACAAGTATTTCGCTCCTCAGGCAGAGCTCGCTTTGGAATACCATCAGGCGCTGCTCGAGAAAGAAATAGAAGCAGTAGTTAAAACCAAAAAAAATAAGATTAATGCGTATTTTCTTGGTGTCGGAGGTGACGGGACACAAAGTGTTTTTCGCAGAGAGCTTGAGTTTGTAGAAGATCATTTTCGCAACCAGCTTGATACAGGCGGACGTAGTATTAATTTAATTAACCATCACGATAGCGCGACAATACATCCTTTGGCTACGGTAAGCTCGATTAGGTTAGCGCTCAAAGGGATTGCAGCCAAAATGGATCGAGAGAGTGATATTTTGTTTATCTATATAAGCAGTCACGGATCCAAAAAACATTCTTTGTCTATTAATCACGATACTATACAGCTGCAAAATGTTGATGCTTCTCATCTGGCAGATATGCTTAATGAGGTAGGCATTCGTTGGAAAGTATTAATAGTTTCGGCCTGTTATTCCGGCGGTTTTATACCCGTCTTCGCCGATGACTCTACGTTGATCATGACCGCGTCAGATGCCACGAGCACTTCTTTTGGTTGCTCTGACGATTCGGAAATGACTTATTTCGGCAAAGCATTATTCAAAGAAGTATTGTCAGACCGGCCCGGGTTAGCATTTAGCGATGCCTTTGAGGAGGCAAAAAGGCTCATCAAAAAATGGGAAGATGACGATAATAGCCGTTCGTCGAATCCACAGATCCATAAGCCCGAACTAATATTGAATCATCTCAAGCAATGGAAGAATGCAAAAAATAAAGGGGCGGTTGAGAAATTAGAATGAGACAACAACTACTCCCACAGCATATTTTTAATACGGTTGCGATTTGAGGCTGGGCAAAAATAAAGGACGATGAACTGCTAACGGTGTGGCAGGCAAAGTCGAGTTTGAAAGCCAAGGGTAAACATCAAGTCTATTGATAGGAATAATTACATTCAATATCGATAGACACTACTGTCCCGTTAACTAAAATTCGTCATACCGGCGCAGGCCGGTATCCAGTCAGCCATTGAAAGGCATGGATTCCGGATTGGCAAAACGCCGTTCGAGATGGCAACACTCTTTTTTGATTTGCATGTCTCCTATGCTTCTGTTTATCCCCCGCTGACCGCCAAGGAGAGCGAAGCGAAGGCGGTTAGTCGCCGATAGGCAACGCTGATTTATTTTTTCGTAATGGTGAGCGATAGCGAGTGATGGAGAAGAAAATAAACAGCTATCGTTGCCGTAGAGCCATTGAGG
>NVRQ02000058.1 GCA_002400905.2 Gammaproteobacteria bacterium | reverse complement strand
TCCGACGGCGGCAGAGTTCAAACGTTAGGTTTACAAAACCCAGCATTCGCAAGTAGGTCGAATTCAACTTATCGAGATTCATGGAACATTTCACTTCAATATCCAACATTAATTGGCTTAATGTAATTACTACATCAAGCTCCAGTTTTTTGCTTATATTTGCCGCAGAAATTGGAGATAAGAGCCAGCTTGCACGGGGCATAGGGTCAGGTCTTTGATTTATGATTAATATGCTGTTATTCTGATTTAGTGCTGATTACATGGAAGAATATAGAATATGGCAAGGCCATTAAGACTAGAATTTGCAGGCGCGTTATATCATGTGACCTCACGCGGGGATCGCCAGGAAGATATCTACGAAGACGACGCGGATAGAAAAGCCTATTTATCACTACTCGGGCAAGTATGCGAGACGCATAATTGGGAATGTCATGCTTACTGCCTAATGAGCAACCACTATCACCTACTGATAGAAACCCCTGATTCCAACTTATCAAAAGGTATGCGCCAGCTAAACGGAGTGTATACCCAAGCATTTAACAGAGCCCATGACCGAGCAGGGCATGTCTTTCAAGGTCGCTATAAAGCGATACTAGTAGAAAAAGACGGCTACCTTCTAGAGCTATCACGCTATATCGTTTTAAACCCAGTGAGAGCAGGCATGGTACGCTCAGCGCGAGATTGGCCATGGAGCAACTATCGAGCGACGACAGGGCAGGTTAGCGTAGCAAACTATCTTAATATTGACTGGGTGCTATCAAGTTTTGCCAAGCGAAGATCATTAGCGATAGAGCGATACAAGAAATTTGTCTCAGAAGGGAAAGGTCAGCCATCACCGTGGATATCCTTACGAAACCAAGTTTATTTAGGCAGCGAGCAGTTTGTAGAGAAGATGCAGTCACTGATAGACTCAGATAAAGAGCTGAGTGAAGTGCCGACCTCACAGAGACGAGGTATGGCAAAAGCACTAGATTATTATGATACGGCAAGTCCAGATAGAAATACGGCTATATGCACAGCTTACCAAAGTGGAGGTTATACATTAAAGCAAATAGGCGATTATTATGGATTGCATTATTCAACAGTGAGTGGGATCGTTAATAATCATAAATTAAAGACCTGACCCTACTGCTCTTAATAGCTAATTTAAACAATCGCCCAAGAAAAACACGATGTTACCTGACACCCAATCAAATGTTTAATCATGTATTCGTACCGCTTGTTTAAAGAAAATTGCACTTATGACTTGAATTCGCCCTGTTTTTTGTTTTTCTGTGAGTACCTTGCAGTGGTCGTCTGGAGAACGGCTTCCTGCGTATACGCTGTGAGTCCTGCCATGTCGAGTGCCTGGTGGTGTTCAGCGACTGTGAATAAGTTAACGACAATAAGACAGCGCATCCAAAACGAAAGCACAAAGAAAAACAACTTTACAGCACCTGCCTACACGAGTAGAGTTTGCTGAGATTAAAGGAATACACATCACTAAGGAAAGCGCCATGAATACTAGAAACCCCCTTCACAACAATCCATTGTGCCGTGCCTGTATCCCTCTGGCATTAAGCGTTTTCCTACTGCCGTTAGGCACCCTGGCCATGCCCGCCGATTCCCTTTTTATTGAAGCCGAAGAGTACACGCTGACTGGCGCCTTTGCGATTGGTAGCGACGCTGCTGCCAGTGGCGGCCAGTATATCCACGTCCCCGATGGTTTTGGCAATGGTGGGGGCACATCGCCAGCTCCGCTTGGAGAAGCCAACCGGGCAATCTTCACATTCGATGTTGTCCAGTCGGGCAATTATCGAATCAGGGGTGGGGTATACACGCCTCCTTCGAACGGCTCCAATGGTAATGATAGCTTCTTTGTTCGTGTCGATGGTGGCGTCAGTTACTTGTGGGATGTCTTGGTCAATACGGGCTATCAGGTCGATTTTGTCGGTGATCGAAACGGTGCTGATCCTGTAGAAATTTTTCTCGGCGTAGGACAGCATACGGTCGAAGTTCTCCTTCGTGAAGATGGCACGCGGCTCGATAATCTTGAACTGGTGCTGGCCGAGTCAGGAAACAATTCCTCGCCGATCGATTTGTCACTCATCGGTAGTAGTATTCCGGAGAACTCGGCTAACGGCACGTTCGTCGGCACAGTAACGACCACCGACCCCGACTTAGGAGAGGCTTTTGATTATCTCTTGACCGACGATGCGGGAGGACGATTCGCAATCAACGCCGTTAATGGTCAGATCACGGTCGTCAATGGCTCTCTACTGGATTTCGAAACGGCTGCCAGCCATGCCGTGACGGTGCAGGTCACCGGCTCGGCCAGCAATACTCGTAGTGAGACCTTCACGATCCAGGTGACTGAGCTTTTCGCCGATAATCCGATCATCTGGTCGGCCGAGATCGCCGCGCGCGTAGCTGCTGGCGGAACGATAAGAATGGCTAACAGCAATGTAACATTCAATAGCGCGGTTAGCGCATCGTCGCCTGGCGACGTTGTGTTGTTGGTCGATGGCACCTACGGAGGGGGCACGAGTTACAATCTTAACGGGGACGGGCTGCTCGTCACGGCCCAAAACCTTGGTGGCGTGACATTCGAAGGTGGCGCGCGGTTGATCGTCACAAGCGATAACAACACGATCGGCGGATTCAATTTCGAGAATCTTAACCAGAGGCAAGCCGTTTTGTTTGATGGTGCCTCGAATAATCGTTTTACCGATAGCCGTTTCGTCAATTCGGGCATCCCAAGTAGCCCCAACTCGCAGCTGTTTGCAATTCGAGATGGCTCCAACAACAACCGGTTTGACCACAACGACTTTGCGGGCAATCGGACCTTTGGCTTGGTCATTCTCCTGCCAAGAGATCGCGATTTTGGCACAAGCGACTATTATGCCTACAGCCAAGACAATCGAATTGATCACAATGTTTTTCGAGATATGTTGCAAGCGAACAATGAAAGTAGGATCCCGCTCCAGATTGGCCAATCCAGCCATAATCTGGAGGAAACTAGGACGCTGGTGGATCACAACGAATTTCGCGATATGGCGACGCGGGGGAGCATCATCAATTCGAAAAGTGGGGGTGTCACTTACCTCAACAACCGATTTATTGATATTCCCAGAGGCCACCTCAGCCTTCGGGATGGCGATAACGCAAGGGTCGAAGGGAATTATTTTGAAAATGTTCTCAGGGGCGTTACCGTCGTTGGTGCAAATCATACGGTCATCAATAATGTGATCGTTAACCCGCGGGAAGCAGGTATTTTGATTCACAACTGGGGGAACACGTCGACAACGAACTACGACTCAACCCGGGACATTTTGATTGCCAACAACACGATTATCGACCCGATCGGCAGCGCAAACGCAATCGAGATCGGTAGGAATTGGGGGTCGCCCGCGACTGCTAGGAACCTTATCGAGAATCTCCGGGTGATTAGCAACATTTTCCAAGGCTCCTCAGGTGAGCTCGTTGATATAAGAACGACCCCGATTAACTTTACCCTGCAGAACAATCTCTACTACGCGACAGGCAGCGCAACTGTAGGCAATCTCGGCACGCAGTCGATTGTTGGTAATCCGAATCTCACGGGAACCTACGAGCTTAGCGCGAGCAGCACGCTGGCCATCGATGCGGGGGTCGCCCTGTCCGAGGTAGTGTTTGACTTCGATCGTAATGCTCGTACTGACGGGGCGATCGACGTGGGTGCTCACGAGTTTGGCAGCATACCTTAGGCCATGGCTAGATCTACGGGTAGCGAAGATTTCTCGACACTGGCTGGCATCCGAGTCGATGTAGTTTCATCTCTGCGAGCAGCGCGCTGCTCGCATTTCAGGAGAGGGCTTCGACGAATGCAATTCGACAGCTTGCGCTCGACAAGCTTACTAATGACGTGCTGTAGGGTCTACTGCACAGGGTCGCGACGACTTGTCAGGCCAACTGTTCTCATCGCCTGAATGTCCAACAATAGGAGGTCGACCGGGAGAGTGATAGCGCCAGCATGGGCAGTCTTCTTGGTGAACCCTGCTTTAAATAGTTAAGAATACGGGTTAATAGTTTAGGGTCTCTCAACAAGGATAAGGCGGCATCACGCTCTGCACTCGATAAGGTTTTATCTCTGTGGGCGGCTCCTCTGCTTGCGTTTGCTGTAACTGTTCAAGCGCCAATAAGACTTTACCCAAATCACTTTTAATAATGTCTGGCTCAATACCACGCTCAACGCTTGCTTGATTAATAAACACCTGACGCTGTTTGCTGCCGGCGTTTCCCTATCTTTTTGTGCACGAAGTGGTGGTTGCAGTTTCTCGCCGAAGGCGGCTAATACCTGAGCATCTACCGCATCGGTTTTTGCCGATATACCTAAAGCCTTTGCAAAGTCACGTGCCTGACGAGGGTTAATCACCACAACAGGCAAGCCAGACTGAGCTAACAAACCGCTGCACAAACTGTGATAACGACCGGTCGCCTCCAAGACAACACGCTCAATCTTTTCGTCCAGTTCCTGTATCCAGTTAATTAATTGGGACACACCTTCTGACGTATTTTTAAACTGATGGTTGCGACCTTTAGTAGTTGCACAATCCAGTCGATCTTTACTGACATCAATACCAATATTTACTCGTGTAATGCCCCCATTAATAAGCGAGGCGGATTCAACCGGTTACTGCAACACAGCCAGTATATCTCATAGAATTACGAGGATTGGTGACATGCAGAGTACAGACTATATGAGCGATCAGAAGAAAGCTGTTATTTGAGACAAGTGGGGAAGCGGGAGCGCAATGATTCAGATTGCTCGCACGATCAATAAACCGCCAGCAACGGTATTTTCTTACCTTCGTTATCATGGCGGCATCCAGCCCCATCAGCGCATCCGGCGCTTGTCCTCATTATCGATTGAGGAGCGCGAAGAAATATCCAGGGGCTTGGCTGCTAACCGCAGCATTCGATCAATCGCTAATCT
>NVRQ02000057.1 GCA_002400905.2 Gammaproteobacteria bacterium | reverse complement strand
TTATCACGCAATACCAAAGTCGTACTCATCACCGATGCCAATGACTTTGCCCGCTGCGTCCGCGCCGTCATACCCGCCATCCAGCGCTATGCCCCGGCGCTGATGCGCCAACACCTGAGTAGCGTCTATTGCCTCGATGATTTGACCCTGGGTAGTACCGCTGCTGGAGGCACCTACGACAGCGCGCAACGCAGCGTGTATCTGATCATTAAAGACAGTGACGCTTCACTGTCCTCCAGCGCATGGCTTAAAGAAGTTTTCCACCACGAGTTCAGCTCGTTGCTGATGAAGGCGCATGGCTTTGATGAGGGCGCCTGGCGCCAGGCCGCTGGGCTGGCCTTTCGCTATGAGCAAGATGAGGATATCTCATTTCGGTGGATGCTTTTTCGGGGCTACATCGACCCCGTCGAAGACAGTGTCTTATTCAACCGTGGTCTGCTGCGCCACTACAGCGAGACCGGGGTAGAAAATGATTTTAATACCTATGCCCAGACTATTTTTGTTCAGCCCGAGACGATGCGCACCCTGATCGCGCAATACCCGATTATCGCCCGTAAATACCAGCTCTTTAAGGACTTCTACCTCGGTATTGACCCGGGCCTGGCGCCGGTTTTTGCGGCGATTGAGGGGTGAGGGCGAAGCCAGTAGACAGCGGTGCCTCCAGCGAAACCGCCATGGCCCAGCCCAAGCGCTCCGATCTTTTTGATGGCTATTCGCCTCCGCTCCGCTCTCCTTGGCTCGCAGCACTGCCCAAGGTTGCTTGATAACCTTCGATAAATACCCAGCCTGTTTCTTTAGCAGGCGTATGACAGGCTTTGCAGCTTTCTTCAAAGCTAGTGACGACATTCTTATCGGGGTTGTCAGTTTGAAACATTGCCCAACCCCAACCTTTTGCCCAAAGCGGATTTTTCGGGAAGCGATTAGTACTATCTTTGATCATGACAAACCACAAACGTATTTCACTATTTGGATAACTTACGTTGGCACCAGTAGGGTAGTCACCAAAATTATGTTTACGTAATTCCTTAACTAGCGTTGCACCGTCAGGGAAAACACCCGTTCTGCGATACACTTCGACCGTTTCAGCTTCAGTATAGACATCGTGAAAGCCACTCACATCGCCTTCTGGGACAAACCACGAACCCAGATGAACCATGGTTTTACGTGGATCTTCTGGCAAATAAATATTGCCTTTGTCATCAACATACTTGGAAAACGACGCGTCGATAGCCAATACTGGGCTTGCCGACAACGCCATTAACAAAGAAATACCCAATAATTTAGTACGCTTGAAAACCATCTTGTAGTCTCCTCTTAAATTTACGAATCCAATCATGTGTATGCTCGTCACTACGATGCACACCCTGAGTGACTGTGAGCGCCACAATAACGCGGTGGAGGTGATATCCCTATGGCTGGGGCGCTGCTTTTCTTGTCCAATCGTCCAATATTGATAATAATAGACCTATGCCCACTACTGACATAGATATTTTAAGCCAAGTACTCCGTACTATTCGGCTGCGCGGCAGTATCTTTTTCTGCTCCAAACTGTCCGCCCCCTGGGGCATGACGCTGACCACAACAGAACATCCGCGTTTTCATATTGTGCTTGAGGGCAGCTGTTGGCTACAAGCCGAGGATATGGCCGAGCCGGTGCACATGCATGCAGGTGATTTTGTATTGTTAACACATGGCAGCGCGCACTGGATTGCAGACGACCCCAACAGCGACCGTATCGCTAGCGAAACCGCTGCGGCCGCATACCAAAATGGCAAGCCCTTATTTAGCGGCAGCAAAGTCAGCACCCGTCTATTATGTGGCCGCTTTCATTTTGACAGTCGCAGCCAACATCCTCTTATCACCACATTACCCAGTAACATCCGCACAATTAATGTAGAGAAAATAGAGCGTAATTGGCTGCACCAAACCGCCTTACTCATTAATGAAGAACTGGAGCAACGACGCGCAGGCGTTGATGTGCTCATTGATCGTATCTGTGAAACCTTATTTGTACAGATTTTACGCAGCGATGGCGCGCTACAACACAAACAAAGCGGATTCCTCGCAGCGCTACACGATCCAATAATTAGTCGCGCATTACAGTGTATCCATAATCGCTTATCCCACGAGTGGACAGTCGAAAACCTCGCCGCGCAATGCAATTTGTCACGTTCTGCCTTTGCCAGCCGTTTTCAACAAAAAATAGGCATTGCGCCTATTGCCTATCTGACGCTTTGGCGCATGCAAAACGCATTGCGCATGCTCCGTGATACACCTCTGTCACTGGCACAAATTGCCGACCACTTAGGCTATTCTAGCGACATGGCCCTATCCAAAGCGTTTAAACGTTTTTACGATGACACTCCAGGCGGGATCCGCAAGACCTTACGCAGTGAATTTCACCTCACACCCTAAAATATAACCCTTTAATAATCAGGATACTGCATTAATGAACACGCCTTCCAACAAACCACTCATTCTGGTTGACGGCTCTTCTTACCTCTATCGTGCCTTTCATGCCTTACCTCCCTTGATCAACTCTCATGGCGAGCCAACAGGCACGGTCTTCGGTTGCATTAATATGATTAAGCGCCTACTTGAAGACTATGAACCTGAACATATGGCTGTAATCTTTGATGCAAAAGGTAAAACGTTTCGTGATGACCTTTATGCTGAATACAAAGCCCACCGGCCACCGATGCCTGATGAATTGCGTGTTCAAATTGAGCCTATACACGCCTGGGTCAAAGCCATGGGCTTACCGCTACTCAACATTGAAGGTGTTGAAGCCGATGATGTGATAGGAACACTTGCGCAACAAGCCAGCGCACTGGGTATAAAAACCGTTATCTCCACCGGTGACAAAGACCTTGCTCAATTAGTGGATGCGCACGTCACGCTCATCAACACCATGACCAATAAAGTCATGGATCGCCCAGCAGTGCAGGAAAAATTTGGTGTTAGACCAGAACAAATCATCGACTATTTATCCCTGGTTGGTGACAGCGTTGATAACGTTCCCGGCGTTCCCGGTGTCGGGCCTAAAACCGCAGCAAAGTGGATTAACGAACACGGCTCACTTGACGAGATCATTGCCAACGCAGACACAGTCAAAGGCAAAATTGGTGAAAAATTACGCGCCAATCTCGATCAGCTACCTTTATCACGTGCACTTGTCACGCTCAAATGCGATGTCAAGCTTGATGTCACACCTGCCACCCTCAATATCACAGAAGAAGATCCCTCGCTTTTGCGCGATATCTATCAGCGCATGGAGTTCAAGCGCATGTTAAAAGATATCTTAAAGCAAGAGGGCGCAGAGAAAAACATTCCAAGCACCCATAACACCGAAAATACACACGCCACCACAGCGCAAGGGCAGATAGAAGATAGCAACGCCACCAACCAGCCTATTGATATTAAGACCCACTACCACACGCTATTCAAAATGGACGAAGTCAAGCATTGGCTCAAACGTTTGCGCGCCTCCGAGCTGTTTGCTTTCGATCTTGAAACCACATCACTGGAATACATGAAGGCTGAAATTGTCGGCTTATCATTTTGCATTGATGCCGGCGAAGCCGTCTATGTGCCGTTAGCACACAACTACGACGATGCGCCGCAGCAACTCGACCGCAATGAAGTCTTGGCCTTATTCAAACCACTATTAGAAGACCCGCTGTGTCTAAAAGTGGGTCAACACATTAAGTACGATATGAATGTGCTAGGCAATTACGACATCCGCTTACGCGGCATTGCCTTTGACACCATGCTCGAATCCTATGTGCTCGACAGTACCGGCACACGACATGACATGGATTCATTGGCGCTAAAATATCTTGGCCACAACACTGTGCATTTCGAAGACATTGCTGGTAAAGGCGCCAAGCAAATCACCTTCGATAAAATCGACATCACTACAGCAGCACATTACGCCGCAGAAGATGCTGACATCACCTTAAGATTGCACCACACCTTATGGCCGAAATTGCAAAAAGAAAAAGGATTAAGTGAATTACTGCGCGATATTGAAATACCGCTTATTCCCATATTGTCAGACATCGAACGCTACGGCGTTCGCATCGATGCCGACATGCTTGCATCACAAAGTATAGAGATCACGAAAGAACTCGAAAAAATCATCATCGAAGCTGAAGCGCTTGCCGGACAAGCCTTTAATCTTGATTCACCCAAACAAATCCAAGAAATATTATTCAACAAACTCAATCTACCTATTCTCAAAAAAACACCCAAGGGACAACCCTCTACGGCGGAAAATGTATTACAAGAACTCGCTTTAGACTATCCCTTACCAAAGTTAATACTACGTCATCGTAGCTTAGCAAAATTACGTTCAACCTATACAGATAGCTTACCCCAGCAAATTAACACCAACACAAATCGTGTTCATACCTCCTATCACCAAGCCGTTGCGGCGACAGGTCGCTTATCATCCAGCACACCTAACTTACAAAACATACCGATAAGAAGCGCAGAAGGTAGACGCATTCGCCAAGCCTTTATCGCACCAAACGACGATACAGTAATCGTCGCTGCTGATTATTCTCAAATTGAATTGCGATTGATGGCACATCTATCCAGCGATCCCGGCTTACTCAACGCCTTCCAACAAGGTATTGATGTGCACAGCGCTACGGCCTGTGAAATTTTTGGGGTGGCGCTAGAAAACGTTGATAACGAACAGCGCCGTCGTGCCAAGGCAATTAATTTCGGTCTTATTTATGGCATGTCCGCCTTTGGCCTGGGGCAACAGTTAGGAATAGGCCGCAACGACGCTCAGGAATATATTGATCTTTACTTTCAACGTTACCCAAAAGCGAAAGAGTTTATGGATGACACGCGAAAACTTGCACGCGAACAAGGGTATGTTGAAACGATATTCGGCCGTCGCTTATATCTCCCCGAGATTAGATCACCCAATGCGCAGCGGCGCCAATACGCTGAGCGAGCCGCCATCAATGCCCCCATGCAAGGTAGTGCAGCGGATATTATTAAACGTGCTATGATCAACATCGACACATGGATTAGTATGGACACCACGGCAACGACAAGCCCTAGTGGCTCAAGGATGATTATGCAAGTTCACGATGAACTCGTATTTGAGGTGGCAAAGAGCCAGCTTGATACCGCCAAAGAACAGATTCAGCGCTGCATGACCAATGCAGCAAACCTCAGCGTACCCCTAGAAGTCAGTATTGGCGTTGGTATAAACTGGGACGAAGCGCATTAATGTTTCGCAATTGTCACAAATTTTATTTAAATACGGATATTGTGATAACAGACAGCTTGTACACTAAACCCATGTCTGCAACTATTGCATCATAAATATTATTAACCACTGAAGGGAACTTATTAAGTTTGGGAACATCTTATGTATACGTAGCACTTATCCATACTGATCCTCCTAGACAGTGGAAAGAATATCCCGGCATCCCCAGCTGGGATTATTCCCCCGGTTTTCTCCTCCCTTAGATTAACCGGGGTTTTTTTTGTCTTTTATTTACCGCACGTTTATTTGCGTTATTTTACTTTGACTCATTGCGCTCACTGTCATCAAGCAACCATTGGTCAAGCTGAGCGGTTGCTTCAGCAAGACCCGTTTTCTTGAGCGACGAAAACAACTGAATACTGACAAGCTCTACTGGCAATGACCTTTCACTTGCCAACGCTTTCACCGCCTGTTGCATCGTCAACTTAGCTGCTGATGCGGCACCACGGCTTAACTTGTCGGCCTTAGACAACAAAATATGCACAGGCAAGTTCAACGATAAACAATACGCCAACATATGCTTATCACCTTCACCAAGCGAACGTCGTATATCAGAAATGAGGACGACGCCCTTTAGCGACTGACGCGCCTGGAAATAATCCGACATCAGCTTGTCCCATTGCTTGCGCACCGATGCGGCTGCTTTGGCATAGCCGTAACCAGGCAAATCGACAAGTCGCCTTGTCGCATCGACTTCAAAAAAATTAATCTGCTGTGTCCGCCCTGGCGACTTACTGACACGCGCAAGGCTACGCTGATCAGCAATGGTATTCAGCGCGCTAGACTTGCCCGCGTTGGAACGGCCTGCAAACGCGGCCTCAGCACCAATATCATCAGGAAATTGGCTGGCACCGGCAGCGCCTAATATAAAACTTGCACGCCGGTATAATGAGTTGTTAAGTGTCATGGGCGGTATTCTATGAGAATCGTTGCCCACTGTCGCCTATCTTAGCGACAATGCGTAGGCCATTGCGGAGTAAAAGCTGGTGAACGTAGGTGACCTAGCATAGTCACACTACATGATTACTCTATGGCTAGAGATTAATAACCGGTTCAGCCGTACCACGGCATAGTGCACTCTAGCCCTCAGAGGGCACGTTGCACCCCAAGGGTTCCTTTTAATACCCCTTGAGGAGTACACGTTGCACCCCAAGGGTTCTTTTTAATACCCCCTTGAGGGGTACACGTTGCCTTACAAGGCCAAAACTCTTACTCTGCAATGAGACACTGCAAACACGATAGACAGGATCAAAAAACATGAAGTTACGACATTATTCTATTTTTCTTACTCAACTATTACTGCTCATCAGCCTACTGCTCACAACAACCGCAGCGATCGCAGCAGATGCCGACTATAAAGCAGGCAAAGCCTATAACGTCATCACGCCAAAGCAAGCCACGCTAAGCGATTCAGACAAGATCGAGGTACTCGAAGTATTCTGGTATGGCTGCCCGCATTGCTACCGATTCCAACCTTATGTCAAACGCTGGCTTGAGGATAATGCCGACAACATTAGCTACATCCGCCTCCCTGCGGTGCTCAACAAAGGCTGGGCGATACATACACGCGCCTACTACACAGCCGAGGCTCTAGGCATACTGGAAGAGATTCACGACCCACTATTTGATGCCATTCACAAAGGCCGCCGCTCATTAAACAACGATGAGACTCTCATGGCGTTTTTTGAAGAATTTGGTGTCGATAATAAAGATTTTCGTAAGACTTTTTATTCCTTTTCTGTCAGCGGCAAAGTCAGACAGGCCGAAGAACTGACTCGGCGCTATCAAGTTAGCGGAACACCGGCCGTCATCATAGATAATCAGTACTACACAAGCCCAAAACATGCAGAGGGTAGCTACGAAGAACTCATTAATATCGTAGATTTTTTGGTGACCAAGTCCAGCAACCAAGATAATAGTTAGTTCGCGGGAACAACACCCGCAACCAAAAAGGGAATAATAATGAAAGCCGTTGAATTGTTTGTTCAATGCCTGGAAAACGAAGGCGTTGAATTTATTTTCGGCATCCCCGGCGAAGAAAATCTCGACCTGATGGATGCCTTACTAGAGTCATCGATCAAATTTGT
>NVRQ02000056.1 GCA_002400905.2 Gammaproteobacteria bacterium | reverse complement strand
TTTGGACTGTATCGTCGTAAAGATTCGCCAAGACAAGCACGTCATCAACAAAGCTATTTATCTCGCCTTAGGTGTTAATATGGAAGGCCACAAGGAGCTTTTAGGGCTCTGGATGTCGGAGAATGAAGGCGCTAAGTTTTGGCTGAACGTGCTAACCGAGCTACAAAATCGTGGCGTGAAGGACATTCTAATCGCGTGTGTCGATGGTCTGAAAGGCTTTCACCCCAAGGGCACTTCCTCGCTAGCGCTCAGGGCGCCTGATGCAATCAACGCGGTATTCCCTGAAACCCGAATACAGCTCTGTATTGTGCACATGGTGCGCAACTCAATGAAGTATGTGCCGTGGAAAGACTACAAAGCGATAGCCATTGATCTGAAGCTAATTTACCAAGCGACGACCGAAGACGAGGCACTGTTAGCGCTGGATCGATTCTGTGAAAAGTGGGATGCCAAGTACCCACAAATTAGTCGTTCGTGGCGCGCTCATTGGGAGAACTTAAATACGCTCTTTAGCTACCCCGCCGACATCCGTAAAGCCATCTACACGACCAATGCAATTGAATCATTAAACAGCGTGATTCGTAAAGCGATCAAAAAGCGCAAGCTGTTTCCGACCGACGACTCAGCGAAAAAGGTCGTTTACTTGGCGATTCAACAAGCGTCTAAGAAATGGACCCTGCCGATAAGAAACTGGAAACCCGCCCTCAATCGCTTTATGATTGAGTTTGAGGGGCGACTAACCGATTATCTCTAGATTTAAATCATGGCAGATACACAGTTAGATTTACACTCTCTAAACTGATCAATTTCTGCTAATTCTTCGGTCGTAAACGATATTAATCCTATTCCTTCTGCATTGGTTTGGCCGTTAAGAAATGGCATGGTTTTTCTCCCTATTAGTTAATTTCATTCTTATATGTAATTAAATCTTGTATAAAGGTTTCCATCTCATCTAGAAATCGTGTGTAGTCATGTAGAATCTCTGGGTCAAAATGTATACGGACATTTAAGTTAGGTGATATATATATATACAAGACACCAATCATAACAATTTGCTTTACTGTTAATACGGTAGCTTCCATCTTCTTCTAACAAAATATGGTTAACTATATTTCCTTTCTCCTTCGTAATAATCTCAATAACACCATCGTATTTCTGACTCTCTCTAGCCTCAAGGTGATCCTCAGTAAGCCTTTCTGTGATACGGTCTTTTACCCTCTTTTTCCCTTCTTCGATCGATGTCGCACTGCGATGAAAGTAAAACTGTGCCTGCATTGGATATTTATGTTTAGCGACTGGGGCTTCAAGAGGTAATATAGATTGTGGATAGATCGCACTACTATCCCACTGAAAAGAAGTAATTACCGCATCATGGTCTTCTAGTAATTTATTCGTTAAATCAACCGGAAATTGCACACGCATATCATGTGTTTCGACAACAGGGCCATTATCCGTTCTCATAAAAGTGATCGGAAATTGCTGTCTCAATCGTTCTGTATTTTCCTGAGCGATTTTACGTCGTTTCTCTGATTGATAGTCTTTATATATTTTCTTTACCTGATAGTCTCTATATAAATGATTAGCACTAATAGCAAGTAACACGATTACGAGCACCCCAATAAAAATCTGCTTTCTTTTTAAATAAGCCATATTTATCTTTCCTGATATCGCTATACGGTTTAAGCAACCTTACAAAAATTATTGTTGGCAGTGCTGCCAAAGTCTTTTATAGTTAGAGAATCTCTATTAATACCATCAATGATATTGATAAATAAATCACCGTTATCTAACAAATTATAGATGATATTTTCATTATTATTATCTTCAAAAATAGCTATTCCAGATGTGATTTGCGTTGCTGCGCTGAGTCTCTGACCATTGACAAAAATTGTGTTGATGCCTTCAGCGTCGATAATCGTATCACGACCATCACCGCTTTCGAAAAAGTAGTTGTCGTCATCTGCACCGCCTTCTAATATGTCGTTGTCTACTCCTCCGTATAAATCATCATTACCTTTACCGCCTTGAAGCGTATCCATACCGGCTTCACCGCGAAGAATATCTGCGTCATCACCGCCTACCAGAGTATCCCTATTATCGCCACCAAAGAGCTGATCTATACCACGACCACCTTCGATATAATCATCGCCATCGCCACCCCTAATAACATCATTACCACCCAACCCAAATAGATGGTCATCGCCTAAGCCACCTTGAATCTCGTTCGCACCCGCATCGTCTTGGTTGGTGCCAAACCTCACTTCTCTAAACAATCCTAAACTTAGACTGGCTCCTCCGCCTATGGTGACGGTGGCATTTGTCGTGCTATCAGTAAATTGGGTGCGGGGAATTAATGGGCTACCAGGGGCTGGTAACAGTGAATCTGTATTTTCTACTTGGGCATCAATCAAACTGACTAAAAATTCTGCTCTATCTTGGATAAATTGATCTGAATAACTCGCTAAATCCAATTCACCATTTTGGTTATGGATATCGTAGATCGATAGATCACCTTCTACGACGAACGGTGATAAATTAATTAAGGCATAGGTATAAGCGATAGAGTCTTGGGCTTCATCGATAATTGCATCGGCTGAAAGATTATCAATGCGAGTAATGTCAAGATTTAAAAATCCGTTTTGCTCAAGTTGAGCAAAGACCGTATTGGCGCCACCAAGAAAATCACTTCCACTAATGTCAACTTGAAAAAGATCAGCAAGCTCTGCTACTAATTTGGCGCGACCTTGCTGGACTACGTATTCGATAGCCTCGGCAGCAACACTTCCTCCTGTAGCATTCAACAAAAACTCATCATTAAATGATTCTGCATCAATCGAAAACGTATTGATCAGCGATGCTGCTACATTATCGGCAAGAGGAAGAGCAAGAACAACTTCTGTGATGTTATTCGGTGTGAAGCCACTAAACTCAATTGTTTGTGTTAGTGCATAATCAAAGGCATCAACAGCGAAAATAATGTTGCGGAGATCTTCAATTTTGTTAAATTCAGCAGGATTATTTAAATCATCTAAATTCTGCCCTCTATCTGCCAATAGCCGATCTGTTTCATCACCATCCAGCAATGAAAACAAAATTGTCCCTGCCCAGGCTGAGTTATTAGAAAATGCGGTATCCAGCTGATCTAAGATAAAAAGTGTATCCCCAACGCCAGTTGCATCCTCGTTTGAAATTTCTTCGAGTGTGGGCACTCTATTTGTATCTAAAATAAATTGAAATGCTCTCTCAGCAACCACGTTAGATGCGCGTTGAATACCATTAGGTGCTTCTATCAATGATGCATAGGGATCAAATTGTGCGCCTGTTGCACCAACAGATTCACCAAAGTGCAGCTGGCCGGTTCGTTGTGTATAGAACCTTATGAGATCCGCAAAAGCGGACTCACCTGGAGCGCTCGCTTCATTAATCTGCACGGCACCTTCGAACCAAGTTCTTACCTGGCGTACAGATAGACGCTCAGGTAGATTTGTAGAAGATTCTAATATTGTTTCTAAATCCGACAATACATCGGTGACAAACTGATATCCCTCGGGAACTCTATCTTCATTAAGAAATATTTGAACTTGAGAAATTTCCTCTTGAGTAAAAACTAATTCACCTTGGGCATTACGAGTCGCCATTATTTTTTCTCCCTGTTTTTCGCATTCAATAATAAATTTTCTGTAAATGATGACATGTCATGAATAAACTCTGCATAGTTATGTAGTACTTCTTTTTGAAAAGAAAAACGAACTGAATAATATTTAGAAAAACTAATTCTAACCAAACATTCGCCAGCCCCACTTCCGCAACTAGCAATATTATTAGGAGCATAAGGTTGATCGTCTAGCTTCAAAACATGATAGGCTGTATTGCCGTTACTTTTGGCAACAAATTCTGTAATGTTTTTAAATTCTTGACTATTTCTCGACTCTAGATGGGGTTTGAAAATACGATTCGTTCGCGTATGTTGCTGCTCCAACCATTCATCATGAGAAATATCATATTGAGAAAAATTAACCACTACTCCTATTGCGAAATCGCCATCAGATGATTGAATGTCCAAAGGCGTAATAGTTTTAGATACTTTGCCTCCTGGAACCCAACGGACATGAAATGTTACGTGCTTCGTTGTAACTGAACTCGGTTTGTAAGCAAACGGTATATGTATTTCCGCATCACCTACATCGGCTCTTACAAACCCCTCGTCACTTTCTCTATCAATGTAAGAAATTTTTACGTACGATTCGTTTTTCTTTGCATGAAGACTCTGCGTACGTTTCATGTCCCAGTATAAAGATGCTATAGCAGCACCAAGTATTAAAATCAAAAATACTGCCGCTATAAACCTACGTGGATTCAAGTTGCTAGTGCAACCGTTGGCCTAATCCCGAAAAATACCTCATTGGGTGTTTTAAAGCCAAGGCATTTTCTGGGGCGGTTATTGTGTTATCCATCACATGCTCAACCTGACGTTCAGT
>NVRQ02000055.1 GCA_002400905.2 Gammaproteobacteria bacterium | reverse complement strand
TTTTATGCCAGACAAGATAAACGATATACGCATGGTGTCCGCGCCAGGTTGATCAGTTATCATGTGTCCTGCTTCTTTCAATTTTTCTTGAACACGCTCCTGAAAATATTTCTGCATTCTTGCAAGATCCTCGGGGTTGATTTTTTTCATATTCGGATCACGATAATCAATCGTCACAGGATCAATGATAAAACGGTTATACGTGGAAATATCAGGTGCGTTTTTCCGGCGATATAAAACGGTTGGTTCTGCGCTTTTATCAAGTTCAAGACCCGTTATATCCGTTTTCAGCAAATGGTTTTCCACTTTTTTGTCGACAGAAGCACATGCAGAAAACACCGTTACCACCACCACAACAAGAATGCTTGAACGTAATAATTTTATAAAAAAATCCATGATTGTTTTCCTTTCGTTATGTTAAAAAGTTAAGTGTTACCAACTACCACCCAGCGCTAAATATAAATTAATGCGCTGTTCCAGTTGAAGACGCTTGATCGCAATTAAATTACTTTTGGCCGCTATGGCTTGTTGTTGGAGTTGGAGCGTATCTAACAGATTAATCTCACCTTCCTGGTATCGTAAATCGGCAATGCGATACGCTTTGTCGCTGTGTGTTAACACTTCAGTCAATGCAGTCTCGCGTTGGGTTAAAATACCGCCTTGATCAAGACCAACTTCTATCTCTGAAAAAGCCGTTAACGCAGTTTGGGCATAATTTGATACGGCTTGCTTTTGCTCAACAGTGGCTATTTCAACGTCTATTTTACGCCTGCCGCCATCAAATAAAGGGGTGACAATATTTGACGCAAGTTGCCAGAGTAAGTTAGTCGGGTTCAGTACATCCGAGAGTGAAGTTGAAGCATTGCTGAGTGAGCCAGTCAGTGCAAACTGTGGCAAACGTGCCGTTTTCGCTTGATGCGTTGCGTTGTAAGCCTGTGCAACGCTTCTTTCAGCAGAGACGACATCGGGTCTTCGCTCTAATATTTCAGACGGAATACCTGCCGGAGGTGGTGACGGTAAATCAGGTAGCACATCCGGGATATCGGCTGACGCATTGGGGTAACGACCGAGTAACACTTCCAATGCGCGTAGCGCATCACGCTGGGAACCTTCGAGCGTAATCAACTGTTCTTTAACGACTGCCAAATTTGATTTATTGACGGCGACATCTTGCAAAGAAGTCATGCCGTTGTCATATCTCACTTGAGTGATGCGTAGGGTTTCCTTAAGAAGGTCCTGATTTTTCTTTGCCAGATCAGTTTGAAGTTTTGTTTCGATGACTTGAAGATAGGAGTTTGCAATACTGGCACTTAAGGATTGCTGAGCAAAAATGTAGTCAGCTTCTACCGATTGCGCGGTAGCGGTAGCGGCATCGACACCTGCTTGCAGACGACCCCAGACATCGAGCTCCCAACTGACATTTGCGCTCACATCGAATTGTCCTCTGGAGGATGAACTGCCTTCTCCACCACCTGACTGACTCGCACCCAATGATAAATCAGCGGTGGGTTTAAGGGCGGCGCTTGATTGATCAGCCAGGAGCCAGGCTATATCCATATTTGCGGCGGTGATTTTTAAATCCAGATTGTTAGCTTTTCCTTCTTTGATAAGCTTGAGCATCACTGGGTCATTAAAACTTTCTATCCATTTTGTTGGTGCCTGTACATCTTCATATTTGATGAGATCGGGAGCCGTCCAGGTGTCTGGAGCATTAAGGTCTGCAACCGCTTCATTTGCCGCATCTGCGGCTTTTTGACTATTTTGTTTTGCTGTATTGGTGGCACAAGATACGGTTAACAAAACCATGCTCATTAAAGTGATTAACTGATTAACTCTCATGAGCTATCTCCGCAGATTTAATGTTAAAAAATACCGCATAAAGTAAAGGCACAAGCAAAAGCGTTAACAAAGTGGCAAAAGAAAGGCCGAACACGATGACCACCGCCATCGATTGGAAAAAGGCATCAAAAAACAGGGGTGTCACGCCCAGCACCGTTGTTAATGTACCCATCATAACGGGTCGAACTCGACTGGTGGCAGCATCCACCACCGCATCAAATCGCGCTTTACCACTGTCAATTTCAAAATCCATCTGATCGACAAGCACAATGGCATTTTTAATCAGCAGCCCTGATAAGGAAAGAATGCCGAGTATGCCCATAAACTCCAGTGGAACACCTGTCACTATCAAACCAAATACCACGCCAATAAATAGACCGGGGACCACCAGCCAAATCACCAATGGCTGTTTAATTTTTCCAAATAAAATAACCACGACCAAGACCATGGCTAAAAGCCCCATTGGGATGGTCGACATCAGATCTTCGTTGGATTCAGCTGAATCTTTCTCTTCACCTCCCCACTGCAAAGTGTAACCATTAGGCAATTCGATGGCAGTGATATCGGCACGCATTCTATTTAATAATGTGGCTGCCAGTTCATCTGGATGAGGATCACTTTGTGCTTTAATAATTAAAGTCCGATTTTCACTGCGAACTTGTCCATCACGCCAGATGGTTCTAAAACCATCCGTTACCTGAGCAATAGGCAGCATTTCTCCTGTCGCTGAACTCAAAACCTGAAGACTTTTGATGTTATCAATCGAGGCAGTTGCCGTCTCTGGGTTGCGAGCGATAATGGGGATAAGATCTTCACCTTCCCGGTATACACCGACCTGCTTGCCCGAGTAATGCTGGGTTAAAGCCTCTGCCAGATCTTTTCTGGAAACACCCGCACGGCGACCTTTGGTTTCGGAGTAAATCGGTTCAATCACGCTAACCGGATCACGCCAGTCATTTTTAACGGATAAGGTGCGTTCAGCGCGCATAATATCGGTTGCCTGATTGGCAAGATGACGTAACACCTTCGGATCGGCCCCTCTAAATTCCGCTTCGATCGCGGAACCCCCACCAGGCCCTAAAATAAAGCGCCACGCCTTGGCATCGGCATCAGGATAGTTGCTTTTAATATGATCCTGAATTATTGGCATCATGGCATCAATCTTCAAGTAATCATCCACCTTCACCAGAAACTGACCGTAAGAACTGTTGGGCGACTCAGGCACATAGGTGAGCATATAGCGAATACCGCCTTGCCCAATCAGCGTTTGCACCGTATTCACGTCATCCAGTTTGCCAATAAAAGCTTCTATCTCCTGCATGTCCTTTTCGGTACGCTCAATGCGCGTTCCCTCAGGTAGCCAGTAATCAACCACCAGTTGTGGCGTGGTCGAACGGGGAAAGAATCCTTGCGTCATAAATTGCGCACCCCAAATAGAGACAACCAACAATCCTACGGCAGCGGGAATAATCAACCAACGAATATGTAAGGCACCGCGCATCATTTTTTTATAATTGCGGTAAAAAGCACCTTCCTTTTCTGCTTCGGGATTATCTTGGGCTTCAGGAAATAGCACATAACAACTCAACGGCGTGATGGTAATGGCAAAAACCCAACTAAAGAGTAATGAAATCATAATTACCCAAAATAGATCACCGGTATATTCCGCTGTTTGGCCTGGGGCAAAACCTATCGGCGCAAAAGCAATAATTCCCACCAATGTTCCACCCAACAGCGGCCATTTTGTCTGGGTCACTATCTTTTTGGCGATATCAAGTTTCTTAATACCACGTTGCACACCCACGAGAATGCCCTCGGTCACCACAATGGCATTATCCACCATCATCCCCAACGCGATAATCAAAGCACCCAGAGAAATCCGGTGCATCGGGATACCCATTAACTTCATGGTGAGCAGCGTGGCCGCAATGGTCAACAGAAGAATAAAGCCAATCACAATGGCTGAGCGCAAGCCCATAAAAATAAGCAAGGTGACAATAACAATCACTAAAGCCGCAATGACGTTAACGACAAAATTGTCAACGGATGCTTTAACGACTTCTCCCTGATTATAATAAGTAGAGACATCCATCCCCAAGGGTCTACGGCTTTGGGCATCACGAATTTTTTGATCGACTGCTTTACCGATCTCCACCACATTGCCACCCGAGGTACTGGAGACCCCTAAGGCAATCGCAAACTTGCCATCGTAACGAACGATTTGCTGTGTGGGTGTTTTATAGCCACGATATACATTGGCGATGTCACCCAAATAGGTGATTTTGCCATCAGAGGATGTCGAAACCAGCAGGTTTTTAATGGACTCAATCGTATCGATGGCACCTGATGGATCAATGATTAATCGTTGGTCGCCAATGGCCACACTGCCTGCTGATACCACGGCATTTTGCTGGCTGAGAATATCGTAAAGGGCGGAAATAGAGCCACCCAGCGCGGCGGATTGTCCACGCGTCATTTCAACAAAAATTTGTTCTTGCTGTTCGCCTGCCAGCGCAACTTTACCGACATTTTCAACTTGTAGAATTTCTTTTTGCAACGCTTTAGCATAACTACGCAGCTCGGCCGGGCTGTAGCTGTCACCTGTTATAAAATAGGACCAACCATAAAGATCGCCAAAATCATCGTTCACTAATGGCGTTCCGGTGCCTTGCGGTAACGACGATTCGGCATCTTTTATTTTGTTGCGCAGCTTGGCCCAAACAATTTGCAAAGCCGCTTTGTCTTTCGAGAATTTATATTTAATCTCAACCGTAATTTCAGACATCCCGGCTGTAGACTTGGACTTAATTTTTTTGACTTCCTGCAATTGCTGCAAGACCGTTTCCAGCGGCTCTGAAACTTCAGCAGCAACTTCCTCAGGACTCGCCCCCGGATAAGCCGTAAATATCAGCGCTGTTCTAATGGTAAATTCAGGATCTTCAAACCGCGGCATTGACTGGTAAGCATTCCAACCACCAATCAAACAGATTAGAATAACAATCACGCTGAGCAATCTATTTTTGATGGATAACTCTGCAATACTCATGCTT
>NVRQ02000054.1 GCA_002400905.2 Gammaproteobacteria bacterium | reverse complement strand
CTTCTTTAACATCGTCTTTATTCGGCAAACCAAGATGCTCTTTGGGTGTGACATAACACAACATAGCCGTACCAAACCAACCGATCATTGCGGCACCTATGCCTGACGTAATATGATCATAGCCTGGCGCGATATCTGTGGTTAGTGGACCTAGCGTATAGAATGGCGCTTCATCACAGCATTCGAGCTGCTTATCCATATTCTCTTTAATCAAGTGCATAGGCACATGACCTGGGCCTTCGATCATGGTTTGCACGTCATGTTTCCAGGCGATTTTTGTCAGCTCACCTAAAGTTTCTAACTCACCAAACTGGGCGGCATCATTAGCGTCAGCAATTGAACCTGGACGCAAACCGTCGCCTAACGAGAAAGACACGTCATAGGCTTTCATTATTTCGCAAATATCTTCGAAATGGGTATAGAGGAAATTTTCTTTGTGATGCGCCAAACACCATTTGGCCATGATCGAACCGCCACGAGACACAATTCCGGTCATACGCTTAGCGGTTAAAGGAACGTAACGCAATAACACGCCAGCATGAATGGTGAAATAATCAACCCCTTGCTCAGCTTGTTCAATTAGCGTATCGCGGAATAATTCCCACGTCAGGTCTTCGGCCTTTCCATCAACTTTTTCCAAGGCCTGGTAGATGGGTACCGTGCCGATAGGCACCGGTGAGTTTCGTAAAATCCATTCGCGCGTTTCGTGAATATTTTTACCGGTAGAAAGATCCATCACGGTGTCTCCACCCCAACGAATCGACCAGGTCATTTTTTCTACTTCTTCTTCGATCGAAGAGGTCACGGCGGAATTACCAATGTTGCCGTTAATTTTAACGAGGAAGTTTCGGCCAATAATCATCGGCTCGACTTCTGGGTGGTTAATATTGACAGGAATAATCGCGCGACCGCGTGCGACTTCATCGCGGACAAACTCTGGTGTCACATAAGCGGGTATCGACGCACCAAATGACTCGCCTTTGGTTTCAGTAGCAATTTCAGCCAATTGCTCGCGGCGCTGATTTTCTCGAATCGCGACATATTCCATTTCTGAAGTAATAATGCCGCGCTTGGCGTAATGCATTTGCGAAACATTAGCGCCTGCCTTAGCGCGACGTGAGGGCCGTTGCGCGGTAAACCGGATGGAGGCCAACTCTGGGTTTTCAGCTTGACGACGCCCGTATTCTGAGCTGATTTGCTCTAAGACCTCGGTATCACCACGTTCTTTTATCCACGGCGTACGCATCGGTGCGAGACCATTACGCACATCGATTTTTACATTTGGATCGGTATAGGGGCCTGAGGTATCATACACAACCACTACAGGGTTGTGCTCAACCCCAATGGTCAGCGGTGTATCACTTAGCGTAATTTCACGCATCGGCACTTGAATATCTGGCCGTGAACCTTCGACATAAATTTTACGCGAATTAGGGAAATTTTCAATGGCAGCCTTATCGACCTGCGCTGTCTTGCTTAGTACACGCTCTTTTATTGCGCTCATGGTCATGCTCCTAGAAGGCATAAATTAAGCGGAGAAAAGAGAAAGAACTCGAGCAGATAATCATCTAGCTGCTTCCCTCCGCCGGTATTAACCGGGTCAGGTTCAATGGGTCTTTCTCAGCCTGGCATTCATACCGAAGGCACCCCCGCAACACTTGTTACCGCATAGGATACCATCGTAGTGTGACAATTCACACGAGCGTAATGTGTATACTGGCACGATACTGCTAGGCTAGCTAAAATAGGCCTTATTTCGGTCGCTATTGGTGAAGATGATGGAACTTGCTCAAGCTCGATTTAATATGATTGAACTGCAAATCCGCCCATGGGATGTGCTGGATCAACGTGTCTTGGATTTATTGGAGAGTCTGCCGCGCGACGCCTTCGTTAGCGATGCCAATAAATCTTTAGCCTATGCCGATGTCAGCATAGGCCTAGACCACGGCGAACTAATGATGCCCCCCAAACTCGAAGCACGCATGGTGCAAGCACTCAATATCCACGACTCAGAGAGCACTCTCGAGATCGGCACTGGCAGCGGCTACGTCACCGCTATGCTAGCTAAACTGGCTGCGCACGTCACCAGCGTCGACATTCATGAAGACTTCTTAGCGCAAACCAAGTCGCGCCTTGAAGCCCATGGCATTAACAATGTCACCCTTGAGCATGGTGATGCATCCCATGGCTGGAAAACCGACGAAGAAACCTATGACGTGATTGCTGTCACCGGTTCCTTACCACACTATATTGATGCCTTTCAAAAAAGGCTGAACGTCGGCGGGCGTTTATTTGTTATTGCAGGCCAGGCTCCAATCATGGAAGCCTTGCTCGTTACCCGCGTTACTATGGGTGAATGGGTAAAGCAAAGCTTATTTGAAACAGACTTAGCACCATTACAAAACGCTTCAACACCTTCTCGCTTCGTATTTTAAACAGCGACACCGCGAATAGTATGAGAATATCAGTTCGGTTACTGTGCTTGTTTGCTGCCTTTTGCTTATCGCTCAATACGCACGCGGTAAACCTTGAAGAAATTCTAAGCTTAGCCTTAGAAAATGACCCTCAGGTTAATCAAGCTAAAGCTGCTTATACCGCTGCATTAGAATCTCGCCCTCAGGCACGCGCCAATTTTTTACCGAGCATTAGTTTCAACGCAAACACCACCGATAACTCGCAAGACCGCCAATTTGGTGCGGGCAGCTTATTCAGCGGTAATGAAGATTTTAATTCTCGTGGCTATACACTCAACCTTACGCAACCTGTCTACAATCGTGACTCAATTGTGCAGCAACGCCAAACCGATGCCATCATTGGCGAAGCCCAAGCCAACCTATCAAATGCGGAACAAGGCTTGATTGTACGTGTTGCTGAACGTTATTTTAATGTTCTCGCTGCAGAAGATAATCTCACTTTCGCCAAAGCCGAAAAAGAATCTATCGCACGTCAACTTGATCAAACTAACGAACGATTTGAAGTGGGCTTGATTCCTATTACCGATGTTAATGAGGCGCAAGCTAGCTTTGATCTATCTATCGCTGACGAAATTGATGCGGATAATACCTTACTCAGCTCTCGTGAAGGCTTACGTGAAGTCACCGATAACTACCATGAAATATTAGCACCCCTCATTGCCAATACACCGCTGCCTTCACCTGACCCACAAAACATAGACCGCTGGGTTGAAGTTGCATTAAATGAGAATTTAACTGTATTGGCAGCAGAGTTTGCTAGCATAAATCTGCAACATGCTATTGAGCGTTCGAAATCCGGTTTATATCCCACGCTCGACATTGTAGCCAGTCGATCTAACAGCATTTCAGGTGGTGGCAGTCTCGGTGGTAGCGAAATCGACAATACCGCACTCGGCTTAGAGCTCAATGTTCCGCTCTATGCAGGTGGTCGCATTTTCTCTCAAGCTCGTGAAGCGCGAGCACGTTTAGACGAATCAAATCAATTTTTAGAACAACAACGTCGTAGCACAGTTCGTCAAGTCAGAGAATCCTATCTAGGCGTGTTAGCAAGTATCAGCCGCGTGAAAGCACTCAAACAGGCAGAAAAGTCGACTCAAAGCGCCTTGGAAGCAAACGAGGTAGGCTTAGAAGTTGGCACTCGCACAACAGTTGATGTGCTCGATGCGCGACGTGTTTTATTTGGTGCGAAACGCGATTTAGCGCGAGCGCGCTATGATTATATTTTGAATACATTACGCTTAAAACAAGCTGCCGGCACGCTGACTAATAATGATATTCGAGAAGTTAATCGCTGGCTGAAAGGCTGAATAATTCGTCAGCAATCACTCTGCAATAGGATCAAGATACTTAGCAATCAATAGCTTTACTGCATCAACGGCGCCGCGATTCTGCTCAACGACTCGCCTCCCTTGCTCACCAGCATCATCACGTAAATTCGGTTCTTTCAAGAATTCAATCACTGCCAAACCAAGCTCATTAGCATCAATTACCCGTCGTGCTGCACCTTTATCTAATAATAGCTCACTAATGTATTCGAAGTTGTGCGTGTAAGGCCCAATAATCACAGGCAAACCCACAGCAGCGGGTTCTAATAAATTATGCCCACCAATGGGAACAAGACTACCACCAACAAAGGCGACATCTGCCGCCGCATAAAACGTATTCAACTCACCCATCGTATCGCCAAGAAAAACGTCGGTATCCTCTACGCACATCACGCCGGTACTACGCCGTATAACATTGAACCCCTGCTTTTCACAAAGCGACTGCACCTTATCAAACCGTTCTGGGTGACGCGGCACCAATACGAGCAATGCGTGAGGTACCATTTTTTGGACAAGATTAAAACCTTGCAACACCTGCTCATCTTCACCTTCATGTGTGCTGGCGGCAATCCAAATTGAGCGGCTAGCCCCCCAAATACGGCGCAACGCCTCTGCCTCTTCAAGCAGGCTTGAAGCAACACTAATATCAAACTTAACATTACCAGTCATAAATACGCGCTCGCGCGGCACCCCTAATGCAATAAATCGCTCTGCATCGGCTAATGCCTGCGCTGCCACCACGTCCAAACAACCTAATGTACTTTGTGTCAGACTCTGAAAACGGCCATAAGAACGTACCGAGCGATGCGACAAGCGTGCATTCACTAGCATTAAAGGAATCGATTCGCCTGCAGCATAGTGATAGAGATTGGGCCAAATTTCAGTTTCCATTATCAAACCTATACGCGGCTGGCTGCGCTTGAGAAAACGCTTCACCGCAAACGGTAAGTCATAGGGTAAATAAGAGTGCGTAACGTGATCACCCAAGCTTTGCTTAAGACGATCAGCACCCGTCGATGTCATGGTAGTGACCAATACTGGCGTATCAGGGTAGCGCTCAATAATGCGTTTTAATAAGGGAACAACTGCCTGCACCTCGCCCACAGACACGGCATGCAACCAAATAGGCGCAACAGAAAAAACAGGCGTTTGACCAAGCCGCTGCCGCCATGAGTGATTGGCTTGCTTTGACCAAAGCGCTCGCCACCATAGGCGGAGCTCAAAGAAAATGGCCACTGGCAAAGCAAGTAAAGTATAGAGGTAACGCATTCGTAATCTGCTTGGCTAAACCAATAAACCCGTACCTTAAGAGTATACTGAATGCCTCTGTTGAACGACCATTAGGATGACATATGTTAGCATAACACGCTTAATTCCAACGCCGTCCAACACTTAAAAACGACACTTGAAACACTCCGAGCTTTATCACCCTCGTCATTGGCCATCGTGGTTGGCGGTAGCGATCATCCGCTTCATTGCGCTACTACCTGCCAACACATTAATGCGGCTTGGGCCACCTCTTGGCCACATACTGCATCGATTAGTTGGCCGACGCCGGCACATAGCTCAAAGCAATTTACAGCGCGCCTTTCCAGAGAAAACACCCGGTAATATTGATGCGCTGGTTTACGCGCATTTCCAAGCGCTTGGCATAATGACAATGGAGATGCTGATAACGTGGTGGAAACATGGCGGCCAGATTCCTGCAAAAATCGAAATCACCGGGCAAGAACATCTACACAAAGCACTAAAAAAAGGCAACGGCGTATTGTTACTCAGCGCTCATTTTACCTCTTTAGAAATTGGCGGCGCCTTGTTACAACGTGATACACAACTCGACATTCATGGCATGTATCGACCACATGAGAACCCGGTCTTCGAAGCAGCCATAAAAAAAGGTAGGCAGCGCTGGTTTAGCACAATGATCGCCCGTGACGATGTCAAACAAATGTTGCGCAGCTTAAAGAAAGGATTGATTGTTTGGTACGCACCCGACCAAGCTTACGGTGGTCGCAACAGTATTCAGGCACTTTTTTTCGGTCATAATGTCGCAACTAACCCCGGCACATCACGCATCGCCAAGCTCAGTGGTGCACCAGTGATCCCTTATTTCCCTATTCGAAAATCAAATGGCCTTGATTACGAACTACGTCTATTACCTGCAATTGAAAATTTTCCAAGCCATGATCTATCTGCGGATGCAACGAAGATCAATCAATTGATCGAAAATGTTGCGCGTGAATATCCGGAGCAATACTACTGGGTCCACAGACGATTCAAGTATTCAGACAATCCAATAAAGTAATCCTCCGAATAACAATACCAACAATATCAAAGTAACACTCGCTCTACGAATGAATATAGCCACTCATCAGCTGAGCCCAGTCACTCGACACAAAACCAAAATCCGTATTTTTTTTCTTATATTTCAGCAATGATCGTTTTAAGCGATCAAGATTATCGATCTTCCATAGATCACCCATTTTTATGGCGCCTTTATCGAAGTCGAGCACAAACAATTCTTGCTGCTGATTAATCAAAATATTGCTCGCATTGAGATCAGCGTGATAAACACCGTGCCGGTGAAAGCGTTTAATGCATTCACCAATAGCCTGCCAGCCCTCTTGTTTAAAGCCTGCCTCAGATAAATACTGGGACAGCGTCCTTGCATCTTGTATTTGTAGCGTAACAAGATCTGCTCGGTAAAAACAATGCTTCATCACGACACGAGCAGCGACAGGCTTAGGAACCGGCAGCCCCTTTTCTCTCATCGTCGCCAACAAACGCCATTCCCTGAATGCTCTAGTTACCTCAGCGTCACAACCGTAATATTGATCACGGACAAAACGAGCAAGCCAACCCCCGCGTAAATAATGTTTTACTACCAACGCATGGGGCCCACACTGAAAAAATCTGGCCTCACCACGCCCCGGCTTATCCGCACTTTCATCGCTAGCATCGTCATTCATATCGGTGAAAAATAACTTCGCGCTATCGTCGTCAGCCAAAAATGCTGGATCAAATAAGATATACTGATTACTGGATTGAATGACCTGATTCACGTTTACTCTTGTGCTCGCCCATTATTTTTTAGCTATCTAGTACTCCAACAAGGCTATATTGATGGAGTACTGGTGTAGTGTATCAAACTGGCACAGCACCCAGCACAAACAACCAAATAATAGCGAGACATACCCTAAATGAATAAAGCGATTAACGAGGTGATGACACCGATATCCTTTGGTGAACTAATCGATAAAATCACTATTCTTGAAATCAAGTCTCAACGCATTACAGACGAAAATAAGCTGAAAAATATTCGTCATGAACTTAAGCTATTAAATACTGTGTGGGAACAACACCACGATGGGAATGCAGACATTTCTCAACAGTGGCAAGCCTTGCGCGAAATTAACACTAAACTCTGGGTTATCGAAGATGACATACGTGACCTTGAACGTAACGCCAATTTCAATGAAAAATTTATTGCCTTGGCACGAGCCGTGTATTTTACCAATGATGAACGTGCCACAATTAAACGAGAAATCAATGTAGCGTTAGGCTCAACAGTGGTCGAGGAAAAATCTTATGCTGATTATTTGCGGCCCAATAATAATTAGCGTGACAGTTCAGCCAACATTTGGTCCGTGCGCTGAATCACCTCATCAATCTCAATTAATGACATAACTCCTGGCATCTCAATTTTCTTGCCCCACTTCAGTTCTGACGGTTTTTTGCCCAAAAATTTCTCAGCCGCCCTAGCATAAGCATCAATACACCAATGACGACTATGATATGGCCCTGAACGCTGAGGATCCGTTGCCGCGTACAAACCTAGCACTGGCGTACCAACAGCATTGGCAATATGCGCGGGGCCAGAGTCAGGACTAAGCAAAAAAAGCGCTTTGCTTAATATCGCCACCATCTGCTCTAACGTGTCTTTGCCAATAATATTATGTGGTTTGCCTTGCATCTTTCTTGCAATATTTAACCCGAGCTTACGCTCCAATTCACTTCTGCCACCACAAAGCACCACTGCCAGCCCATGCTTACGAATAAGATGATCAGCTACAGCCGCGTAGCCAGCAGAAGTCCAGTTACGTAATGCATGGCTCGATGCAGGACTAATCACAACATAGGGCCCATCAATACAGACTAGATCACCTGCTGCATCCGCTGCGGATAGTGATACTGGCATGGCATAGTCAATTTCATTACTTTCTAAACCTATAGGCGGCAGGAAACTCAGTAACGCTTCTAACACATGTTGCTGAGGACTCTGCGCGATAGAGTGGTTAGTGACCAAGGAATGACCCTCTTTTGACCTTTTTTTATCAAAACCGACCTTTACAGGAGCTTTTACCATCGCAGCAATTAGGTTTGCACGCAGCGACAACTGCATATGCAACAACACATCAAATCGGCGATACCTCAATACAGAAAATAATTGGCGGTACCCTGCTAGCCCTGCTTTTTTATTAAAAGCAATAAATTCAACACCGGGAAGATCTGGAAACAAGCCCTTCTCAAGCTCACCAATGATCCAACTGATTTTGCAGTCAGGCCACGCTTTTCGTATAGCGCTGATTACTGGCAAAACATGCGTAACATCGCCTAAGGCTGAAAGGCGCAACAAACAGAGGTGTCTTGGATCGATGTGTCTAGGCATTATTGGAGCAGTAATACACTGCTTAACTCAAGCTCAAGTAAAACTCAGCGCCATTCTAACCTTCAACGCTAAAATAATGACAGTCTAACGCCACTATCTATGGAAATTGACGTATCGTATATAATTATAGCTATTTCTTTTCAAACATAGCGACCTGGCATGATTGCCCAACGTCATTTATTTTTTATTACCCAAAATTACTCTTATTCCATACTGCGCCCCCTTCAAGACGCTATTCGAGCTCGTGGTGGTGAGGTAAGGTGGTTACTCGCAGGGAAAGAACTCAATTACGCGTATCTGCGCGATGATGAGCAGCAACTCCATAGCGTAGAAGAAGCCATACGCTATATGCCGGATGTCTGTTACGCACCTGGCGATGTTATCCCCTACATGATCCCTGGTATCAAGGTCAGCGTGTTCCATGGCTTTAATGTCGCGGGCAAAAAGAATAAATTTAAGGTTCGGGGGTTTTTCGACCTTTACTGCACACAAGGCCCTGACACCACTGAGCCGTTCCAAGCTTTAGCAGATAAACATAAAAATTTCAGGGTAGTAGAAACTGGCTGGCCTAAGCTTGACCCCTTATTCAATAACACAGACCGAGATGAACCAAACAAAAAACCAACCATCCTCTATTCGTCAACGTTCTCGGAACGCTTAACATCGGCCCCACATCTCGTAAGCACGATCAAACAACTTTCTGCCAAATCAAATTGGCAATGGCTGGTAACACTGCACCCAAAAATAAAGCCTGAAATAGTTTCAGTTTATAAAGCGATGCAGTGTGACACGCTACGCTACATCGAAAGCGATGATTTAATACCGCTACTGTTGCAGGCCGACGTCATGCTTTGCGATACCTCATCAATCATGTATGAATTTCTATTAACACAAAAGCCAGTGGTTACTTTTAGAAATTTAGTTGAAAGTCCCTATTTTCTCAATACTGATAATGCAGATGAAATAGAAAATCTCGTTGCTCAGGCCATTTCCAGACCAGAAAAACTCATGCAAGCAATCAAACATTATTCTGCGGCCATACACCCGCTTACAGATGGCAAATCAAGCGATAGAATGTTAGACGCAGTTGAATGGTTTTTAAGCCATGGGCATAAGGGCCTCCGGAAGAAATACCTCGACCCAATACGGCGTTATAAAATACGGAAAAAGTTTTGCTAATAATTTTTAGGTCACTATCAACCTTTGAAAATAATCGACGAATTGATCAACTGTCTTTTCAAGCGACACATCATTCGTTATTTTTTCTTTGCATCGCAACGACATCTCCGCTCTCAACGCTGAATCGTTGTAGAGCCTACGCACACGATCAGCAATCGCCGCAGAATCTTTAACCGGCACAATAAAACCTGTAACACCATCTTCAAGCACTTCCTTGCCCCCGCCGGTATCAGTGACGACACAAGGGATGCCATAGCACATCGCTTCCATCATCGCTCTAGGCAAGCCTTCACCACTAATTGACGGCTGCACCAACACATCACTCGCCGCAATTAATTCAGGCGCATCGTGGCGATACCCAGCAAGATGAATGCGCGCTCGCATAGCATGACTCGATATTTTCTCGATATAGGGTTCTTTATCAATATTCTTGCCCACTAAAAGCAAATGTAAATTTGCAATATCAGCCAGATAATGTGCTGCTTCCAACATCACACTTAAGCCTTTGCTGGGCCGAGCATTGACCGCACAAATAACGGTGAAATCATTACCACCAATACCGAATTCACTGAGATTAGATGCTGGCTTGTTGTACCAAGCTAACTCATGCCCTTTGTGAATAGCTACTACGTTTTGCTTTTTCTTCCATACCTTGCTTACAACATCCTGCCGTACGGCTTCTGAAACACAGATAATGCCATCAACACGCGGATGCAAATGAGTAAGATAAGCACTCGGGTCGTGGCGATAAAGCCCACCCGTCGTACCACGATAAGTGACTAATTTTACTCGGCTGCCTTTCGCTGCAAACGCTGCATTCGGAATCGATTTCGAATTTGTCGCCAACAAAATATCGTAGGGCCGCTTCGATAGCTCTTCTTGTACTAACGCTATCGAATCACGGCAAATTTTCTTTTTAGGCGCACCATTGATAACGTTAACTCCATTCTCCGCATAACGTTTGCCGTACTCAGTATCAGCATGCGTTATTATCGTGACAGTGTGCCCACGCCTGACCAACTCGATAAAAATCTCAGCTTCCGGACGTATGCTATTAAAAGAGCTATCCGATGCAGTAAATATTAGTATATTCATCGGCTTACTGGTATCACCCAGCATAGTCAACTAGCATTCTTGTTTTCGCGTATTGCCCAAGCACCCGCGTATTTATTAAACGTGTATTGCGCATAGATAGCAGCCATTAAAAAACCACGACCACCATCAAGCATTCCTAACCGTAATATATAGATTTGAAAGAAAACTAAAATAGAACGTAATGCCGCGACAATAAGACCACCTCCATAACGACCCGCTTTATGTCGCTTCTCTGCGCCGAGATTGGAATACAGGCTCATCTTATCGAGCAAATGTTTGAAATCACGATTAGAGTAATGCAGCAAACGGTTTTTTAGATTAGATATCTTACCTTTAGGAAGAATTATCTTCTCATGAACAATATCATCACTAAAGCGTGCGCCTTCTCGTCGAAATAGACGCTCGACAAAACGAGCACTGCGACCATGATCAAGGCGCCGACCAAATAACATAACCGCCCATTGCATCTTAAACGATACTTCAGTCGGCGATGAAGAAAGCACCGATTTAATCTCATCGGCAAGCTCAGGAGTTAATACTTCATCCGCATCAATCGACAGCACCCATTCCTTTGTGGCGTGCTCTAAAGCTCTTTGCTTTTGTAAGCCATACCCTGGCCAAGCAGCAACATACACTTTATCGGTATAGGTTTTTGCAATAGCGACAGTATCATCATCACTTCCGCTATCAACCACAATTATTTCGTCCGCAATACCTGCAACCGAACGAAGGCAGCGGCCCACTCTATCTTGCTCATTCTTTGTAATAATGATTGCCGACAACATGTCAAAACTATCACTCCAGTAAAAATAATTTCATTGAGCCTTCCATAAGGAAGGCATGCCTAATGAAACTGCAATTGATTCATCAAATATACTGACTCAAGCCACTAACACATACTGGACTCATAAGCGCAGACTTCTTCCTATAAAGTTGCCGGCTAATGTTCCATGCCCTGGACCTATCACCTGAGTCATGATATAGATGATACTGCAAAGCTGAAAAACGTAAACATCTAAACACAACACCTGCTAACTTAAGCCGCCTCTCTATATCAGTATCTTCACCAAAATATGGTTCAGTAAAGTCTTCATCAAACCCATTTATAGCGACAATATCACGACGATCCAAAATGAAACTATGCCCTCTCAAACCCGATTCCTTGCTGGATTTCAAAAACGGAAGATAAAGCCCCTCTTCTATATGGCGACTACGAGAAAAGAGTAGTCTTGCCACACTTATTGCCAAACCACTTTTTTGAAAAAGCATTTTTTGACTTAGCTTTTTATCGAGCATGGCACGGCGACCAAACAAACATAGCCCCTTTTCCACATGTCGTAACATAGTCGCAACATAATGCTTATGCAGCAAGCAATCCCCATCAATGAACAACAAATACTGTCCCTCACTAACGCAGATGGCTTGATTCAAAATTTTATTTTTACGAAAACCCATATCAGGCTGGGTCAAATGCGTAACAGGAATCCCATGACTCAAAGTAAAAGCTGTGATTACTTTTACAATAGAGTCATGCTGACCATCCTCTGCAACAATCAACTCAAAATCTTGACAGGATTGCTGGGCAATAGACTCAAGCACTGCACGCAAAAAATCATCACAGTTATAAACTGAAATGATAAGTGATGCCCGAAGCTTATGAGATTTTTCCATTTCTAGTTGTCTCGCCTACCTGCCTCTGATTCATTGCCTTGCCAACTTACAGCAGACAGGCCTGATGTAAGCAACAACAGGTAAATGACAGTTCCGTAACCATATAATTCATTGTGAAAAAATTGTGCCGCCAGATAACCCACCGATACAACAATCGCGGCCTTCACAAAGTATCGGTTCGATGGAGAAACTCGAGATAATGATTGATAAAGCTTAAAGAACAATACTATTCCACCAACAGCCAGTGCAATAAAGTAGAGCGCGCCCCACTCCACCAGAATTTGCAAATAACTATTATGAAAATCCCATGGATATTGCGAAGCGAGATTATATTTCTCCTGATAATCAGCAGGCTTACTATAAAAAAAATCTAAGAATAACGGCTCCACCTGTGAGTGACCAGCTCCCAACCAAAAGTGATCGAGCGAAAAGTCCCAACCCGACCTCCAAAGCTGCAATCTTGCACTATTGGAATGATTAGCTTCCAGTTCAGCCATCGATTCGGCTTCATGAAAAAATTTGCTGTCGTTTGCAAACATCACAACGGCAACTGCTACAACGAAAATTACGACCAATAATCGACGGTAAAAAAACACTGCGAACGCCAAGATACCAATAAAAAAACCGAGCCACGAACCACGTGAAGCACTCATTACTAGCCCATAACCAAACAGTAGCAAAGAAGGCCACATCAACCAAACCCATTTCTTGTGGGCCGAATAAAAATCTCTATCCAACAAGAAAACCATCATCGTCAAGATGACAACTATCAACATGTCTGCATTACGCAAAATAAAGTGAATACCATGAAATCCACCCATCACTCGTTGCTCCGCATGACTGAGGCCATACAATGTAGCAAGTAATGCTGAAACCCAAACAGCTATAAATAAATTAAGAAATGCCTTACGATCATGCGCCACCAGAACGATAGCAATCGGTAATAAAAAAAACTTAAAGCGCGATAAAAAATGGCCTGTCTCCTCTACCCCCCCCGCTAGCGTCAACGGCGACACCAACAATCCAATCGATAAAGGTATAACAATAAAAACCCACCATGGATAGGCACGGAGTGGCTCCAAACCTGCACGCCAAAGTAAAAGAAAAGAAGCCAAGAAGAGGAAACCATTAAAAATATTCATACCGGCTTTAGACAAAAAACTAAAGAAAAATATTGCTACTAAGAAAAAATAACTCATCTTGTGTAAAGCTGATTGCTCAGCATGCATGCCAATATCAGCAGCCATATTTAGCACTTTGCACGCATCGCGTCGACCAGCGTGACCTTCTGTAAAGCCAAGATTGAACTATCATTATACGGTCCATTATCTATATTTAGGAGTTAGTAAAATTTAGTCAGCATGTAACGCCACCATGACAATAATGTGTCTTTACAAACTTACAATCGAAAGAAAACTATCATCTGGATTAGCTAATCAATATGTAGTCCGCCCCACAATACGGGCACTTAGCGCTACTTTTCTCTTCAACCTCCAAAAATACACGCGGATGTGAATTCCATAAGCTCATGCCTGGCATAGGACAATGCAAAGGCAGGTCAGCCTTGGTTACCTCATAGCGATTTTCTGCATTCGGCTCAATAAGGTTAGTATTTCCTGACGTATTCATCGATGCCAAAATGTTACCTCCAGTCTATTTAAAGCGATAGTGAGACCTTTGCACGATGGTGATTTTTCGTTAGGGCAAGGTAAAAATCGTCGAAAAAGCGCAGTTTACATGAGTAAATGAGCATTTTTAGACTATTTTTCTGAGTACCCCCTTGAGGGGTAAACACCGCCATAGCGGAAAAGATGCTTCGTGCAAAGGTCTCATAGTAATTAAACGTCATCACTTACTTACGTACGTAACTCAACCATTCTGGATGTTCAGTACGACGCCCGTGAACTTGATCAAAGTATAAGGCCTGTAGTTCTTCGGTCACCGGTCCACGCCCACCATTACCAATGGCGCGACCATCAAGTTCACGAATAGGTGTTACTTCAGCAGCGCTCCCCGTAAAAAATGCCTCATCCGCGATATACACTTCATCACGTGTGATGCGTTTTTCAACGACTTCATAGCCCGATTCGCGCGCTAAAGCAAACATCGTGTCACGTGTAATTCCCGCTAAAGCAGAGCCCAGGTCCGGAGTATAAAGAACATTATTTTTTACAATAAAAATATTTTCACCGCTGCCTTCAGCAACAAAGCCATCGACATCGAGCAACAAGGCTTCATCGCAACCAACAGCCAATGCCTCAGATAGCGCCATCATTGAGTTGACATAGTTACCATTAGTCTTGGCGCGACACATCGCAATATTCGTGCGATGGCGAGTGTAAGAAGACGTCCTAACCTTAATCCCCTTAGCCATGTTCTCTTCGCCCATATAAGAGCCCCATGCCCAAGCGGCGACGATGACATGCGTTTTTAAATTATCAGCACGCAAGCCCATACCTTCTGAGCCATAAAAGCACATCGGCCGTATATAACCTGAATCAAGATTATTCTCAGCGACCGCTTGAATGGTCGCTTTATTAATTTCATCTTTGCTATAGGGCATGGACATATTTAGGATATGCGCCGAATCAAACAATCGATCGGTATGATCTTGCAACCTAAAAATAGCGGCGCCTTGGTCAGTTTTATAGGCGCGCGCACCTTCAAATACCCCTAAACCATAATGCAAGGTGTGCGTTAAAACATGTATCTTGGCGTCACGCCAAGGCACTAACTCGCCGTCAAACCAAATGACGCCGTCGCGATCATCCATCGTCATGAATTAATTCCTCGTGTTCTGCCTACCAAGAGTAGGCAATTGATTAACTCAGTGCTCTTTAGCGCACCCCAAGAGTTTCTTCCGCGTAATTGGCTAATGCCAATCGCTCAAGCCGCTCGTTTTGTGATGAACTTCAAGTTCTGATACTCGAATTCTTCCATTTTACCCACTTCAGCGCGATAGTATTAGTGTTTTCAACATTAAAGCCGCAATAAGTATCCGCCGATAACCTCTGACATAAGCTTCCAACAATAAACCCGGTACAGACACCCATGGAATTCAAAGATTATCTCAAAATACTCGTCCTAAAAGAGGGGTCCGATCTCTATTTAACCACGGGTGCGCACCCAAGTATCAAAATGCAGGGCGTATTAACACCAATAGAAAGCACACCCTTACCACCAGGTCGGGTCCAGTCGATGGCAATGGTCTTGATGGATGAAGACCAGCAAGCCGAATTCGAACGCTCACCAGAAATGAATCTTGCCATTTCTGAACATGGCATCGGTCGCTTTCGTGTCAATATTTTTCAACAACGCCATGAAGTCGGCATGGTGGTGCGCTCAATTACCTCAGTAATCCCCAGCCTTGAGACCTTAGGCTTACCACAGATTCTTAAAAAACAAATCATGGAGAAACGCGGCCTAATTTTGTTTGTTGGCGGCACCGGTTCAGGTAAGTCAACCTCGCTAGCTTCGCTTATCGATTATCGAAACACCAATAGCGGTGGCCACATTATCACCATAGAAGACCCCGTCGAATTTGTTCACAGCCATAAAAAATCGATCGTTAACCAACGCGAAGTCGGCTTTGATACCAACAGCTATACCGATGCACTCAAAAATACATTGCGACAAGCACCAGACGTTATTTTGATTGGTGAGATTCGTGATCGCGAGACCATGGAACACGCCATAGCCTTTGCCGAAACCGGGCATTTGGTGTTATCAACACTGCATGCCAACAGTGCCAACCAAGCCTTCGGTCGTATTATCAACTTCTTCCCGGAAGAGCGCCGCCAACAGCTATTATCAGATCTCTCTTTGAATATGCGTGCCTTTATTTCACAGCGTTTAGTACAAACGCTGGATGGCAAACGCGCAGCGGCCATCGAAATTCTGCTTGGCACACCCATCGTCAAAGATCTCATTTTGAAAGGCGAAATTGAACAAATCAAAGACATCATGTCAAAATCGGAAAACCTGGGCATGCAAACCTTTGACGCCGCCCTATATAAACTTTACAAAGCCGGTCAGATTTCCTTAGAAGAAGCACTGCGCAATGCTGACTCTCAAAACAATTTACGCTTACGTATTAGCCTGGAAGAAAAAGATACCGATACAGAAGGCGATAGCAGTAGCTCTGCCCTTGGTCGCCTGTCACTTCAAAATCATGATGATGAACCTGCTCAGGCAAACTCACTAGAAGCGCACATGACCAGTCAATCGGTACGTTAACAAAAAAGGCGTGATCCGATAACCACCGTGTCACGCCTTACTATCTCCTGTAATCACCACTACCGGAATGAAGCACCCACCGCACTAAAATTTAATGATGGTGCAATCCATGATCATGCGTATCATGGTGAATACCATGCGCCCCAAGAGCACTTCCTCGGGAATGCTATCGTATTCCCTCACCGTGTATTTCCCAACTGCCATGCTTTGGACAACGAGGTGAATGAAACGTAAACAAATGCCATACCGTCACAATAGGGCCAATCACTGCCAAATAAATATTAGCGGTAATTAAGACTGCGATTAAACCAAAATCCCATGCAAACAAATCGAGCATGACACTGCACTACTCATCGTGCGCAGACTTACCTATATAATCACAGTCGCCACATTCGTTCATGCTCATATGTACCTCCTGCTAACACCAAACCCGGCACATCGCCTTCTTCGGCGCGGCACCTTAGTATGAATAGAGGCGCCCTTAGTGTAGCGAAGCCTGCTAAACATGCCTGTGATTTTGTCACCTTTGCGAGAGACTAAACATTAGCCCTCTCTCGTATTACAGCCATAAAAAAAGCCCCGCCGATTTCTCGGCGAGGCTTTTAAACTAGCCTTATCAACTAGTCATGAGGCAATATTATTTACATACCGCCCATGCCAGTCATGCCACCCATGTCAGGAGCAGCAATGCGACCATCATCAGGCGCATCAGCAACCATGCACTCAGTGGTAATGATCAAGGCAGCAACAGATGCCGCATTTTGCAATGCGCTACGCGTTACCTTGGTAGGATCAAGAATACCCATCTCAACCATATCGCCGTACTCGCCACTAGCTGCGTTATAACCAAAGTTACCACTCCCTTCGGCGACCTTGTTTAATACAACAGAAGCTTCATCACCTGCATTACTGACGATCTGGCGAAGAGGCTCTTCCATCGCACGACGAAGAATAGCAATACCAACGTCCTGATCAGTGTTATCGCCCTTAAGATCAGACATACTTGAAAGTACGCGCACTAGTGCAGTACCACCACCAGCAACAATACCTTCTTCAACCGCAGCACGCGTTGCATGCAGCGCATCGTCAACACGGTCTTTCTTTTCTTTCATTTCGACTTCAGTCGCCGCACCCACTTCAATCACCGCAACACCACCAGAAAGCTTGGCAATACGCTCTTGTGCTTTCTCACGGTCGTAGTCTGAAGTCGCCTCTTCCATCTGAGAGCGAATCTGATTAACACGGCCTTCGATGTCTTCGCTCTTACCCGCACCATCAATAAGTGTAGTCGCTTCTTTAGTGATCTGAATGCGTTTAGCAGAACCTAAATCGTCAATGGATACATTCTCAAGGCTCATACCCAGCTCTTCAGTAACCACTGTTCCGCCGGTCAAGATAGAGATGTCTTCAAGCATTGCTTTACGACGATCACCAAAACCAGGTGCTTTAACAGCGCAGACCTTAACGATACCGCGCATGTTGTTAACAACCAACGTTGCTAAGGCTTCGCCTTCAATATCTTCAGCGATAATGAACAAAGGACGGCCTGATTTAGCAACGGCTTCCAATGTTGGAATCAAATCACGGATGTTAGAGATTTTTTTATCGTGTAAAAGAATGTAAGGATTCTCTAACTCAGTAGTCATGTTTTCCTGGTTAGTCACAAAATACGGTGACAAATAACCACGATCAAACATCATACCTTCAACAACGCTTAACGCGTTATCTAGACCAGAACCTTCCTCAACGGTAATAACACCCTCTTTACCGACCTTGGCCATCGCATCAGCAATGATTCCACCAATAGACAGATCAGAGTTCGCAGAGATAGTACCAACCTGAGCAATAGACTGTTCATCAGTACAAGGTACTGAAAGATCTGCTAGCTTCTCAACGGCAACACGAGTCGCTTTATCAATACCGCGCTTAAGATCCATTGGGTTCATGCCAGAAGCAACTGCCTTCAGGCCTTCACGCACAATCGCTTGCGCCAATACTGTAGCAGTCGTCGTACCATCACCAGCGACATCAGAAGTTTGTGAAGCAACTTCCTTCACCATCTGCGCGCCCATATTTTCCAGCTCGTCAGCCAACTCAATTTCTTTAGCAACCGTTACGCCATCTTTAGTGACGATAGGAGCGCCAAAGCTCTTGCTTAATACAACGTTACGACCCTTAGGACCTAGCGTTACCTTTACAGCGTTGGCAAGAATATTGACGCCTCTTGCCATACGAAAACGTGCGTCTTCGCCAAAAAATACTTCTTTAGCAGCCATGATTATTTCCTCTTAAATTCTGGTTTGTACCCCAAGGGTTCTTTTTAAGACCCCCCTGAGGGGTACACGTGGCATTAGTTTGTGATGAGATGGCCTTAGCCTTCGATCACACCCATAATGTCTTCTTCTTTCATTACCAATAATTCTTCACCGTCAACTTTGACTTCATTACCGGAATACTTACCAAACAAAACCTTGTCACCAACTTTGACGTCCATCGCGCGGACATCACCGCTTTCCAAGATCTTACCTTTACCAATCGCAAGCACTTCACCTTGTGAAGGTTTTTCAGCTGCGTTACCAGGAATAACGATACCGCCAGCGCTTTTCAGCTCTTCTTCGGAACGACGTACCAAAACCCGATCGTGTAATGGGCGAATGTTCATTTTCTTCTCCTAAAAATCCGTTAATAATCAAACAGTTAAATTCTTCGCTTAGAACAATAGCCAGTGAAACTGGCAATTGTTAGCACTCACCCTCAGCGAGTGCTAACAATAATAGGGATGAAACAGACAGAGTCAAGGGGCTAGAGGAAATAATTTTATTTTATTGCCCAATCAACGATCAGGCCGGTCGTCTTCGCGGCGGTATTCGCCTTCTAGTGTCGCTGGCCCAGCTCCTGAACGGCCCTGCTTGTCATCGGCCGATCCACCCGCAGCAGTACCGGCAGGCCGTACTGTCGCGCCAAAACGCCCGATCACAGACATAATCAGGCCCCGTCGCAGCGGCGTAATAAGGCACAAAAAACCTAGCGTATCAGTGAAAAAGCCTGGGGTAAGCAATAAAACACCACAGAGCACCAGCACCACCCCTTCCATCATCTCAAGCGCTGGCACCTGACCCGCAGCCAGGTTGGCCTGAACGCGGCCAATAATTGCTAAACCCTGCCAGCGCAGCAGCAAGGTGCCCAGCACAGCGGTAAATACCACTAAGGCTATCGTCGGTAGCGCACCAATCAAGCCACCTACCTTCACTAGAAAATAGATTTCAATCAGCGGAACAACAATAAAGAGGACAAGTAATGATTTAAATGCAAGCATAGTAATAAAGTAGCGCTGGAACCACTCAATAACAAGTCACAATGTGACAATGTAGTAAGTTTCACACAACAAACTTTGCAGTAAGACAGGCTTTATGTCATCTTGCTGAGCAATGCAAACCCTTGAATTAGTACGGGATGACAGCCCGAATCACAGTGGATTCGTCATGGTTTATGTCACCTGCCCTACCGAACAGGCCGCCATACTCGCGCGCAGACTCGTGACAGAAAAAGCCGCTGCCTGTGTGAACATTATCAGCAATGTGCGCTCTATATACCGCTGGCAAGACAAAATCGAAGACGATAACGAAGACATGTTACTCATCAAAACCACCACATCGGCGCTCAATAAACTCAGCGAACTGGTCAAACAGCACCACCCTTACGAGCTGCCAGAGATCATTGCCGTACCTATTATCTCCGGGCTGCCTGATTACCTAAACTGGATAAACGCTTCAACTGAAGCCAACACAACCGATATATAAGTTATGAATCCCTTATACCGAATTATCTATCTTTGCTTTACTTTGCTTTGCGCTATGGCACCCATGCAATACGCCAACGCCATCGACAACGGTCTCGCTGACCGACTCAAATCCTTGAGTGATGAGCTAGGACTGAGTCACACCGAACAAACCGTACTCTCTCCCGATGAAGCATTTATATTCAACGCCGAAGCCATTGACGGCCAAACTATCGAAGCCAACTGGCAGATCGCAGACAACATCTATATGTACCGCGACAAGTTCCGCTTTGAAATTATTGCAGACGATACCAGCAACCTCTCGCTCGGTCAGCCTCAGTCAGCACCCGGCAAGAAAAAATACGACGAGAGCTTCGGCGAAACAGAAGTTTACTTTCACGAAGCCACTATCACCGTGCCCATTATTCGCAATAGCGGTCCAGCACAAACCATCACACTACAAGCCTCATACCAAGGTTGCGTTGAAGACAGTTTTTGTTACCCACCCATCAAAAAATTAATCGACATTGACTTACCCAAACTCAGTAACGCATCGCTTGCAACCTCTGACACCCATGCAGCCAACGCTAATCAAGAAGCCTTCGTCTCAGAACAAGACCAGTTTGCCGCCACTATTGCAGGCGGCAGCCTGTGGCTAATCGTTATCTCATTTTTTGGTATTGGCTTACTGCTCGCCTTTACACCTTGCGTCTTTCCAATGATTCCAATCTTGTCAGGCATTATTATCGGCCAGGGCAAAGAGCTCACCACTCGCCACGCCTTTGTCCTCTCACTTATTTATGTGCTAGCCATGGCGCTCACCTACACCGTCGTTGGCGTACTAGCCGGTTTATTTGGCGCCAACCTACAAGCCGCATTTCAAGACCCTTGGATCATCTCCGGCTTTGTCATCATTTTTATCGCGCTATCATTATCGATGTTTGGCTTTTATGAACTACACATGCCGAACGCACTGCAAAGTAAAATAACGCAACTGAGTCACTCACAAAAAAGCGGCAGCTTTATCGGTGTTGCCATCATGGGCGTCTTATCTGCGCTTATTGTCGGTCCTTGTGTCGCGGCGCCATTGGCCGGCGCATTAATCTATATTGGAAATAGTGGCGACGCCGTGCTTGGCGGCCTGGCCTTGTTCGCGATGAGCCTCGGCATGGGCGCACCGCTTTTAGTCATCGGCACATCAGCCGGAAAACTCTTACCCAAAGCCGGCGCATGGATGGATGGTATTAAAGCCGCTTTTGGCATCATGCTATTAGCCGTTGCCGTATGGATGCTAGAACGCGTAGTTCCAAGCATGGCCACCATGCTGTTGTGGTCATTGTTATTTATCTTTAGCGCGATTTATCTCGGCGCGCTAGATCGACTGGATAACGCCATGGGCTGGCAGCGTTTTCGCAAAGGCTGCGGCATCGCCTTACTGATTTATGGGATTTTTATTATGTTGGGTGCCGTCAGTGGCGGCGATGACGTGACACGACCGCTGCACGGCGTAAGCTTTCTTGCCAGCTCAGCACAAACAAATCACGAGCTCGAATTTAAAACCATAAAAAGCCTTGCTGACCTGCAACGAGAAGTTGAAACAGCCAGCAGTAACGGTGTATCCGTCATGCTCGATTTTTATGCTGACTGGTGTGTGTCGTGCAAAGAAATGGAGAAATACACCTTCTCCGATCCAGCCGTGCAACAATCACTCAGCAAGGTCGTCTTACTACAAGCCGACGTCACCGCCAATGATGAAACAGACCGAGCCCTAATGAAACACTTTAATATTCCTGGCCCACCATCAATCATGTTTTATGATGCGCAAGGTACAGAACGTAAACCCTATCGCCTCGTTGGTTTCATGAACGCCAACCAATTCAAACAACATGTGGGTCAAGCGCTACCTCTATGAGCACCTCATCCTGGCATAATCGTGCCATCAATATCGCTATTGCTTCACTCTTGATTACTGGTGGCATCGGCGTCGTTGCCAATCATTTTTATACACTGTCACAAAGCAATCCGTCTGCCAACCTTATTTCTACAGCCGATGCAACGAATACCAGCGAAGAGAAAACCCGACGCCCCGACTTCACCCTACCCGACATCGATGGCATCCAACGCACCGTCAGCACCTGGGATGGCAAAGTATTAGTGCTGAATTTTTGGGCATCATGGTGCGAACCCTGCCTAAGAGAAATACCCGCCTTTGTTGATCTACAAAACACTTACGGAGAACAAGGCCTGCAGTTTGTCGGCATAGCCGTAGAAGACATCCAACCGGTACGCGAATTTCTCGACGTCATCCCCATCAACTACCCCATACTCGTCCACCCCCGCGACACCATCCCCGTAGCCGAAGCCTACGGTAACGAATTCGGCATTCTGCCTTATACCGTTATCCTCAACCGCGACGGTGAGATTGCGCATACTCAGCTAGGTGCTATCAGCCATGAAGAGGCGGAAGAGATTATTAAAACGCTGTTGTAGTTTTTTGGGTGGCTGAAATTTTTTTAGTTATATACTCACTACTGTCCCGTTAACTAAAATTCGTCATACCGGCGCAGGCCGGTATCCAGTAAGCCATTGAAAGGCATGGATTCCGGATTGACAAAATGCCGTTCGAGATGACAACACTCTTTTTTGATTTGCATGTCTCCCATGCTTCTGTTTATCCCCCTGTCTTGTATCAGTATGGCTGCTAGCCGAACTCACCAAAAGTTAACGGGACAGCAGTGGGCCAATGTATTTAAAAAGTATTTGAAAAAATCGCTAATAAACGAAGCTTTATTCGAAGCGCCAAATTGCTTGAAATTTATTGCCTTGCTATATATTGTGAGCGCAGTAAGGAGTAATTCAATTGGTATTGATGGAGGACTAGCGCCTCTTGAGCACCAAAATGACTCCGTGCGACTGTTCGCCCAACTCGCAGAATACTCTTATACTGAATGTCGGAGGCTAACAGAAAATTCCTACCACTATGCAAGCAACATCACTGCTGTCCCGTTAACTTTTGGTGAATTCAGCTAGCAGCCATACTGATTAAAGACAGGGGGATAAACAGAAGCATGGGAGACATGCAAATCAAAAAAGAGTGTTGCTTGCATAGTGGTAGGAATTTTCTGTTAGCCTCCG
>NVRQ02000053.1 GCA_002400905.2 Gammaproteobacteria bacterium | reverse complement strand
CTTCTCCACCATATATTTCCGCACACACACGGGTTAGCGCCGCCGTTAACGTCGTCTTCCCGTGGTCTACGTGACCAATCGTTCCCACATTAAGATGTGGCTTCGAACGCTCAAATTTTGCCTTGGACACGATTAATACCTCTTTAAATTATCTTTAATCTTTACAGTTTAAAATTAGGACGCTTTCTTAATCAAGGCATCAACAATATTTGATGGTGCTTCACTATATTTAGCAAACTCCATCGAATAGGTTGCACGACCCTGGGTTGCCGAACGCAACGATGTGGCATAACCAAACATCTCAGACAATGGAACTTCAGCATCAATAACCTTGCCAGAGGGCCCATCTTCCATACCCAAAATTATGCCACGGCGACGATTCAGATCGCCGACAACATCACCCATATAATCTTCTGGTGTGACAACTTCAACTTTCATCATCGGCTCTAGCAAAACCGCACCCGCATTCAAAGCACCCTGCTTAAAGCACATCGAACCAGCGATCTTAAAGGCCATTTCGTTAGAGTCAACATCATGATAGGAACCATCAAACAACGTGACTTTAACGTCAACCACCGGATAACCAGCAAGCACACCGTTCTTCATCTGCTCCTGAATACCTTTATCAACAGCGGGTATGTATTCACGCGGAACCACACCACCGGTAATGCCGTTCACAAACTCATAACCAACACCGGCTTCTTGCGGCTCAATTCGCAAATGAACATGACCATACTGGCCACGACCACCAGACTGACGCACAAACTTGGCTTCGTGTTCGATGGTCTTACTAATGGTTTCGCGGTAAGCAACCTGCGGCGCACCAACGTTTGCTTCTACACCAAATTCACGCTTCATGCGATCAACAATAATTTCAAGATGAAGCTCGCCCATACCCGAAATAATAGTTTGACCCGTCTCTTCATCTGTATGAACACGGAAAGATGGATCCTCTGCTGCCAACTTACTCAGCGCAATCCCCATCTTTTCTTGATCAGGCTTGGTCTTAGGCTCTACCGCAACCGAAATAACCGGCTCCGGGAACTCCATCCGCTCAAGCGTGATAATATTATTAACATCACTTAAGGTATCACCCGTAGTAACCTGCTTTAAACCAACCGCTGCAGCAATATCACCAGCACGAACCTCTTTAATCTCTTCGCGTGAGTTGGCATGCATCTGCAAAATACGGCCTACTCGCTCTTTCTTACCCTTAACCGGGTTATACACCGTATCACCGGAGTTCAAAACACCGGAATAGACACGGAAGAAAGTCAAGGTACCGACATACGGGTCGGTAGCAATCTTAAAGGCCAATGCAGAAAATGGCTCATCATCACCAGGAGGCCTGGATGACTCAGTTCCCGCTGCGTCATCCAATATTCCGGTAATTGCCGGCACATCAGTAGGCGCCGGCAAGTAATCAATCATCCCGTCAAGCATAGCCTGAACACCTTTATTCTTAAAGGCGGACCCACAAAATATCGGTACAATTTCATTCGCTAAGGTGCGCGCACGCAAACCAGCCACAATATCTTCTTTACTCAGCGCAATACCTTCAAGATACTTATTCATTAAGTCATCGTTTGCTTCGGCAGCCGCCTCAATCATCTTCTCGCGCCATTCGGCAGCAAGATCGACCATGTCTTCAGGTATGTCCCTAGCATCGTAAGTCATACCCTTGTTTTCTTCGTGCCAATAAATAGAGCGCATCGAGACCAAATCAACAACGCCTTGAAAATTTTCTTCAGCGCCAATAGCGAGCTGCACCGGCACCGGCTTACTGCCCAAACGATCTTCGATTTGCTCGACAACACGCAGGAAGTCAGCACCAGCACGATCCATCTTATTAACGAAGCCAATACGCGGAACGCCATATTTATTGGCTTGACGCCAGACCGTTTCAGACTGAGGCTCAACACCACTCACCGCACAAAACAGAGCGCAAGCACCATCCAAGACGCGCAGAGAACGCTCTACTTCAATCGTAAAGTCAACGTGTCCTGGGGTATCGATAATATTGATACGATGCTCAGGATACTGCTTATCCATGCCGCTCCAGAAGGTGGTGGTCGCAGCAGAGGTAATGGTAATACCACGCTCTTGCTCTTGCTCCATCCAATCCATTGTGGCCGCGCCATCATGCACTTCACCGATCTTGTGAGAAACACCGGTATAAAAGAGCACCCGCTCAGTGGTAGTGGTCTTACCCGCGTCAATATGCGCCATAATCCCAACATTACGATAGCGTTCAATAGGTGTTTTACGTGCCACTTGTTTGCCTTATATACCTGAAAATAACGACTATTAAAATCGGAAATGCGAAAACGCTTTGTTGGCTTCTGCCATACGATGCGTTTCTTCACGTTTTTTCACTGCAGAGCCACGGTTTTCTGCAGCATCTTGCATCTCGCCCGCCAAACGCAAAGCCATAGACTTTTCGCTACGCTTACGCGCTGCTTCCACCAACCAACGCATCGCCAACGCCGTACGACGATCAGCACGCACTTCGATAGGCACCTGATAGGTCGCACCACCAACACGACGCGATTTAACCTCAACAGCAGGACGAATATTTTCTAACGCCGAATCAAACACTTCCAACGCTTCGCCTTTGCCACGATTAACCAACTCATCTAAAGCACCATAGACGATGCGTTCAGCAACGGACTTCTTACCACTTTCCATCAATACATTGATGAACTTGGCCAGCATACCGTTACCGTATTTAGGATCTGGCAGGATCTCGCGCTTTGCAATTACTCTTCTTCTAGGCATAGTCTTATTAAATACTTCGTTAAATGTTTGTTAGCCCTTAGGGCGCTTAGTACCGTACTTAGAACGACCTTGACGGCGATCTGCAACACCAGAGGTATCAAGACTGCCGCGCACCGTGTGATAGCGCACACCCGGCAAATCTTTAACACGACCACCGCGAATCAGCACCACAGAATGTTCTTGCAGGTTGTGGCCTTCACCACCGATATAACTGGTCACTTCAAAGCCATTGGTTAGGCGAACACGCGCCACCTTACGTAAAGCCGAGTTAGGCTTTTTCGGTGTCGTCGTATAAACGCGAGTACAAACACCACGACGCTGAGGGCAAGCCTGCAATGCCGGAACATTACTCTTAACCTTTTGCCGTTTACGTGGCTTGCGAACCAACTGATTTATTGTTGCCATTTAGGCGAATCTCCAATTTCTAACTACCCATGAAAATGACCCAGTGGCGAAAGCCAATGGGTCATTTGGGAATTCTTTACTTAAGTCTGTGCGAGGCTGTGTACGTTGGGGCCTGCGATAGCCGACGAATTCTAGTGGCGGACCCCATATGTGTCAAGGTTTTTCACAGTTTTGTGCGCAATCTTTTTAGCTTAGCCTACAAATGCTGAATAATTACCAGCCTTTAATAAAAAAACGCCTAACTCCATAATAATGCCAGAGTTAGACGCCTTGATTTTGACGCCCTCTAGGCGTCAGTAGCGGCATTAAGCTCCTCTTTCAAAGCAGCCTCTACTTCGCTAGCACTAGCCGCAACCTCGTCAACTTCGATCACAGGCATTTCAAGCTTCGCTTTACGGCGAGCCTTATGATAGGCAAGACCCGTCCCTGCCGGAATCAAACGACCCACAATGACGTTTTCTTTCAAGCCACGCAGATCATCATATTTACCATTAACTGCTGCCTCAGTAAGCACGCGCGTTGTTTCCTGGAACGATGCCGCCGAGATAAACGACTCAGTGGCTAACGATGCCTTAGTGATACCCAACAAAATAGGCACATGGGTCGCAGGCATTTTATCCTTCGCAACCACTTTGTCGTTTTCTTCCAGAATGCGACCCCGATCAAGCTGCTCGCCCTTAAGGAAACGAGAATCACCACCACCAGTGATCTCAGACTTACGTAGCATCTGACGCACAATCACCTCAATATGCTTATCGTTAATCTTCACACCCTGTAGGCGATAAACCTCTTGCACCTCATTGCTGATGTAATTGGCCAAAGCCGTAACACCCAGCAAGCGTAAGACGTCATGCGGATTAGGCGGCCCATCAGCGATGGTTTCGCCTTTCTCAACATGCTCACCTTCAAACACATTAAGCTTGCGCCATTTCGGAATCAACTCTTCATAATGCTCACCTTCGGCACCAGTAATAACCAATCGCTGTTTGCCTTTGGTCTCTTTACCGAAACTCACCGTACCAGTGATTTCGGCTAGAATTGAAGGGTCTTTTGGTTTGCGTGCCTCAAATAAATCAGCAACACGAGGCAGACCACCAGTGATATCACGAGTCTTAGATGATTCCTGTGGCAGCCGTGCAATAACATCACCAACGCCGATCTTTGCGCCATCCTTCATATTAACGATAGCGCCAGAGGGTAACGGATATTGCGCAGCAATCTCTGTACCTGGAATACACAACTCCTCACCATCAGCATCAAGCAACTTAATGATAGGGCGCACATCTTTAGCGCCAACACCGGTACGAGCGTTCGGGTCCAACGCAACAATACTAGAAAGCCCAGTAACATCATCAACCTGAGTTTGAATGCTGACCTCTTCGACAAAATCAATAAACTTAGCCTGGCCAGATACTTCTGAAATAACCGGATGGGTATGCGGATCCCAGGTTGCAACGATCCTCCCTGCTTCTACGCTCTCACCATCTTTGACGCTTAATACGGCTCCGTAAGGAATCTTATAACGCTCGCGCTCGCGTCCTGCGCCATCAACCATCGTCAATTCACCAGAACGCGACACTGCTACACTATTGCCACTAACATGTGACACCAGCTTAATGTTGTGCAACTTTAAGGTTCCAGAAGATTTAACTTCAACGCTATCAGCGGCCGCCGAACGTGATGCTGCTCCACCAATATGGAAAGTACGCATGGTCAACTGTGTACCCGGTTCACCAATACTCTGTGCGGCAATAACACCCACTGCCTCGCCCTGATTAACTTGATGCCCACGAGCAAGATCACGGCCGTAACACGCAGCACAAACGCCATGGCGAGACTCACAAGTAATTGGTGAGCGTACCCATACTTGGTCGACGCTCATTTCTTCAAGGCGCTCAACCCATTGCTCATCCAGCAACACGCCCGCCTCAACCGCAACACCAGAACCATCCGGAAGCATGACATCTTCCACCACGACACGGCCTAATACACGTTCGCGCAATGGCTCAACCACGTCACCGCCTTCAATCAACGGCTGCATCAACAAACCTTTGCTGGTACCACAATCTATTTCTGTTACCACTAAGTCTTGCGCCACATCTACCAAACGACGCGTCAGATAACCCGAGTTAGCGGTTTTAAGCGCGGTATCGGCTAGGCCTTTACGTGCGCCATGAGTCGAAATAAAGTACTGAAGAGCGTTAAGACCTTCTTTAAAGTTCGCTGTAATCGGTGTTTCAATAATAGAGCCATCTGGCTTCGCCATCAGACCACGCATACCGGCAAGCTGTCGAATTTGCGCCTGACTACCACGAGCACCTGAGTCGGCCATCATAAAGATTGAGTTAAACGAAGGCTGCTTAACTATTTCACCTTCAGCATTCTCAACTTCTTCACTATCTAACTGACGCATCATTGCATTAGCAATTTCATCATTAGTATGCGACCAAATATCAACAACCTTATTGTAGCGTTCACCATTAGTAACAAGACCTGAGACGAACTGACTCTCAATCTCTTTTACTGCAGCCTCTGCTTTTGCAAGTATTGGTGCCTTCTCATCAGGAATGATCATATCGTCAATGCCGATAGAAATACCGGCACGAGTCGACTGTTTAAAGCCCATATACATCAAGCGATCAGCAAAGACGACGCTGGCCTTCAAGCCAAGGCGGCGATAACATATATTGACCAGATTAGATATCGCGCGCTTGCTCATATCTTTATTGATCACTTCAAACGGCAGGCCTTCAGGCACTATCTCGAACAACATACAACGACCAGCTGTGGTATCAACACGACGTGTACGCGCGATCCGTTCGCCATCTTCCATTTGTTCAACTTCATTGATGCGGACTTTAATACGCGCATGCAGTTCAACTACGCCTGCATGATAAGCGCGCTGGACTTCAGCAATATTAGAAAATGCTCGACCCTCACCTTTGCCGTTAATGCGCTCACGCGTCATATAGTACAGACCCAACACAACATCCTGTGTCGGCACAATGATCGGCTCACCGTTCGCAGGTGACAGAACGTTATTGGTCGCCATCATCAATGTGCGCGCTTCTAGCTGAGCTTCTAATGACAACGGCACGTGAACGGCCATTTGGTCGCCATCAAAGTCGGCGTTAAACGCAGTACAAACTAGCGGGTGCAATTGAATCGCTTTACCTTCGATCAGTACTGGCTCAAATGCTTGGATACCCAACCTATGAAGTGTTGGCGCACGGTTCAGCATTACAGGATGTTCGCGAATGACTTCTTCGAGAATATCCCAAACTTCTGATCCTTCACGCTCAACCAGCTTCTTCGCTGCTTTAATAGTAGTTGCCAGACCGCGGCGTTCTAACTTAGAAAAGATAAATGGCTTAAATAATTCCAAGGCCATTTTTTTAGGCAAACCACACTGATGTAACTTCAGCGTTGGCCCCACCACGATAACGGAACGACCTGAATAATCGACACGTTTCCCAAGCAAATTCTGGCGGAAACGTCCCTGCTTACCTTTAATCATGTCAGCAAGGGATTTTAGTGGGCGTTTGTTTGAACCAGTAATTGCGCGACCACGACGACCATTATCAAGCAAAGCGTCAACAGACTCTTGCAACATACGTTTTTCGTTACGAACAATAATATCCGGCGCGCTTAAATCTAATAATCGACGCAGTCGATTATTACGGTTAATGACACGACGGTATAAATCGTTCAAATCAGAGGTTGCAAAACGACCGCCATCCAAAGGCACCAATGGACGTAACTCAGGTGGCAACACTGGCAATACTTTAAGAATCATCCATTCTGGCTTATTATCAGACAACATGAACGCTTCAAGTAATTTTAAACGCTTGGTCAGCTTCTTAATCTTCGTTTCAGAATTGGTGTTAGCCAAATCTTCGCGAATCTGCTCTATCGTTACAGGAAGATCAATTTTCTTGATCAAGTCATGAATCGCTGCCGCACCCATGCGCGCATCAAACTCATCGCCGTATTCTTCAATCGCATCAAGATAGGCTTCATCTGACAACAGTTGGCCTGGCTCAAGCTGAGTAACACCTGCATCGATGACAACATAGCCTTCAAAATACAATACGCGCTCTATGTCACGTAAAGTCATGTCAAGCAATAAACCTAAACGTGAAGGCAATGACTTAAGAAACCATATATGTGCGACTGGGCTAGCAAGGTCGATATGCGCCATACGCTCACGACGCACTTTGGTCAAAGTGACTTCAACACCGCACTTTTCGCAAATTACACCGCGATGCTTAAGGCGTTTGTACTTACCACAAAGACATTCGTAATCTTTAATTGGGCCAAAAATCTTGGCACAAAAAAGACCATCGCGCTCTGGCTTAAAGGTACGGTAGTTAATGGTTTCTGGCTTTTTAACTTCACCAAATGACCATGAACGAATTTTTTCTGGTGACGCCAAACCAATACGAATGAAATCAAATTCATCCACGCTGCTTTCACCACCACGTTTCCAAAGATTGACTATGTCTTTCAAGATCGTCTCTCCTGCTGCGAATCAGATAAAGGATAACTAGTATTTACTTCTGTCATCACAGTCATCATTCAAGGTCTATATCTAAGCCAAGCGAACGAATTTCTTTCACCAACACATTGAAAGATTCGGGCATGCCAGCTTCAATTTTATGGTTACCATCAACAATATTTTTATACATTTTGGTTCGGCCATCAACGTCATCCGATTTAACGGTTAACATTTCCTGCAAAGTATAAGCAGCACCATATGCTTCCAGTGCCCACACTTCCATTTCCCCGAAGCGCTGGCCACCAAACTGCGCCTTACCACCCAATGGCTGCTGGGTAACAAGACTGTATGGTCCCGTTGAACGGGCATGCATTTTGTCATCAACCAAATGGTTAAGTTTTAACATGTACATATAACCGACCGTGACGAGGCGATCGAGTTGCTCACCGGTACGGCCATCAAACAATACAGCTTGACCAGACGCTGGCAAATCAGCCAAAGCGAGCATTTCTCGTACATCTTCTTCACTTGCACCATCGAATACCGGTGTTGCCATTGGCACACCACCGCGCAAGTTCATGGCAAGATGCATAATCTCTTTATCACTAAAGTCTTGCAAATCATGTCTGCGCTCATCACGATCATAAATCTTACCCAAGAATTCACGCGTTTCTTGAATACTTGCTTGAGCGTCCAACATACGACCGATCTTATGACCCAAGCCTTTTGCTGCCCAACCTAGATGCGTTTCCAACACCTGACCGACGTTCATACGTGACGGCACACCCAATGGATTCAAACACACATCCACCGGTTCACCAGCTTCGGTATGCGGCATGTCTTCAACCGGCACAATCATGGAGATGACACCTTTATTACCATGACGTCCAGCCATTTTGTCACCAGGCTGTATGCGGCGTTTAACAGCAAGGTAAACCTTAACCATTTTCAACACGCCTGGAGCCAAATCATCACCGGCTATTAACTTGCCGCGTTTTTCTTCAAATTTATCGTCAAGCGCTTTACGCTGAACTTTTAACTGTTGGCCAAGCTGCTCAAGCTGAGTATTAGCGTCGTCATTCTTAAGACGCACATCAAGCCACTTATCGCGTGGCAACTCTTCGAGATAGTCGGCAGTAATTTTTGAGCCTGACTTAAGACTCTTCGGACCACCTTCGGCAACATTGCCTAGCAACAGTTTCTCAATACGCGCATAAGTGTCGCCTTCAACAATACGGTATTGATCTTGTAAGTCCTTACGAATGCTATCAAGCTGCTCTTCTTCAATCTGAAGGGCACGCTTATCTTTATCAACGCCGTCGCGAGTAAACACTTGCACATCGATAACCGTACCATTCATACCAGAAGGCACGCGCAGTGATGTGTCTTTAACGTCAGACGCTTTTTCACCAAAGATTGCGCGCAATAATTTTTCTTCTGGTGTGAGTGGCGTTTCGCTCTTAGGCGTCACTTTACCAACGAGGATGTCACCAGGCTGAACTTCAGCGCCAATATAAACAACACCTGATTCATCGAGTTTTGCTAGCGCTGCTTCACCGACATTCGGAATGTCAGGCGTGATCTCTTCTGGCCCCAACTTGGTATCACGAGATACGCAGGTCAGCTCCTCGATATGGATAGTGGTAAAACGATCCTCTTGAACGACACGCTCTGAAATAAGAATCGAATCTTCAAAGTTATAACCATTCCACGGCATAAAGGCGATAAGCATGTTTTGCCCTAAAGCCAACTCACCCATATCAGCTGAAGAACCATCAGCCAACACATCACCACGACCAATCAAATCGCCAATACTGACTAATGGACGCTGATTAATACATGTGTTCTGGTTAGAACGTGTGTACTTAGTCAAGTTATAAATATCGACGCCGGGCTCACCTGCCTGTGCTTCATCGTCGTTAACTCGAACAACAATACGACTGGCATCAACCGAATCAACAATACCGCCGCGCAAAGCAATTACCGATGTTCCTGAGTCGATAGCAACAATACGCTCCATACCCGTACCGACCAATGGCTTTTCTGAACGTAAGGTCGGCACTGCCTGGCGTTGCATGTTCGAACCCATCAATGCACGGTTAGCATCGTCGTGCTCTAAGAATGGTACTAAAGAGGCCGCAACTGAAACGATCTGTCTTGGTGAAACATCCATGTACTGAATGCGATCAACCGGTGACAAGGAAAATTCATTTTCATAACGGCAAGAGACCAGCTCATCCGTAAATCGACACTTATCGTCAAGTACGGCGTTAGCCTGTGCAATAACAAAATGGCCTTCTTCAATCGCTGACAGATAATCAATCTCTGTGCTGGCTATGCCATTTTTGACACGACGATAAGGTGTTTCTAAGAAACCATACTTATTAGCACGCGCGTAAATCGCCAACGAGTTAATCAAGCCGATGTTTGGCCCCTCAGGCGTTTCGATTGGACAAACACGACCATAATGCGTCGGATGCACGTCACGCACCTCAAAGCCAGCACGCTCACGTGTCAAGCCACCCGGACCAAGCGCAGAAACACGGCGCTTATGCGTGATTTCTGATAGTGGGTTATTTTGATCCATAAACTGTGACAGCTGACTAGAACCATAAAACTCTTTAATGGCAGCAGACACAGGCTTGGCATTAATCAAATCTTGTGGCATCAAACCTTCTGATTCGGCCAAGGTCAAACGCTCGCGCACAGCACGCTCTACACGAACCAAACCAATACGAAATTGGTTTTCAACCATTTCACCAACACGACGAACACGGCGATTACCAAGATGGTCAATATCATCAACAGTGCCTTTACCGTTCTTGATATCAATTAAGACAGTCAAGACATCAATGATGTCTTCTTTCGACAGAACGCCTGCGCCTTCCGCTTCTTCACGGCCAACACGACTATTGAACTTCATGCGACCGACTGCAGACAGATCATAACGCTCAGAATTGAAAAACAAATTGTTAAATAGGCCCTGCGCAGAGTCTTTGGTTGGCGGCTCACCTGGACGCATCATGCGATAGATTTCTACCTGCGCCTCAAGGTCGCTACGTGTTGTATCAAGAGCCAAAGTGTCTGAGATGTAGGGTCCGCGATCCAGATCATTGGTAAACAATGTCTCTAGCGTTTTAGCTCCCGTCCCTATTATGGCTTCTATTGATTCGGGGGTAAGCTCATCATTCGCGTTGACAATCACCTCACCGGTTTCAGTATCAATCAAGTCACGTGCGCTACGCTTACCAATTAAATATTCATCAGGTACCATCAGCGCTGTCAATCCAGCTTTATCCATCTCGCGAACATGACGCGCAGTAATGCGACGACCCGCCTCGACGATCACCTTGTCCTTTTTATCTTTGAGATCAAATTCTAGCGTTTCACCACGCAGCCGATCACTGATCAACGCAAGCTCAACACCTTTTTTGGTAAAGCTAAACGTATTAGTGTCGTAGAAAATATCGAGAATTTCTTCACCACTGAAACCCAAGGCACGCAGTAAAATCGTGACGGGTAACTTACGACGACGGTCGATACGAACGAATACCGCATCATTCGGATCAAACTCAAAATCAAGCCATGAGCCACGGTAAGGAATAACCCGTGCAGAGAATAATAATTTACCAGAGGAATGAGTCTTACCTTTATCGTGCTCAAAAAAGACACCTGGGGAACGATGCAGCTGCGACACAACCACACGCTCGGTACCATTAATAACAAAAGTCCCGTTTTCGGTCATGAGTGGTAATTCACCCATATAGACTTCTTGTTCTTTAATATCTTTTACAACAGGCGTATTACCCGACGCTTCCTTATCATAGATAACCAAGCGTAAAGTCACACGCAACGGCGCAGCATAGGTCATACCACGCATTTGACATTCTTTGACGTCAAATGGCGGCTTACCTAATACGTAACTAACATATTCAAGTGCAGCACTACCGGAATAACTACTTATGGGAAACACTGATGCAAATGCAGCATGCAGGCCTTTTTGTTTACGTTTGGCTTTAGCCACATCCGTTTGTAAAAATTCGCGATAAGAAGCAACCTGCGTTTCGAGCAGATACGGGGTTGCCAAAATTTCGGGGCGTCTACCAAAATTTTTGCGGATACGCTTTTTCTCAGTAAATGAGTAGGCCATTAGTGTCCCTCAGCAATTTAAATACTGTCTGCATTCACAGACAAAACAACAAGACGCACTAACGGGTCAGAGCTTTTGGCTCTGACCCGCAGGCGTCGATCAAATAAGCGTTACGATCAACGCTTATTTGAGCTCTACTGAAGCGCCAGCTTCCTCAAGCTGTTTCTTAACGTCTTCAGCATCATCTTTTGAAGCACCTTCTTTAACAGTAGAAGGAACACCTTCAACCATTTCTTTTGCTTCTTTCAAACCAAGACCAGTGATAGCACGAACAGCCTTAATAACAGTTACTTTATTCGCACCGAAACTGCTCATCACAACATCGAACTCAGTCTGCTCCGCCGCAGCCACAGCATCACCACCCGCAGCCGGGGCAGCAGCCACAGCAACAGCGGCAGAAACACCGAACTTTTCTTCCATTTCAGAGATCAAGTCAACGATCTCGATTACAGTCATGCTTGAAATTGCTTCCAAAATATCTTCTTTACTGACAGCCATTGGATTTAGCTCCTAAAAAATAATAATAATAAAATTAACTAGCCTGAATAAACAACAGACAACTAAGATTTCGAATCGCGTACAGCTGCCACAGTGCGCACAAACTTCGCAACAGGCTCTTTAGCAGTACGAACAAATTTCTCAATCGGTGCTTTCATCACAGCCATTAACAATGCAATTGCCTCGTCACGAGACGGCATGCTCGCCAATACCTTGAGATCTTCTGGCCGCAATAACTTGCCAGCCAAAGCAACGATCTTAACCTTAAGATTGTCATGCTCTTTTGAGAAATCATTGATCAGTTTTGCCCCTGCTGACGCTTCTTCTAAAGAAAAAGCAAACAACAATGGCCCCACTAATGATCCCGTCATACAGGCATAATCGGTTTCTTCAAGCGCACGTCGCGCCAACGTGTTTTTAACGACACGTAGCTTGACGCCTGTCGCACGAGCTTGCGCACGCAACCGAGTTATCTGTTCGGCTGTAAGGCCTCGATACTCAGCAGCGATAGCTGATTGTGCGGTCGACGCCACATCGCGTACTTCAGCGACGATAGCTTTCTTGTCTTCCAACGTTAACAAAGGTTCACCTCCTACACCTAAGTGATCAACACAGAGTGCGTTTCACTTCACAACACGAGTCGAAACTCGCCCCTACGGCGGCCGTCAGCAGATTAATCCTGTCGGGCATCGCACCGTCTGCGCTGGCCGAGTGCTAAGCACCCAATTAGACCTATCGTGGAAAACCACTCAAAGCACCTGCGGTCTTGGACGGGTACTGGTCTGTATTACACCAGTAGCCCACCAAATCTTAAAATATACTTTTCAGGCTACCGTTAAAATGCAGCCTGACGTTTTTTACTATTAAATAGAAAGTGTTGATGTATCAACAGTTAAACCTGGACCCATAGTCGATGAGATAGTCACTTTCTTCATATAAACACCCTTGGCGCTAGCAGGCTTAGCTTTTATTAAGTCTGCAATTAAGGCATCAAGATTAGTCTTTAGCGAATCAACATCAAAACTAGCACGACCAATTGTCGAGTGGATAATCCCCGCCTTATCCGCGCGATATCGTACCTGACCGGCTTTTGCATTTCTTACTGCACCTGCCACATCAGGACTGACGGTACCCACTTTAGGGTTAGGCATTAATCCACGCGGGCCGAGAATTTGACCTAGCTGGCCAACAATACGCATCGCATCAGGTGATGCAATCACCACATCAAAATCAAAATTACCTTTTTTCACTTGCTCGGCAAGGTCTTCAAAACCCACCACATCAGCACCGGCTTCTTTCGCTGCATCAGCATTGGCGCCTTGTGCAAACACAGCAACCTTCACTGTTTTACCCGTACCCTTAGGCAATACGGTCGCCCCACGAACAACTTGATCCGATTTACGCGAGTCAATACCAAGGTTAACGCTGACATCAATCGACTCATCAAACTTCACTTTTGATAACTCTCTAAGCATTTCTAACGCTTCAACAACCGGATAACGCTTAGCAGCGTCCACTTTTTCGCGGATGACCTTCACTCGCTTTGTTAACTTAGCCATGATTAAACGTCCTCCGTGGTAATACCCATGCTACGCGCGCTACCGGCAATGGTGCGCACTGCAGCATCCAAACTCGCTGCGGTTAAATCAGCCTCTTTGGTCTTAACGATCTCTTCTAACTGAGCACGAGTGACACTGCCGACTTTATCGGTATGCGGCGTCTTACTACCTGAAGTGATGCCAGCCGCTTTTTTCAGCAAAATTGAAGCAGGCGGCGACTTCATTACAAAAGTAAAGCTGCGATCACTATAAACGGTGATTACGACAGGAATCGGTAAACCTGGCTCCATACTCTGTGTTTGAGCATTAAACGTCTTACAGAATTCCATAATGTTGACACCATGCTGACCCAATGCGGGGCCAACAGGTGGACTTGGATTGGCCTGGCCAGCCTTGACCTGCAATTTAATGTAGGCCTGAATTTTCTTAGCCATGGTTTATTTCCTCTTTAGTGGGTACAAGCGCCTTGCGGCTCCCCGTGACGAAGGCAATCCCTTCGACTCTTAGCCTTTTTCAACCTGACCGAAATCAAGCTCAACAGGAGTAGAACGACCAAAGATCAACACTGCGGTGCGCAGCTTGCTCTTCTCGTAATTTACTTCTTCCACCACACCATTAAAGTCAGCGAATGGCCCGTCAATAACACGTACCACTTCACCCACCTCAAACAACACTTTAGGAGTCGGATGCTCTACACCCTCCTGAACTCTTTGCAAGATGTTGTCAGCTTCTTTGTCTGTGATCGGCGTTGGCTTATCGCTGGTTCCGCCAATAAAGCCCATAACTTTCGGCACATCTTTAACCAAATGCCAGCTCTCATCGTTCATGTCCATCTGCACCAAGACATAACCTGGGAAGAATTTGCGATCACTCTTACGCTTTTGACCACCACGCATTTCGACCACTTCTTCAGTTGGCACCAAAATCTCGCCAAAGCTGTCTTCCATGCCAGTGTGGTTGATACGATCCAATAAAGAACGAACTACCTGCTTCTCAAAGCCGGAATAAGCATGTACTACATACCAACGTTTTGCCACGCTTTAATCTCCAGAAACAATCAACAAATTGATTGCCCACAATAAAAACGAATCAATAAAAAACAATCCAATCGCCACGACTATCACCATAACCAAAACAATCAATGTCGTTTGCACAGTTTCCTTGCGTGTCGGCCAAACGACCTTACGCACCTCTGTGCGCGCATCGCCAAGAAAACCAAGCGCTGTACGCCCAGGCGCAGTCTGGATAATAACCAAGATCGCGACAATCAATGCCACCAGCAAACCAATAACACGAAACAGTGTCGATTGATCGGCATAGACATAGAAACCGGCAACGGCAGCTATTACGATTAAAATCGCTACCGCCAGTTTTACTTTATCTGCCATTTACAACAACTCTTCCGAATTAATAAGGGTTTCACGTAGACATAAATGGCAGGCCAGGAGGGACTCGAACCCCCAACTTTCGGTTTTGGAGACCGACGCTCTACCAATTGAACTACTGGCCTATCGCCTAACGTAAACCCAAAACCTTAAAGCCAATCGACGACCAAACAGCCGACTACTCGACCACCTTAGTCACGACACCGGCACCCACTGTACGGCCACCTTCACGAATAGCAAAACGTAAACCGTCTTCCATCGCAATCGGCGCTATCAAGGCAACATTCACTTTAATGTTGTCTCCAGG
>NVRQ02000052.1 GCA_002400905.2 Gammaproteobacteria bacterium | reverse complement strand
CTTCTCCACCATATATTTCCGCACACACACGGGTTAGCGCCGCCGTTAACGTCGTCTTCCCGTGGTCTACGTGACCAATCGTTCCCACATTAAGATGTGGCTTCGAACGCTCAAATTTTGCCTTGGACATCGCCAGGTCTCCTCAAACACCTAGATTTAACAATCAAAAAATCAACGATACCACTTAAGCATACCGTGAATACTCTATAGCCCTACGACCATCAATCACTACAGTTGGAGCCCATATCCGGACTTGAACCGGAGACCTCTTCCTTACCAAGGAAGTGCTCTACCGCTGAGCTATATGGGCCGGACAAAACACCTTAATCACTCTCGGTAATCACCTTTGGGCGAACCACCTTGTAGGTAGTTCGCCCAAAGGTATATGGAACCTGGAGCGGGTGATGGGAATCGAACCCACACAATCAGCTTGGAAGGCTGAGGTTCTACCGTTGAACTACACCCGCCTGTTTCACCAAAATCAACTTTAGCCGATACCTAATTTGCATAAACCCAATCCTAAACAGCATTCAAATACCTTACATGGTGGAGGGGGCAGGATTCGAACCTGCGAAGGCTGAGCCGTCAGATTTACAGTCTGATCCCGTTGACCGCTTGGGTACCCCTCCAAAAAAAGGCTAAGCCGACAATTTTGCTTGACAATGGCAGCCCTGTCAACGCTTGTCTTACTACATTTGAAGGAATTCGGTAATCAGCGGCAGACATCCTAGCCATCAAAGTGCCAAGACAGCACCTTGATTATAACGAGTCCAATAGATAATGCCCATTCGAAAACACTAAGACCGCGCCAACTGACAAAATTATCGCCTCGACCCTATCGACAATAAAATATCATTAGGCGCATCCAGCTTGGTAGAATATAGCTCGCTTATCCAGCAAGCGTCATATCGGCGCGAACCTTGCTTGTTTCTGTTATTAACGGACTAATACAGAATAAACCTGTAGGATTTCAATTGAAACTTAACGTGAGACATAACTTGAAGCCAAGCGCAAGACATAATCTAAAATTTAAACACCGCAAGACGGTATTATTTTTTAGTTACTTATTAATGACGACGATATCCCTCCTTAGCGCAACAACCTCAAGCATAGCGCTTGCTGAAACACGCTATGTTAGTGATAACTTGGATATCACACTACGTCGCGGTCAGGGAACGGGGTTTCAGATATTACGTGCCCTCAAAAGCGGAACCGCATTAGAGGTATTGCAAACTGAAGCCGAAAGTGGCTACAGCCAGGTGCGGACTCCTGGAGGAACGGAAGGCTGGGTATTGACTCGCTTCCTCATGAAGGAACCTAGCGCACGAGCCCAACTTAATGCAGCAAAATCACGTGCCGCCAACTTTGAAGCTAAACATAAAGCATTATCCGCACAAATCGCTCTGCTAAGCAGTGAGAAAACAGCACTCGAAAATAGTCGCGGCACTCTAGACAAGTCCAACAACCAGCTCAGCAATGAGCTGAAACGCATCAAAGCGACGGCAGGGCGGGCGCTTGAAATGGACGGCGAAAATAAGAACCTACGCTCTAAAGTCATTAAATTGGAGCGCAACAATCAGGCCCTATCTCAAGAGAATGAAACGCTCAAAGATCGCAATGCTCGCGACTGGTTCATGGTTGGCGCTGGTGTTGCAATATTGAGTTTATTGCTGGGCTTATTGTTATCACGCTTTGGCGGTCGTCGCAAAACGACATCGTGGAGCTCCTCCCTATAAATTCTGGATAGATAGACCGAGCAATGCCTGTCTGCGCCCAGGCAATTTGGACGTAAAATTAGCTTTTCAACAAAACCAAATTAATCCGTAGCATGCAGGTCAACGTGCTGGACATCCGACTCAACCCCTAGCGGGATGTCTTCGAAATCCATCTGCTCGTTACCCATCACTCGGCTAATCGTTGCAGCAACTTGCACAGGGTTCACAAAATCCTGTGGCACTTGATCGACCATGCCGTACTCATCATTGTTATCTGTCATTACCCTACCCTCCAGTCTTAGCTCTATTTTATATCAAGGTCGCTGAGGCAACCAAGCATATTGATAGCGCACTATGACTAGCAATCGCAATGCCATACAGCGAGGCTGTTCTAAATCAATAGCTTAAGTAGAGATGGAAAAAGATAAACAATAATATGTAAAGAATGCCGACACATAAAACGGTATTTTGCGCGCACCCAAAAGAACACTCCTTCACAGCGTTCTATCGTGCGCCATTCTGGGCGCAAAGCTGTGCCTAGAGCAACAAGGATAGATTTATGTCAACGTACCAGTACTTCGTCAAGGTGATAATGTCGGGTTCAGCGTTCCTGTGGTGTTTCGCAGCACGGCGCAGTGCGTAGGCAATGTGTGTTCCCTTGTCAAGGACTGCAACGCCGCTGCGGGGCACCACAGGAACGCCCAAAGGGTTGGTCTGTCAGCGTCCAGACGGTGTTGCCCCTGAACACTGACAGACCAACTGAACCCGACATTATCACCTTGACGAAGTACTAATAAGCAATATCAGTAGCGACAAGCTCACCATCGCGATCTTCATAACTAACCAAGACTGGCCCAGGACCTTCACTTACTTTTACAAGTAAATCCTTACTAGCGCTAAATTGAATAGGCCCGTTAGATTGCGCATCAACAATAGTAAATGTACCTGCCTCGACATCGACCGCAGTCACTTGTTTACCAACATGATTGCCTTCGCCTGCCATCGAGCAAGCAAATACAGGCGCAGCGATAAAACCGCCTATCATCACAAGTAAAGATAATGAACGTACAAACATTATTACTCTCCTCTTCCTAATGCTGGATTCGAAACAATATCGAAAACCAGATAGTCCTTAGTCACAGTTAACAGGAAATTGTTCCCGTCCTGACACCAACTAATCCATTAACCCTACTCATCCGTAACACAACCCGTCGAAGCGTCAGCCACATTCTTAATGTATTTATACAAAGTGCCACGCTGCGCTTTATAGGGAGGCATAGACCATTTTGTTTTACGGCGCGCCATCTCATCATCCGTCACATCAACAGACAGTAATCTTTGGCTAGCATCAATCGTAACAATGTCGCCATTCTCAACTAATGCGATAGGACCACCGACCTGAGCCTCTGGCACCACATGGCCAATAATAAAACCGTGCGATCCGCCGGAAAAACGGCCATCGGTAATCATCGCCACGTCATTGCCCAAACCCGCACCCATAATTGCCGAGGTAGGCGTTAGCATCTCAGGCATACCCGGACCACCCGTTGGGCCCTCATAACGAATTATCACCACATCACCCTTGGCAATTTCATTACGCTCCAAGGCCGACAACATGTCTTCTTCTGCATCGTAGACTTTGGCTGGACCGCTAAAACACAGGCCTTCCTTACCAGTAATTTTCGCTACTGAGCCGCCGGGCGCCAAGTTGCCTTTGAGAATCTGAATATGACCGCTTGCCTTGATTGGATTATCCACCGACATAAAGACGTCTTGACCCTCACGCAACGCAGGCAAGTCTGCTAAGTTTTCAGCAACCGTTTTCCCTGTTACGGTCAAACATGAGCCATCAAGCAACCCTTTATCGAGCAAATATTTCATTACAGCGGGGATACCACCAACGTTATGAAGGTCTTCCATTACATAGCGTCCACTAGGCTTCAGGTCTGCTAAGAACGGAATACGGTCACTCGTCGCCTGGAATTCATCAAGACTTAACTCGACATCGGCCGCCTTGGCCATCGCTAATAAATGCAACACAGCATTCGTCGAACCACCCAAGGCCATAACAATCACCATGGCGTTTTCAAACGCAGCTCGCGTCATAATGTCGCGGGGCTTAATGTCCAGCTCTAACAAATTGAGGATTGCTGCGCCAGCACGCAAGCATTCGTCAACTTTGCCAGGATCAACGGCAGGCGTTGATGAACTATAAGGCAAGGACATCCCCATCGCCTCAATGGCTGAGGCCATCGTGTTGGCGGTATACATACCACCACATGCCCCCGCACCTGGACACGATTTTTTCACCACATTCTGACGAGTGTCTTCGTCAATACTCCCGGCGATAAACTCACCGTAGCTCTGAAATGCCGAAACAATATCTAAGGTTTTAACCTCACCACCCTGTTTTAAATAACCTGGCTTAATTGTGCCGCCATACACCATCAACGCGGGACGGTTGAGGCGTGCCATGGCGATAACACAGCCAGGCATGTTCTTATCACAACCAGGAATCGAAATATTAGCGTCATACCACTGCGCGGCCATCACGGTTTCAATTGAATCCGCTATGAGATCGCGCGATTGCAGCGAATAACTCATACCATCGGTGCCCATAGAAATACCGTCACTAACGCCAATGGTATTAAAGCGAAAACCAACAAGACCCGCAGCGACCACCCCCTCTTTGACTTTTTGCGCTAAATCCAGCAAATGCATATTGCAGGGATTGCCTTCAAACCACATGCTCGCAATACCTACTTGCGGTACGTGAATGGTGTTCTCGTTAAGGCCAGCGCCGTAGAGCATGGCTTGCGATGCACCCTGTGATTTTGGCTCGGTAATACGCGAGCTATATTTATTGAGTTTTTTATTCATCAATCCGTCAGCGTTAGAGGCAATGAGCCGGTAAAAACGACAATATTAACAAATACTGAGAAAAGTAATAGTTTTCCTCGTCACCACAAAGCGAGATAATGACAAAAATCACTCGATACAAAACTATGAGCACGGATACCAACATCAAAGCCTATCGCCATTTTCTAGAAACCCCCATCGACGCACTGCTAGAAAAAACGGACAATGACGCACACCTCGCACCCCTATTCCAACAAGCCGCAAACGAAGTGCCCGCCTATACCGACTTTCTACGCCAGCACGGCTTCAGCGGCACTATCTATAACCGTACCGACTTCGCCACATTACCATTAACAACCAAAGATAATTACATGCGCGCCTATCCCTTAGCGCAGCGTTGTCGCCATGGCCGTCTCGATCAATGCGAAATGATTGCTGTGTCATCCGGCTCAACCGGACAGCCAATGTTTTGGCCACGCAGTATCAGACATGAACTGGATATCGCAACACGTTTTGAACAGGTATTGCATGACAGTTTTGCCGCACACTCACGCTCAACATTGGTCATCGTCTGTTTCGCTCTAGGCAACTGGGTTGGCGGAATCTATACCGCCAACTGCGTGCGACTCGTCGCTCAAAAAGGCTACGCACTCACGTTGCTTACTCCCGGCAGTAACATTGATGAAATTTTTCGTATCGTGCGTGAGCTATCACCCAGTTTCGAGCAAACTGTATTCGCTGGCTATCCGCCGTTCATTAAAAGCTTACTCGACCGTGGTCGCAGCGAGGACATAGATTGGCCAAGCTACCATTTACGCTTTATCTTCGCCGGCGAAGTGTTTAGTGAAGAGTGGCGGCAATTGTTAATGACCTACAGTGGCTCAAGCCAACCTTGTCATGATAGCGCCTCTTTGTACGGTACCGCCGATGCCGGGGTGCTCGGCAATGAAACACCCTTGTCTATCGGTATTCGTCGTTTCTTTGCTGAAAACCCGAACGCCGCTAGAGACGTATTTGGTGAATCACGCCTACCCGCATTAATGCAATACGACCCTGTCAGCCGTTATTTTGAAACACATGACGACACTTTGGTCGTCAGCGGTGACAACGGAGTGCCGTTATTACGCTATCATATTGCCGACAGCGGTGGCATTTTTAGTTATGACGAATTAATACAGATCGTCAATAATTATGGCTGTGATATTGATACAAGCGAGGCACGCCACCTTCCGTTCGTCTATCTATTTGGTCGTGCTGATTTCACTGTCTCGTATTTTGGTGCCAACATTTACCCAGAAAACATTATGGTCGCGTTGGAACAAACACCCATCAGCGAATGGGTCAGTGGTAAATTTGTGCTAGAAGTCGACGATGATTCGCTACTAGATAAAAAGCTTTGCCTTGCGGTCGAACTGTTACCACAAATAGCGACGGACGCCATCAACACAGCCACCATCGCTACAGCAGTAATTAGCCAGTTACAACGCCTGAACAGCGAATTCAACGCTTATGTTCCGCTTGCACAACAAAAAATCGATGTCACACTATGGCCCCACGGCCACCCCAATTATTTCCCGGCCGGCGTAAAACACCGTTATTCCCGCCGCTAGTGTAGCGTCCTGAATCACCATTCTATTCAGGACACTACACTAGTGCTCTTCGGACTATTACACCATGGTAAAGCTAGAAAAAAAATTATTGCATTACATCACCAAGGCTATTGCCGATTACACCATGATCACCAAAGGTGATCGTGTCATGGTCTGCTTATCGGGTGGCAAAGACTCTTTTACAATGCTTTATCTGCTCAATGAAATTCGCAAAAACTCACACAACCGCTTTTCACTACATTCGTATACCTTAGATCAATCACAGCCCGGCTGGAACGACGAAGGATTGCGCGCTTGGCTAGAAGAGCAACGTATTCCAAATACAATAGAAAAACGCGACACTTATTCTATAGTCACCGAAAAAATTCCGGTCGGCAAGACTTATTGTTCATTGTGCTCGCGCCTACGTCGCGGCAATATTTATCGCTTTGCTGAAGACAATGGATTCAATAAAATTGCGCTAGGTCACCATCGAGACGATATGATCCATAGCATGCTAATGTCGATGCTTTACAACGGCCAAATACGCTCAATGCCGCCAAAACTGCTGACGGACAATAAACGTAATATCGTTATTCGGCCACTGGCTTATTGTAAAGAAGCAGACATTATCGAATATGCCAAGATTCAAGCGTATCCGATTATCCCGTGCAATCTCTGCGGCTCACAAGAAAACCTAAAACGCCAACGCGTCAAACGCCTAGTAGAGGAACTCGCAGCGGAAAATGACAAAGTACCGAGCAACTTATTTGGCGCGCTAAGCAATATTCAGCCAAGCCAATTAATGGATAAAGACCTATGGGACTTTGCAGGACTAGAAGACGGACTTATATTGGATAATGAGAATGAAACAGAAGATTTGAAAAGCCAGCTAACGACAATTAGCACGTAATCAGCTGGCTAAACAAGACTATCTAGGCTGACCGCCGGAATGCGGTCAGCTGAACTACTGACTAAGCGTGCTTAATCATCAGTAGAACAGTTGCAATGATGCAACCAAGCAGAAATAAGCCGGTGAATATAATTTCTCTTGCTTGTGGGTGTTTATCTGACATTACTATCCCCTTTTGTTCAAAATTTCCAATCAAAATCATTTACCGCAGGCTACGCTTTTATTGCTAAACCGAGCCAGTCGACGTCAATAAGCTTGTTTATCAGGGCCAATTATAGGCAAAATCAAGAATTTCGCAACGTCAAAGCGCACCTAAGGGTGCAATATACTGTTGAAACGCATAGAGAAACACCATGTCAATAGAGCAACCAAAGCAATTTGTCCGCTGGCTACGCCATGCCTCGCCCTATATTCACGCCTTTTCCGGTAAAACGTTTGTCATCGCCATCAGTGGCGAAGCGATTAAAGCGAAGAATATCAGCCACCTCATTCACGATATTGCTTTATTGCAGGGTCTCGGTGTCAAACTGGTATTGGTGCCTGGCAGCCGCCCCCAGATCGAGCAACGCCTAGCTGAACAAGGCACGGCTATTCGCTATATTGGCGACAAACGGATTACCGATGCCGCTGCGATGCAATGCGTAAAAGAGGCCGCGAGCAGTGTTCGTATCAATATTGAAGCGCAGCTTTCTATGGGTTTAGCGGAATCACCCATGGCTGGCGTAGCGATTCGCGTCATCTCGGGTAACTTCATCACCGCCAAGCCCATAGGTGTCCGCGATGGTGTTGATCATCTGTTCACTGGCGAAGTACGCCGAGTAGATGACCAAGCAATCAAAGCCCAACTCGACAACAATGCCATCGTTCTGGTGCCGGCCTTAGGTTATTCACCCAGTGGCGAGGTATTCAACCTCACTGCCTACGAAATCGCTGCAGCCTGTGCTGGCGCACTCGGCGCAGACAAACTCATTCTGCTCAACGAAGAACGTGGGATTCTAGATAGCCGCCGCCGTCCAATACCGCAGCTTAATCTCGCCGAAGCAGAAAACCTGCTTGCCAGCCAACGCAGGCTATCTGACGAGAGCAAACACACCCTTGAAGTGGCAATCAGCGCCTGCAAGCGCGGAGTACAACGCTGCCATATTGTCAGCCATGAGATTGATGGTGGGCTATTGCTCGAACTCTTCACGCGCGATGGCATTGGGAGTCTAATTAGTGCCGACGTATACGAAGGCCTTCGCCCAGCCGTAGACAATGACATTAGCGGTATTGTCACGCTCATCGAGCCTTTAGAAACTGAAGGCGTACTGGTAAGACGCTCGCGTGACCAGCTGGAGAGTGAAATAGCACGCTTTCATGTCGTCGAGCGTGACGGCGCCATTATCGGTTGTGCGGCGCTCTATCCCTCGGCAGACAAAACAATGGCCGAACTTGCTTGTGTCGCCGTACATCCGGAATATCGGGACATGGGCTATGGCGCTCAGCTACTAAAAACAATGGAAAAGAAAGCCCGCGAACACGGCATCAAAAAACTGTTTTTGCTTACCACCCGCACTAGCCATTGGTTTCGCGAACATGGTTTTAGAGGAATTAATATGGAAAAACTGCCAAAGAAAAGACGTGAACTCTATAACTATCAGCGTAATGCCAAGGTATTGATCAAAACGCTTTAATTAGCCCTGAACTTGACCAATCTCTTCAGTGCAACCTGTTACCTCAGGCAAATGCAGCTTTAACTGACTCAAGGCCTTTTTGTAAACCTTGCGCTTGAACGGCACCACCTGTGTAACGGGATACCAATAACTTACCCAGCGCCAGCCGTCAAATTCCGGTTTCTCACAAGAATCCAGACAAAAATCGTCTTCGCTACCGATAAGACGGAGCAAATACCAGATCTGACGCTGCCCAACACACATTGGCTTACTATCATGACGTATTAACCGTTGAGGCAGGCGATAGCGCAACCAATCCTTAGTAACACCAAGGACTTCGACATGCTCGGGCTGCAAACCAATTTCTTCTTCAAGCTCGCGATACATCGCTTGCTCATGCGTCTCATTGCGACACATACCGCCTTGCGGAAACTGCCAAGCATCTTGGCCAATGCGGCGCCCCCAAAACAGCTTTCCTTTATCGTTCGCCAGTATTATCCCGACGTTATAGCGGAAACCATTCTTATCAATCATCGTAAAACATCACAATACACTCTTGCATGATAGAATGGCACAGACCAAGGGGAGTCAGCAAATATTCCCCATGGAAATTACGTATTTAACCTCAAAACCCTAGTAGGCTGTTGAAAAAGTCTCAGGTGAGTGCGAGACAAGGCAAAATTTGGCGAAAAAGTGCAGTTTACGCGTTGTAAATGAGCACTGTGAGTGCGAATTTTAACGACGTATCGTGCCACATGAGACTTTTTCAACCACCTGCTAGTCAATCACGCACGGCAGTCAACATGGCCCTCGCTTTATTTGATTTAGACAACACCTTACTCGACGGCGACAGCGATTACCTATGGGGGCAATTTCTCATCGAGCTAGGCGTTGTCAACGCCGACACCCACGACCGTGAAAATCACCGATTCTACGAAGACTACAAAAATGGCACCTTGGATATTGACGCCTTTCTCGCCTTCCAGCTCGCGCCACTAGCGCAACACTCACGAACAACACTTGAAGCATGGCATCAGCAATTCATGGCGGAAAAAATCAAGGCCATCATGCTTGATAAGTCTAAACAATTAATCGCGCAGCACCGCGACGCCGGTGACACCTTACTTATTATTACTGCGACCAATCGTTTCGTAACCGGACCCATTGCTACCGCCTTTGGTATTGAAACGCTGATTGCAACGGAACCGGAAGAAAAAGACGGCAAGTTTAGCGGCCGATACAGCGGCACCCCTTGTTTTCGTGAAGGTAAAGTAGTGAGACTGAATGAATGGCGCGCAAAAAATAATCATAGTTTGGCAGACAGCTATTTTTATTCGGATTCACACAATGATTTGCCACTGCTAAAGATGGTCGACCACCCAGTGGCGGTTGATGCCGATGAGGCGCTGACCGAACACGCGCAAAACCATGGCTGGGGAATTATCTCGCTGAGATAGAAAAACAAGCGAAACTGGTGGCGAACCCAAGATGCCACCACCAGTTGAAATCGACTAATTATTAGTTAAATAAGTCCACATTGCTTGCTTTCAAGCGGGCCTCGACTTTATTCACCAAACTCTTTCGCACCATATCTTGCAAGCATTGATCTAGCGTTTGCATGCCCACGCCTTGGCCAGTTTGAATGGCAGAATACATCTGCGGCACTTTATTTTCGCGAATCAAATTACGAATTGCGGGCGTACCCAACATAATTTCATGCGCAGCGATACGGCCACCGCCAGTACGTTTTAACAATGTTTGAGAAATAACCGCACGCAGCGATTCCGAAAGCATAGAGCGCGTCATTTCTTTTTCCGCAGCAGGGAACACATCGATAATACGGTCAATCGTCTTAGCGGCAGAACTAGTATGCAAGGTCCCAAACACCAAATGACCTGTTTCCGCTGCGGTTAGCGCAAGACGAATCGTTTCTTGGTCACGCATTTCACCCACTAGAATAATATCGGGATCTTCACGCAAGGCTGAACGCAGTGCTTCGTTAAAACCCAAGGTGTCACGATGCACTTCACGTTGGTTGATCAAACATTTTTTACTCTTATGAACAAATTCGATAGGGTCTTCAATCGTTAAAATATGGCCAAACTCTTCGTCATTGAGATAATCGACCATCGCCGCTAGCGTCGTTGATTTACCCGAACCCGTTGGTCCAGTAACCAAAATCAAACCACGTGGATTTTTTGCGATCTTCTTAAAGATGGCAGGACAACCTAACTCTTCCAGGGAAAGAATATTCGATGGAATAGTACGAAATACACCCCCCATACCACGCGCTTGGTTAAAGGCGTTAACACGAAAACGCGCAAGACCAGGAATTTCAAACGAAAAATCGGTTTCAAGAAACTCTTCAAAGTCTTTGCGTTGACGGTCATTCATGATGTCATACATCATTGACTGCACTGTCTTATGGTCAAGCTCGGGTACATTGATGCGACGCACGTCGCCGTCAACACGAATCATCGGCGGCAACCCGGCCGAAATGTGCAAGTCAGAGGCGGAATTTTTTACGCTAAAGGCAAGCAGTTCTGCAATATCCACTAAATACTCCTGATAAATCGGTTTAAACTGGTCATAACTATCGTAACAATCTTGGTCAAATTAGCGGCCGAATCAAGATCAGCTTGATTTTGCTATCTTTAGCGTAACTTTAACACCAGATTCTAAAACTACTAAGGAGTACATTGATTAGACGACATAGGTGAGTGAATATTGCGCCGAGACAAGCATTATGAAAAAACTACAGGCGACTACGCATACGGTGAGGATTTTTTCATAGTGACCAACGCCGACGCACCCCAAGAGTACTTCCTCGTGATAGGCTATCGCCAATCACTCAGGGCGCACCCCAAGAGTACTTCCTCGTGATAGGCTATCGCCAATCACTCAGGGCGCAGGTCAATAGGCGCCGCGGTTGTCGTCTCATCAATGGACTCCTTAGTAAGCACCCCATTCAAATCACCATGCCTACCCTCAACATTCGCTATACCGAGATCAATCAGCGCATCAACGATGCCTGTAAACACTATGAGCGCAACCCAGACAATATTTGCTTGCTAGCGGTTAGCAAGGGGCAACACTACTCTGCCATTAAGCAGCTTTATGCGCTTGGCCAGCGTCAATTTGGCGAAAGCTATCTTAACGAAACACTAGAAAAACAAAGTCAATTGGCCAAACTGAATATCGAATGGCATTACATTGGTCGCATACAGTCGAATAAAACCGCCGACATCGCTCAACATTTTGCATGGGTACACAGCGTTGACCGCTTAAAAATCGCCAACCGTCTCAATGACCAGCGCGACAACGATGCGCCAGCGCTCAATATCTGCTTGCAGGTAAACATCAATCAAGAGAACAGCAAAGGCGGTGTCAACGAAAGTGACGCTGTTGCACTAGCAAAAGAAATTACTCAGCTGCCTAACTTACGCTTACGTGGGCTTATGGCCTTACCGCAACGCGAGTCTGACATTTCAAAACAAAGAGAACACTTTGCTTGCTTGCGTCATCTCCGCGATGAAATAAATGCTCACGGACTCCAGCTCGATACGCTATCCATGGGTATGTCGAATGATTTTACCGCTGCTATTGCTGAGCACAGCACGCATTTACGTATTGGCAGCGCACTGTTTGGACCACGCCAGACCTAGCCGACAACGTTGTGTTACCTCAACCAACGCCCTTCTTTAGTAAGCCACGTTGGCAAAGCATAAACATGCCGGTATGCTCTAATGCTCTCATGTATTAAAGATCACAGGTTTCGCTATGAACACAGACCTCAAAATTAGCTTTATCGGAGCAGGCAATATGGCTCGCAGCCTGATTGGCGGTTTGCTTAACGACCATTATCCAGCCAAAAATATTTGGGCCTCTGATCTCAATGCGCAGCAATGCACAAAGATTAGCGCCGATATGGGAATAATCACCACCTCTAGCAATCTCGACGCCGTCGATGGCGCAAACATTGTTGTGCTGGCTGTAAAGCCACAGATGATGGCAGACCTCTGCCGCGAGCTAGAACCCCACCTCCGCCAATCTAAGCCACTCATTATTTCGATCGCTGCGGGCATCCGCTCAGACGCTTTGCAACGCTGGATAGGGCCATCACAGGCGATCGTCAGAACCATGCCAAATACACCCTCGCTAGTTGGCTCCGGCGCAACCGCATTATTTGCAACAGATGCCGTGTCTGATGAGCGACGCCAGCAAGCAGAATCGATACTACGCGCGGTAGGTGTCGCACTGTGGGTTAATGACGAATCAGAAATGGACGCTATTACTGCATTGTCTGGTTGCGGCCCTGCTTATTTTTTCCTAGTGATGGAGATTTTGCAAAATATTGGCGAAAAGATGGGCCTAAGCCCAGAAACAGCGCGCCTGCTAACCTTGCAAACTGGTTACGGTGCCACCAAGATGGCATTAGAAAGCGAACTTGATTGTGCCGAATTGCGCCGCCGCGTCTCATCACCCGGTGGAGTCACCGAACGCGCTATAGATAAACTTCTCGACAAAAACATCGATAACCTCTTTAGTGAGGCGCTCATCACAGCTCGAGAGCGCTCTATTGAACTGGCCAACTTATTAGGTAAATCATGACTGGCAATCCACTAATCGACATCGCGCTACTATTAGTCAAAACAGTATTTAGCATCTATATATTCGCAGTTATGCTGCGCTTTATTCTGCAGTGGACGCGAGCTGATTTTTATAACCCTCTGTCACAAATGCTGGTCAAAATCACCAATCCACCATTAATACCTCTTCGCCGGGTAATCCCAGGCTGGAAGGGAATTGATTTTGCTTCCATCGTTTTATTATTTATTCTCGAAGCAATAAAACTCAGCTTGACTGTGTTGCTCGTTGGAGAAGCATTATCAATCGCGCCTTTGATAATCGGGGCCTTATACGGAATTATAGAATTATTTATCTATCTGATGATCGGGATTATTATTGTTTCTGTCATTCTCAGCTGGTTTGGCCAAAGCGCTCAAAACCCTATAGCAGGCTTGCTTCATCAAATAACTGAACCAATGCTTAGCCCTTTTCGCCGACTAATCCCACCAATGGGCGGTCTTGACTTATCGCCACTATTTGCACTTCTAACATTACAAATTGCATTAATATTGATTAAATCTGTATTTCAATTAATCCCCACCATGTAAAAACTCTCTCTTCGCTAGCAAACCCAAGCTGTTCAAACCATCAAGATCTTTGCTGACTGGTCGCTAAGTAGCATAGCACTCCAACAAGGCTATATTGATGGCTACAGCGTTACTGTGGTGTTCCGCAACAAGACACAGCACGCACCCCAAGGGCACGCGGTGTGGAAATTGTGAGTTGACGCACAAAAAGTGATGTTACTGATGTGTATAGTCGGTGATATAGGAGCTATAGATACTGGGGAATAAACGTCTATGCAACACCAATTTTCTACCCGATTATTATCGGGATATTAGCAATGGCCGCCATTGCACATGAGTTAGACCCAAATCGTCGCGTTAACCATTTTTCGCGACAAATGCACGCCTATGACGAATGGCGTCAAGCACTACTGTCCACGCTTAGCGATACCCGTCAATGGCTAGACCAGCACAAACTAAGTAGCGCCGAACTCGATTTACGCATCTACGAAAACTGCGAATCACTCAAGTCAGACAAACTTACTATCGCCTTTGCTGCAGAATTTTCGCGCGGTAAAAGTGAACTCATTAACGCGATCTTTTTTGCCGATTACCAGCGACGCTTGCTGCCAAGCGATGTCGGGCGCACAACCATGTGCACAACCGAATTGTTCTATGATCACGTACTGGGTAGCACCTATATTCAACTGCTCCCGATCGAAACGCGACGCCAAGACCTCAGTATCGAAGAGTACACGCACAATCGTGATTACTGGCACATCATTGATCTCGACATCGACTCGCCTGACCAAATGGCTGATGCGCTACAGGAAGTGGTTAAGGTCAAAACTGTCAGCATCGACGAAGCCAAATCGCTAGGCTTACCCATAGAAGACGATTGCATCAATAACGGCACCATTGAGATTCCCGTTTGGCGTCATGCACGCATTAGCTTCCCACACCCTTTATTAAAACAAGGCTTGGCCATTCTTGACACACCCGGACTCAATGCGCTGGGCACAGAACCTGAATTAACCGTCAGCATGCTACCTAAAGCAGAGGCCGTATTATTCGTGCTTGCCGCTGACACTGGTGTAACACGCAGCGATCTTGAGATGTGGCGTGAACATATTGCTGGCTATCGTAAAAACGGCTGCGATGGCCTAATCGCAGCATTAAACAAAATTGACACCCTGTGGGATGAAATGAAATCCCCAGCGCAGATCGCAAAAGCTATCGCCAGTCAACGCAAAGCCACAGCACATGCATTGGGTATAGATGAATCACGGGTATTGCCTGTCTCCGCACAAAAAGCACTATTAGCTAAGGTCAAACAAGACCAAGCGCTACTTGAGGCTAGCCAAATCACTGAACTCGAAGACTATCTCGCAAACAAGATTTTACCATCGAAACAGCGCATCGTCTGGCAAAAAATAGTCAACGATACTGGCAGTATTCTTGACGATGTTGCGGGTGCAAAACATACTCAAATCAACTACCTGACTAGCCAGCAGCAACAAATGCATGCGCTAAGCCACAAGAACACAGAACTCTCAAACCAAGTCGCGCAAAAAATTCAAACCACTAAAGAAAACTACCATAGCTGCACCACCTATAGCGAAACGAGCAAAACCAAGCTTAATCATCAAGCTAAGTTAGTGCGCGATACGATAAATCTCGAGGCAATCGACTATACCGTCGCACGCACTCGCAAAGAAATGTCTAGCGCACTCACGACTATTGGCCTACGTCAGCAGATCGGTGTGTTTTTTGATAGTGTGCGTGACACCATGCAAGTTGGCGCAAACCAAAGCGATCAAATGGTTGAAGACTTTGAAGCCGTCTACAAACGCATGAAAAAAGATTACGGCTTTCCCGACATCAAGCTTAAACCACTTAATATGGTCAAACATCGCACTCATCTTGATAAGCTGTATTTGCAAGGTACGCAGTGGCGAGACAGTACTGACCTCACCATGACCGAACAAAGCCTCGTCATAAAAAAATTCTTTATCTCAATGGTCAGTCATGTCCGCGGTTTATTTTACAATGCGCGTGAAGATATCGACAAATGGACGCAAGAATCACTGCGCCCTATCACCATGCATGTTGATGAAATGCGCCAGAACATGGAACGCCATATCGAGATATTCTCAAAAATTAGTGACTCACGTACATCTATGCGCGACAAGCTCAGTTGTCTTGAAGAAAAGCAAAGCGCAGCAGAAAAAATGGTGGACGAATTGCTCAAACTAAAGACTCGACTGACCGAGGCCGACCCTAGTGTAGTGTCCTAAATAGAATGGTAATTCAGCGAGGCGCTAAAGCGCCTCGCCCTACGGGAACACCACAAATCTGCCGCAGCGGCATTGCCATTGTTGAAAAGGTCACCAACATTTCCTGCCAACGGCAGCCTTGCTGCAACAAATTTATGGTGCTCTGAATCACCATTCCATTCAGGACACTACACTGGCGGATAGTGACACCGCTTGCACGGTGCTGCCGACGCAGCTAGACTTTGCTGCTACGTGCCCTTAGGGCGCGATCCGTTGTGAGCCTGACACCTTAAATGCCTGATGTTCTTCCCGTTGACTCCGTTGGCTTAGTTGAACCCAACGTCGCCCACTTTAATCAATCGCTATTACTGGAATGCGGTAAG
>NVRQ02000051.1 GCA_002400905.2 Gammaproteobacteria bacterium | reverse complement strand
TTGCACGATCCTGAGTTTTCGTTCGGTGCATTCACCTGCTTACCGTTCTTAAATGCTATAGCAGTAAAGCTATAAAGCATATCAATAATCGCCATCGTATCAGTAAACTCTATAGTTTCAGGTGATGAATTTAATTTTTTGATAAACAGATCTAAATTCATAACAATGACCTACAATAGAGTTTTAAAAAACCAATCACTAAGGAACTTCTAATTAATTCTGGACGAAGTAGATTTTGATCTAAAATATTCAGATTTATTATGCCCTCTGGGTGCAAGGCGCGAATAGCACCCCAAGGGATGCGAAGATTTGCAACGCAGAAACTGGATATTTTAGGCACAAGATACGAGTTCATGAATAGATCAGAGGTTCCCTAAATATACTCTTTCTAGAAAAACATTTCAGTTCAAGTTGGTTCACTCGCCACGCGCAGCGCGATAACTATGTTTTGAGAATCAAACCAGCAATCTTATCCAGCCCACATCATTAGCTATTTGCAATAGCTCACCGCATTCTAGTTGAATAAATCGACCTATCTCAACGACAAGGCCCATCTCTGTAGGTGAACGCTATCTTACTAAGGAAATGATTTTTCCGGCTATCCTACCCAACGGCAAAATAGTATCTATCGCGCCAAGCTTTACTGCCGATCCAGGCATACCCCAAACAATACTTGTCTTCTCGTCTTGTGCGATAGTCGATATACCAAGATCGTGCATTTTCATTAATCCCTCAGCACCATCATGGCCCATGCCTGTCAAGATAACCCCAACTGCATTCACCCCAACATTATCTACAATTGAGTTAAACATGACATCAACTGAAGGCTTATGCCTGTTTACGAGAGGGCCATCATCTAGCTTGCAAACAAAACGGGCACCATTGCGTTCAATTTTTAAATGTCGGCCGCCCGGAGCAATATAAGCATGCCCGTTGAGGATTTGCTGTCCATCTTGCGCTTCACACACAGTCAAAGGAGAGGCCTCGTTCATACGTGCAGCAAAAGCAGTACTAAACAACGACGGAATATGTTGAGAAATAACAACTCCTGGTGAATCATACGGTAGCTGCATGAGAACTTCTTTAATCGCTTCAGTGCCACCCGTTGATGCGCCTATCGCAATCAACTTATCAGTTGTCTTAAAATGTGTGGCTGCCGCCGTAGATGCCGATGTCTTCATGTCGCCAGGAACAATCTTCTTTGCGTGCTCGGCTTTACGTAAGAGTGTCTCTCTAGAAACGCTTGCAGCGACTTTAACCTTGGCAATGATTTCTTCAGAAAATGTTTCCAGTACGCGTGCTACATCCGTATTCGGCTTGGTAACAAAATCGATAACCCCAAGCTCCAATGCCCGCATCGTGACATCGGCACCTTTGGTCGTTAATGATGACACCATCACCGTAGGGATGGGATGTAAACGCATAAGGTTTTGTAAAAAGGTAATGCCATCCATACGCGGCATTTCAACATCCAGCGTAATAACATCAGGCTTAAGCAACTTGATTTTATCGCGTGCGATATAGGGGTCATTAGCGGTACCTACAACCTCAATAGCAGGGTCTTCAGACAAAATCTTAGTCAATAACTGCCGTATCAATGCCGAATCATCGACGACGAGTACACGTATGGGTGCGGTGCTATTCATATTGTTAGTCTGACCCTAAAATAGGTCAACTTCTCCTTCAACTTTAGTTGATAACAACGCATTTTGATAACGCGTCTCACGCACCCCAATAGTATTGTTATGCACCGCCTTGAGTTTCTTAACTCCAACCTTTCCAGAGATGGGATCATAAATAACTTTACGCGGATGAATGCCACCGGTATCTTCAGCAACCACTCTTAAACCCTCAATATGAATATAATCATGAATAAACTGGATGTTCTGTGAACCGACATTAGTCATTTGGGCAAGAACCTTGCCTCCGCCAAACACCTTAATTTCAAGCTTGGCCTTGCTACCACCAAAATGTAAGATGGAATTAATTAAATGCTCCATAGCAAAGTTACCATAGCGTGTCGCCGCACTCAGATCTTCGCTACCAAAAAATTTTTTGTTATTACTCGCCGGCAACATAAAGTGATTCATACCGCCTATCCCTTTACCAGGATCTCGAATACATGCTGCGATACATGACCCTAATACCGTTGATATCAACTCGCCGGCATTAGTCACATAGAGCTCACCTGGGTGTATCTTTGCTGAGTATTTCCCGCGAGTTTTATCCCAGTAACGATTGATATGCTCAAAACCAGGTAATGCTGTGGGGCAGTCAGCGATCAACGGAACAGCAAGATTACGACCTGCTGTTAGATCACTCACTCAGCAAACCTGTATATCGTCCTTCCCAGGAGTTGAAACTTATCAGTCACATTATTGAGCGATTCCGAGTGCCCCATAAATAGATGCGCCCCTGGTGCAACGAGTTTAGTAAACCGCTCCAAAAGCACTTTCTGCGTATCTTTAGTAAAATAAATCACTACGTTACGACAAAAAATAATATCTATTGGACCACTCAGAGGCCATTGATCCATTAAGTTAAGTTTTTTATAGGTAATGATTTGTTGTAACTCTGGCCTAATCCGAACATGACCTTGCTGCTTACCACCCCCCTTTAAAAAGAATCGCCGCTGACGATGAGCAGGAATATCCTTAATACGGTCAACAGGGTAAATGCCCTTTTCAGCCGTTGCTAAGACATTGGTATCTAAATCGGTTGCAAGAATTTTGACATCCCAACCACTGTTTTTGGGAATAACTTCTTTAACAACCATGGCAATGCTATAAGGCTCTTCCCCTGTTGATGCCGCACAGCACCAAATTCGAATCTTTCGCACATCCGCGTTCTGCCTCATTAACTCAGGTAACACTGTCTCAGCAAGATACTCAAAGTGATGGCCTTCGCGAAAAAATGATGTCAGATTAGTGGTGATTGCATTAGTAAATTGAATAAGTTCGTCATCCGCACCATCGCTACAAACAAGTGCCAAATAATCACTAAAACGCTGAAGGTTTAGTTCGCGTAAACGTCTAACCAAACGCGAATACACCATGTCGCGTTTTGCCTCTGATAGAGAGATGCCGGTATTTTTCCTAACTAAGTCTCGAACGCTTTTAAAGTCCGCATCAGTAAACTCAAGTTCACTGAATGAGCCAGAGCCCGCCACACTTGCCACAATATTTTCTCCAATACACTGCGCCTACCTTCATAAAATGAAGCCAGGCTATAGCCAAAATTTATTTTCCCAAGCAGCCGTCATAAAGTGAACCTCTAAAACTCGTTCCACTCTCCATCCACTTCATTGGCAACAGCAGAGGAAGCACCTCGTCTTACCGGAATAGCTTTAGCTACGCTACGTTGTGGTGATGCACTGCGTCTTACCGGCTGTGACGTATTCACATGATCCTCACCCGTGTTGAAAAAACTGATTAATTCATCAAGGCTATTAGACTGATCATTAACCGACTCACTAGCTGCCGCAGCCTCCTCAACTAGCGCTGCATTTTGCTGCGTCACTTCATCCATTTGCGCTAAAGCAATATTAACTTGCTCTATGCCTGTTGACTGCTCTCTACTCGCCGCAGCAATCTCAGCGATGATATCTCCAACTTTTTTCACTGACGTTACAATCTCTTCTAGTGTCGCCCCAGACTTGTTAACCAATTTTGATCCTTCGCCTACTTTTTCAACGCTATCGTTGATCAGTGTCTTAATCTCTTTCGCAGCACCAGCACTACGCTGAGCGAGATTACGCACCTCTGAGGCAACAACCGCAAAGCCTCGGCCTTGTTCACCCGCGCGTGCGGCCTCTACTGCTGCATTCAAGGCCAACAAATTAGTCTGAAAGGCGATTTCATCGATGACACCGATAATGTCAGCGATCTTCTTACTTGCCGAGTTAATTGCCTCCATAGCATGGATGGCTTCACCTACTACACTGCCGCCTTTCTCGGCTTGCTCACGCGCACCGACTGCAAGCTGATCGGCCTGACCAGCATTGTCTGCATTTTGTTTAACGGTAGAGGTGAGCTCTTCCATACTCGAGGCGGTTTCCTGCAAGGAGGTCGCTTGCTGTTCAGTACGTTGGCTAAGGTCCTGGTTGCCTTGTGCAATCTCACTTGCCGCCGAATTAATACTATTAGACGACTCACGTATTTTGAGTACAACATCTAACAAATTATTCATTGTCGCATTAACCGAATCTCTTAATTCCGCAAACTCTCCTTGAAATTCACCGTTCATAGATTGCGTCACGTCACCCTCAGCCAACAACTTCATAACACGACTTACTTCTTTGACCGGTTCGACCACTGAATCCATCAACACATTAATACCGTCACCCAGATCACGCGTAAAACCTTTATATTTTTCTGTGGATATCCGCGTATCAAGCTCACCTCTGACAGCACCATCAATCAAAGATTTAATCTGTGCGAGCGCATCTTTTTGCTCTGTAATATCTGTAGCGTATTTCACCACTTTGTAGAAATTACCTTCAAGATCCGCGATCGGATTATAAGAAGCCTGTATCCAAACGTCATTACCGCTCTTGTCGATACGCTTATATTCATTTGCATCGTATTCACCGCGATTGAGCCTTTCCCAAAAGACCTTATATTCAGTGCTATTAGCGTAGTCCGGTTCGACAAATATACTATGGTGTTTACCTTGAATTTCTTGAAGCGTATAACCTACAGTATTAAGAAAGCCATCATTGGCAGTCAGAATACTACCGTCCATATTGAATTCAATAACTGCCTGGGATTTACTAATAGCATCAATCTGAGCCTTGTAATCTACATGGAGTTCGTCCAATACGCGCTTTTGCGTAACATCCGACCATTCCAGTCCGCAACCAGAATAATTTCCCTCAGCATCCATAATCGCGGTGACATTAATATTAAATGTCAGTGGTCCCACTCGAATATCAGTGGAATAAGGTAGGTTCTTCGGATCACCCAATAGCTGACGTTGGTGCTCAGGATTCTTATGGAACGTATCGATACACGTGCCAATAATATTTTTCACATCAAAGCCTGGATAAACCAAACGCAAGGCTTCCGCATGCTCTGCCAATATCGCTATAGTTGAGTGGTTAGCATAGGTGATCACTAAATCACGATCAATCATCATAATCGCCGTCATGGCATTATCCACTGTGCCTTGCAAACGCATAACATCGGTTTCTTTCTTACGCAATTCTGCCACGTCTGACCATTCCAGCGTATTGCCCGCGTAAGCGCCATCTAAATCATAGATAGCCGTAACGTGAATATGGAACTTCAAGAGCCCGACATTAATATCTGAGTCGAATGGAAGGTTTGATGCGTCACTAAGCACACCACGCTGATATGCGGGTGTCTTATGAAATATGTCGATACAGGTGCCTACTATCGCGTCCGCCGAGAAACTAGGGTACAGCTGCTTCAACTCGGCTTCATAGCGATTAAGCAGCGTCCTGGTCTCTTCATTGACATAGGTGACAACCAAATCTCGATCTATAGTCATTATTGCGCTCTGAGCACCTTCAACCATCGCACGCAATCGATTCACCTCTTCATCAATAGAAAATAAATCGGCCTCATCAGAATCACTACTGAACTCATTTTTTTTCGCAAACATCGCCCCTTCCTCCATGTCGTCATACGCCGCTAACATTGTTGCGGACACTGTGTTTAATGCCTTGCTCCACTCACGATGAACCGCTTTGGTCCAACGTCTTCCAGCGAACTCCTTCATCACATCAAGCAATGTCTCTGTGACTGCCTGATAATGTACTGGCAGGGCACCATATTGCTGATGCTTCGCGCCCAATTTACTCACCACAGCAATCAAGCTATCTGGCTTTCTTAAGCTCGCTACAACGAGCTTTAATGCCGCAAGCAGTTTTTTCTCTTGGACTGCACGCGTTGTATTGCTAAATAATGGTGCCACCATCGGATGGCGCCGCAACAGTTCATCATAAAAGCGCGTAACCAGTTCGCTTGCTTGTGGTGCCAAGGCTTCAAAGCTTTTCTCTAGCAACTCAACGTTGAAATCAAGTGTCACTTTTTTTGATGTCGCAGAAACACTTCGAACCTGTGATGCAGTAGAATTTTTTTTGCTACTTAATACTGACTTCGTACTGCCTGTACGCTTAGCCGAACTATTTATGTTCATATTTTCATCCTATCCCTGTAATTGACACACTATAATCAAGCGCCTTTCCATACCAGCTCTGAAAATATCTCAACAATCCAATCCTTGAGCGTTCTTTCATTTAGATCAGGTTGCTTCAATTCTGCAAACATCTGTATGTTGCTATCAAGAGAAAAATTTTTTCCTGACTTTATCGGTTCATGGGGGCGACTTTCTATCACATCGTATTACCAATGAATTCGAAATGGGTCTCAGCCCTAATGAGCCTCATTATCAATCGACTCATAAACACTACTTGTCAATAAATGATCTATATCCAATACGATCACCATTTTTTCACCCACTGTCGCGAGCCCCTTAACATAATCGATAGAAACAATACTGCCAAAATCAGGTGGCGGCTTCATTTCTTCATCAGTCACATTGTAAACATCTGATACCGCGTCAACGATAATACCCATCACACGTTCGCCAGTCTCAGAGACAACCTTTAAGACAATCACAACGGTTAGTTTCCCATAAACAGTTTGTTCTAATCCAAAGCGCTGACGTAAATCAATGATTGGCACAATCGTGCCACGAAGATTAATGACACCTTTAATAAATACAGGCGTATTGGGTATTGGCGTAACAGAATCCCAGCCTTTTATTTCTTGAACTCGCAAGATATCCACACCGTACTCTTCGTCTGCTAGAATAAAAGTCAAATACTGGTCCATATCAGCACCAACATCCATCCCGGCCACAGAGTGGCTTTGCTCAATGGATTGTATTGCGCTCATTAACGATCTCCTTATTCATTTTCATCTTCACTGCATTATCTTCCTGTAGAGGTGAATCTATCTTATGCTGAATAATTTCATTACAGTTTCTACGCGAACGTATCAACCCACAATCAATTGACCTGGAGTAACTAATCAAACCACCGACATCAAGAATCATTGCAACCGTACCATCACCAAGAATCGTTGCGCCTGAAAGGCCATCAACACGTTTGAAATTAGTTTCTAAACTCTTAATTACAACTTGCTGCTGCGCCAAAAGATCATCAACGACCAACCCGGCTTTTTGGCCGCCACCTTCTACAACCACCATCAAACCACCATCGAGATCGACTGTTTCAGCATGAATATTAAAGATGTCACAAAGACGAATAATTGGAATATATTCATCACGCAATAGATAGACATGAGCTTGCCCAACAACTGTATTAATTTGATCACGCCTTATCTGTAAAGATTCGATGATTGATGTCAACGGAACAACATAAGTTTGCTTCCCGACGCTAACCAACTGCCCATCCAGGATCGCCAAGGTCAACGGCAAACGAATCAATATAGTAGTACCGCTACCTAATTCTGATTGTATTTCGACACTCCCGCCGAGATCTCGGATATTACGACGAACCACATCCATACCAACACCACGACCAGAGACATCACTCACCACATCAGCAGTGGAAAACCCTGGCTGAAAAATTAAGTCATAGATCTTCTCATCAGATATCGACTCGTCTTCCTGAATTAACCCACGTTCACGCGCTTTAGCTAGGATTTTTTCCCGGTCTAAACCCTTACCATCATCGCGAATTTCAATCACAATATTGCCACCTTGATGGCAAGCATTCAGCGAGACAGTACCTGTTTCAGGTTTACCCGCAGCGACACGTACTTCCGGTGACTCAATACCATGATCAATAGAATTGCGAACCAAATGAACCAATGGGTCGCCAATTTTTTCCATAATGGTTTTATCAAGCTCAGTCTGCTCACCTGAAATCACTAGCTCAATACGTTTATCCATCTTGCTAGACAAATCATGAATCATGCGCGGGAAACGACTAAAAACAAAACTAATCGGTAACATGCGAACTCGCATGATGCTCTCTTGTAATTCGCGTGTATTACTCTCAAGTTGCGCTAACCCTTCGCGCAATCGCTCAATACGAGCGGTATCTCGATAAGCTTGCTCATCACTTTCTAATTCGGCACCGATCTGGCCCAACATTGACTGAGTGATGACCAGCTCACCAACAAGATTAATAATATCGTCAACTTTATCAATGCTGACACGTATCGAGGCACTTTCTGCGCCAGACTGCTTTGATGTTCTACGATCACCTTGGCGGAGATCATCACTTTTACGTGGCTCTTCAACATCTGGAGCGGCTACAGCCGACTTCACATCCGACTTAAGCGCCTCAGGCACGTCTTTAGGTTCTAATAACTCAGTAATTTCCAAATCACACTCATCGTCCACCCATTCGAAAACATCATCTACCTGCTCACGACTCACATCACCGGTCAACGTAAGCTGCCAACCAATATGAATGTCTTCAGCATGAAATTCATCATAGGCTGGTATACCCGAGACATCAGCAACAACGACCAAATCACCCAACTCTTCTAATACACGAAACATCCTAGCAGGGTCATTACCGGTCGCCAGCATGCCAAGGTGTGGCGTAAAACGGATTGACCATCCGCTCGTACTTGCGCCATCAACTTCATCGGCACCCGATACATCACTCCTCGTTATCTCAGCCGACGAGTCTCCTTCAGAATTCAATATTGCCTCAAGATTTTTCTGCACCTCGGCGACGGCATCCTTATCAACGTCAGCTTCATCACTAGCGGCATTAAGCATGTCGCGCAGACAGTCTACTGACTGTAGCAAGCCATCCACTGCCTCTTGCGTAACGTCACGAAAACCATCGCGCATTTGATCCAAAAGGGTTTCCAAAACATGGGTGAATGACGCTATATCTGTAAATCCAAAGGTACCGCTACCACCTTTAATAGAATGCGCCGCACGAAATATCGAGTTAACAACATCATTATCCGCTGCACCCACCTCTAGCCCGAGTAAGCCTGATTCCATGATATCCAAACCTTCGAAACTTTCATCAAAAAAGGTCTGGTGAAACTGTTTCATATCAATTGCCATCGAATTACCCCAAAACCTTCTTCACTGTGGCTAACAACTGATCAGGATTAAATGGCTTAACTATCCA
>NVRQ02000050.1 GCA_002400905.2 Gammaproteobacteria bacterium | reverse complement strand
TGAGACCTTTGCACGATGTAGATTTTTCGTTAGGGCAAGGAAAAAATCGTCGAAAAAGCGCAGTTTACATGAGTAAATGAGCATTTTGAGACTATTTTTAACACCGCCATAGCGGAAAAGATGCTTCGTACAAAGGTCTCATAGTAGGTCTATTAGTTTTTCTTACCGTTAATTTGCTTCAAGCGCTCTAACACCTTACCAGTGACATCAATAGCCTCACTGGCATAAATAACGGCTTCACCGACAATTAAATCGTATTTACCTTCTTCTGCGATTTGCTTAATGACTTTAGATATCTCACGTTGCAATTGGGCAAGCTCTTCATTGCGTCGTAAATTCAAATCCTCGCCATACTCTTCTTGTACACGTCTCAAGTCTCGCTTTTGCGAAATAATATCGCGCTCAAGTAATTTCCGTACTGACTCGCTCATTGTATCGGCATCACGAACTAAGCTTTGCTCAAGCTTTTGAACCTTTTTTTGTGCAGTAATAATTTCATCTTTACGTGGCTGAAAATCTTTTTCCAACTTCTGCCGTGCTGTCGCCGCTTGCGGCGCTTGCTCCAGCACTTTAATCGGGTTAACGAAACCAATTTTCGTTTCTGCTAATGCAGAACCTGCAAACATGCACGCGACACAAAAAATAAAAACCTTTATTACTAAACGATTAATCAAAATCACACCTCACTAGATAAAGGTACCAAGTGCAAACTGAAATACCTCAGTCTGATCACCATCTTGTTCATTCAACGCTTTACCCAAACTGAATGTCAACGGCCCCAATGGCGACAACCATAGCATAGCCACGCCAGCAGAATATCTCAACTCAGACGTTTCAAAGTCGCTTAATGTCGAATAAACATTACCAAAATCAAAAAACCCACTGATCCTCAGCGAATTAGAATTTTCAACAAAGGGCACCGGTAAAATAACCTGCGCACTACCAGTAATCTCCAGCGCACCACCGATAGCATCTAACTGACCGGAGGTGCCTCTAGGTTCACGTGGTCCAAGCGAGTTAGCTTCATAACCTCGTACCGAGTTAACACCACCGGCAAAATAATTCTCAAAAAATGGTAACTCCGTGGTATCGGAGAAGCCATCTCCCAGAGACACTTCACTCTGTAGTAATAGCCCGAGATTCTTAGTTAACGGCCGCAACAACTCTGTTCGTGATGATAATTTATAATAGTTTAGATCAGCGACACCAATTTCTGCTGAAAATCGCTGCATCGTGCCACGAGTCGCTAATAATGCACGGTTACGCGTATCATAAGTCCATGAGGTAATCAGTTGCACTGAACCAAAATCATTACCATTATCATTAAGAAAGTTTAGATACGACAGTGGTGTCTCACTCGTTGCATCAACCGAAATATCTTCATACCCAACCGAAAGATTCCAACGACTATTCTCTGTCAGAGGGAAACCATAAATGACATTTACTCCCGATACATCTGCAACAAAACGCGCAACATTAAGTTGCGCGTCAGTATCCGTGTCACGAAAACTCAGGTTAAAACCTCGGCTGACACCATCGATAGTGTAATAGGGATTGACATAACCAAAACTATAAAGTGTATTTACTGCGCTGGTATTTACCGCAGCGGTAACACGCTTACCACTACCAAGGAAGTTCTCTTGGCTGACACTAAAATTCAGCAACAAGCCTTGGGATTGTGAAAAACCGGCGCCTGCCAGTAGACTACCTGCTGGCAATTCAGTAACACTGAAATTAACATCAACTTCATCATCAACACCAGCAACGGCAACAGTTTCAACGTTAACCGCTTCAAAAAAACCTAAACGTTGTAAACGAATACGTGAACGATTTATTTTTTCAGTCGACATTGCACCGCCTTCAATCTGGCGCATTTCGCGTCGCAACACTTCATCTTCGGTTTTGGCATTACCAAATACATTAATGCGACGAACATAGGCACGGCGACCTGGATCGATAACAAACGTCAGCTTAACGGTATTGTTTTCGCGATCGATATCTGGCACCGCATTAACATTGGCAAATGCATAACCATCATTACCTAAGCGCTCGGATAATTGGGAAGAAGATTGGGTTGCCGTTTGACGAGAAAAAATATCATCGGGCTCTATCGTAATCAAAGGTAGCAACTCATCGCGATCCACCACTAAATCACCCGCGACATCCACCTCAAAAATAGTGAACTGTTCACCCTCAACCATATTAATGACAACAAAAATATCTTTCCTATTCGGGCTGATACTGACCTGAGTTGATGTGATATTAAAATCAATGTAGCCACGATCGAGATAATATGAACGCAATGTCTCTAAATCACCCGATAGTTTTTGTCGCGAATACTGGTCACTCTCACTTAGAAAGGCATACCAAGCATGGTCACCCAATCGGAACTGATTAAGTAATTTTTTCTCAGTAAAAACACTATTGCCGACAATATTAATATTGCGAATCTTAGCAATAGGTCCCTCATTAACAATAATTTCAATTGAGCGCCGATTCAAATCGAGCTCTTCAACGTCAGAGCTAATAACAACACTGTACATTCCGCGCGCAAAATACTGGCGCCGCAGTTCGACTTCCACACGCTCAAGAATTGATGGATCGAAGACCTGACCCTCTGACAAACCGATCGACTTCAAGCCGTCGAGCAGAATCTCATCTTCGATTTCGTCGTTGCCTAGTATGTCAACGCCAGCGACTGAGGGCCGCTCTATCACATTGACCACCAACACGTTGTCACGCTGAGTTAGCCGTACATCGCTGAAAAAACCCGTCTGATAAAGTGCACGAATCGCATCCTGAGCACGTTCAACATCAAGGCGTTCGCCTGTTTTCAGTGACAAATAGCTAAGAACAGTACCAACCGTTACCCGCTGCAGCCCTTCAAATTCAATATCTTCAATCTCAAACGGCGAAAACTCAGCATGCGCGACTGAAATCAACAAAAATAGGCCACAAAAGCAGCCAAAAAAGAGAGACAAATATTTCACAAATCGGATTCTAAAGAATTAGCCAAAAATATGGGCAAGGTCGTTATATAGGGCTACTGACATTAACATAATTATGAGAATAATACCGGCTTGCTGACCCACCACTTGCACTTGCTCTGACGGCGGTTTACCTGTCACCAACTCGAGCGTGTAATACAGCAAATGTCCACCATCAAGCATCGGCACCGGCAACAGATTTAACACCCCTAGGCTAATACTGATCACGGCTAGAAAACTAACGAACGGCAACCAACCAGCATTGGCAGATTGTCCGGCGTATTGAGCAATACTGATCGGACTACTGAGATTATCAATCGAGGCATTACCAATGATCATATTGAACAAAAACTTGATTGTCAGTGCAGAAATCGACCACGTCTTTTCAAAGCCTTGCCATATTGCTTCAAGCGGCGAATACTGAATCGTTATACGGTGTTCTTGCATCAAGCCCTCGGGCACAAAAGCCGATGCGCCAATAAAGCCAACAATCGCACCATTACGTTCTTTTGCCTGCGGTGTCAGACTTAAACTCAGCGTGCTCTCATCGCGCAACACATCCACCACAATCTCTTTATCCGCATGGCGCGAAACAATATCAACCCACGACAGCCAGCCTATTACGGGTTCTCCGTTCGCCGCAATGACCGTGTCGCCTTGTTGCAAACCTGCTCGCTCGGCCGCACCACCAGCAAGCACCTCATCAATGGTCGCCGGCACACTGGGTCTAAATGGCGTAATACCAAGCTGAGTCAACATATCTCCCCGCTTCAGTTCAGCCGCAAAACCTGACAATGCTAATTCATGACTACTTGGCACCTGATTACTATCTTCAACTACAACCGTCAAAGGTGTTGAGTCAAATAAGTGATCCAGTAAACCCGCATTCACTTGCTGCCAACTACTTGTCGCCTTACCTGCGACTGAAACAATCCTTGTATCGGCCGACAGCCCGGCCCTGCTCGCAATAGAGTCTTCGATAATGTCACCAATCACCGGTTTTACAGCCGGAACACCGACCATAAATATCAGCGCATAGGCAACAATTGCGAAGAGGAAGTTAGCCATCGGACCAGCCACAACGACGGCAAACCGCGTTGCTAATGACTGATTATTAAAGGCGCGATGCTTCTCTGCCTCGTCTACTTCACCCTCTCCCTCATCGAGCATTTTGACATAGCCACCTAGAGGCAGTGCAGCAATCACATATTCAGTGTTGTCAGGTCCACGCCGCCATGACAATAAGGGGCGGCCAAAACCAATTGAAAAGCGAAGTACCTTTACGCCTAATTTCTTAGCAACCCAATAGTGACCGAATTCATGAACCGTAACCAAAATGGCAATCGCCACAACAAACCATAAAATATATTGAAAAATATTACTCATTTAAGTTCTTTTACCTTAAGGAATCTCTGATTTATTCTGGACGAAGTAGGTTGTGATCTAAAATGTTCAGATTCAAGGCGCGAATCGCATGCAATAGCAGGCTATCACGCCCTGAATCAATGCGGCAGCATTGCTGAGGAAGTACTCTCGGGGTACGAAGATTTGCAACGCAGAAACTGGATATTTTAGGCACAAGATACGAGTTCATGAATAGATCAGGGGTTCCTTAAGACTTACCCAGCGTTGCTAACACGGCGTTAACCACATCTTTGGCATCGGGCACTGCGGCTTGCTCTAACTTATGGTTGAACGGAATAGGTACGTGTGCGGCGGAAACTCTTACCGGTGGCGCATCTAATTCGAAGAAACATTCTTCGTTAATAATCGCCATCACTTCGGAACCCACGCCAACCATTGCTTCTGCTTCTTCAACAATAATTGCTTTGTGTGTTTTGCTGACTGATCGTTTGATACCTTCTCTATCTAAAGGACTCAAAGAATATAAATCAATCACTTCACATTCAATACCGTGCTGCTTTGACAATATATCTGCTGCTTGCAATGACCAGCGCACTGAGATGTTATAACCAAAGAGTGTGATATCAGAGCCTTCACGCGCAACATCAGAACCTTCTAATGGATGAAAGAATTCTTCGTCTGGCACTTCGCCTTTAAGGTTGTACATCAACTCGTGTTCGTTAATGAACACGGGGTCATTACAACGCACTGCTGATTTTAATAAGCCATAGGCTTGCTTCGGTGATGATGGTGTGACCACACGTAAACCGGCAATACCCATAAAAACTTTTTCCATACGGGCTGAGTGCTGCGCACCCAATTGATGGGCGGTACCCCCCGGCGAGCGAATTACTACAGGCGCGGTTAATTGTCCACCCGACATATAACGCACTTTAGCCGCCGAGTTAAAGATTTGGTCTAGCGCTAACCAGGCAAAGTTAACCGACATGATTTCGATAATGGGGCGCACACCAATAAATGAAGCACCAATACCTAATCCGGTATAACTGTTTTCTGAAATCGGCGTATCCATAACACGCTCAGGGCCATACTTCTCGTACAAACCTTGCGTCGCCTTATAGGTACCACCAACAACGCCAATGTCTTCGCCCATTGCGATCACGAGCGGGTCGTTAGCCATTTCTTCGTCGTGGGCACGGCGTATGGCTTCCCAATACATCAAGTTAGCCATTAGTTCATGCTCCCACGCACGTACGGATCATTATCCGCTAAAACATATTTCTCTAAATCTGCAACATCAGGTTCTGGTGACTCTTCAGCAAACTTCACGATGTCGTCGTCGATTTCGGCGATGAGCTTTTTATCTAAAGCTTTATATTCATTCATGCTGTAATCGCCCGCCTCGATCAGACGATCACGCAAGATCTTAATCGGATCGCGCTTGGCCCACTCTGCTTCTTCTTTATCATCACGATAAGCATTGGAGTCAGACATAGAGTGACCGCGATAACGATACGTCATTAGCTCTAGGAAATACGGGCCTTTACCACTGCGCACATGATCAACAGCGATTTTGGCGGCTTCGTAAACGGTTTCAACGTCTTGACCATCGGCTTGCGCTGATGGAATATTATAAACTGCAGCACGTTTGTACTGATCAAGCTCTGAGGTTGAGCGATCAATACGGGTACCGATACCGTAAAGATTGTTCTCACATATATAAAGAACAGGTAGCTTCCAGATTGAGGCCATATTTAAGGACTCGTGGAAGGTACCTTGGTTGTTTGAGGCGTCGCCTAAAAAGCAGATTGAAATATCGTCATCGCCTTTTAGCTGAATACCTTTCGCAATACCGGTTGCCAAAGGGAATGGCCCACCGACCAAGGAGTAACCACCCATAAAACGGTGCTCGACATCAAAAATATGCATGGAGCCACCACGGCCTTTACTGCTACCGGTTTCTTTACCAAACAGCTCAGCCATCACTTCTTTCGGATCTGCACCGCATAAGATCGCGTGAATATGATCACGATAGCCAGTTATCGCGTAATCACGGCCCGGGCGCGCGGCTTTAAATACGCCGTGTGCACAGGCTTCCTGACCTGGATAGAGATGAACGAAACCGCCAATTTTGCGCTCTTGAGCACCTTGGTAACAGGCTTCTTCAAAGCGGCGTGCAAAAAGCATCTCTTGCAGCAGCCGTTTTTTATCGTCGGTGCTTAACATTCTATGGTTTCTTTTGTAATTGCAATAAGCGCGCTATGATCTGTTTTTTAGATCATCAGGTCAAGGTAAATACGCCCCTAAAACTATGAAAATTCAATTAAAACAATACCTAAGCGCTATCAGCAATGAACAGGCCGATGCCCTCGAAACACTGACTTTCCTCGTTGGCGACAGCGATGATCCTAATACCAATCCCAGCGAATGGGGCCGCTTTCCACATCAAAAGACGGTAAGTGAACGCTTTAACCGCGCACAAAAACGTAATGCCACAACCAAACCATTCACTACGGACCTCCCTAATGACAAGGGTACCCGTGTTTCGTTCTGGCAAGTCAAGGCCGACCTCAGCACCTTTGAATACCTGAGCTTAGCGCGAAAAGTCGCCCAACAGACCGTTGCTCAAGGCAGTGAAACCGTCACCGTACAACTGCAAAAATTGCCTGTTACGACACACAAACCCTTAGTTGATGCACTCATTTCTGCTTTATATGCAGCGAACTGGCCATTAACTTCGTTTAAAAGCAGAAAAAAAGACAAAAAACCAACCAAACGACTACATATCTATGGACTCAAGACTCTCGTCGACACTAAACAAAGTGTGGCCACTGCCGAGGGCACCAATGTCGCACGCGATCTGACCCGGCTTCCGCCGAACGTACTGACACCTGGCGAATACCGTAAGCGCATTCGGCAACTCGCTACCCAGTTTGGCTGGCAGCATAAGTTCTACAACAAAACCCAACTTGAACAGAAAAAAGCCGGCGCTTTTATTGCCGTACTCGCCGCGAGCGAAAACCCCACCGGCGGCTTAGTCCACTTGCGCTATCAGCCTGCTCGACGCCCAACAAAAACCTTGGCTTTGGTCGGTAAGGGGCTTTGCTATGACACCGGCGGCATTAACCTTAAGCCAGCCAAGTTTATGTATGGCATGCACGAGGACATGGGAGGCAGTGCGGTGGCACTAGGCACTTTAATAGCGTTAAGTCGATTAAAAGTCGATTACGCGATTGATTGTTATCTCGCGCTTGCCGTCAATGATATTGGGCCTATGGGATATCGACCCAATGACGTGATTACCGCCAGCAATGGTACGACTATCGAAATTGTCCACACCGATGCCGAGGGACGCATGGTTCTCGCTGATACTCTGGCTATCGCTAGCAAGGCCAAGCCTGATTTGATGATCGATTACGCAACCCTAACCGGCTCTTGTGTCGCGGCTTTAGGCACCACGTATTCCGGTGCCTTCACTAATCGTGAAGAATTCCATGATGACGTCATTGCTGCCGGCAGAAAATCGGGTGAGCGTGTCTGGCCATTTCCTCAAGACAAAGATTTTGACGCCGCACTGAACAGTAAAATTGCCGACATTAAACAGTGCACCGTTGGCGGCGGGCCTGATCACATTTTAGCTGCGCGCTTTTTAAATCGTTTTGTTGATAAGCGCGTACCGTGGATTCACGTTGATTTAGCAGCGGGCAATCACAAAGGTGGGCTGGCGCATATTCCAACGGAAACTACGGGGTTCGGCGTGCGCTTTACTGTCGATTTATTACAAAGCAAGGTGTTTGCTAACTAAATATTTGTGCCTCAGTCGCGCGCCGTCAGCGTCACCCTGTCCCGCGCGCGCAACTCTCCACTCACACCGAGCTCAACGCCACTCGCCAACGAGAACAGCAACCACAAACAGCCAAAACCATCAACAACCTGGTTAATCCCTGCATACCAACCCTCCCACAACGATCCCCGCAAGTTAATCATGGTTAACCGCCGAAAGATCGTAATTTGCGCACAAAATATTTACAACTAATCGCCTGTGGCCGGTAAACCCTATTAAGTTTGTGGGATAATATGCCATTACTCCGTCCCCGCCTCACCGAGGCTATCAATATAAGGATTTCTCAATTATGTGACTCAGCGGATCGTTGCCACTAATTAGTTTGGGCACAAAAATTGATTGCACCATCTAAATTAACGTAAAACGGCGTATTTTCGACACTCATTATGTGGAGATGAATTCGAAACCTCATCCATTTTTTGCGGTCACAAGAAAGCGGGAGTAAAAAATGAAACACACTTTTAATCTTGCAATACTATTGGTGGCGTCTTGCCTCATATCTACACTTGGCTATGCCGGCCACCATAGCATCCGTGTTGGTGGCACTGGCAGCTCAGTACAAATGATGATGATTATGGGGCAAGCTTACCAAGAGACCTATCCTGGCCAACATGTGCAAGTCGTATCTGGACTAGGCAGCAATGGAGGTATGCGCGCCTTAGCGGCGAAAAAAATTCATATCTCTATTAGCGCGCTAGCACTCAATAAAGAAGCCCTGGCGGTTGGCGCAATTAGCGAAGAATATGCACGCACCCCCTACATGCTTACCACTGCACCCGGCGTCAATCTAAAAGAAATTACCACCGCAGAAGTGGCCTCCATTTTGTCTGGCGAAACTGAGAGATGGCCAAATGGTGAGGTAATGCGGCTTGTCATGCGCCCTCTTGGCGACTCAGACACTTTATTTTTGCGCAGTATCGCACCCGCAGTAGACGAAGCAGTTAACATCGCACTAAAACGCGACGGCATAATTATGGCGCCTACAGACCAAGATAGCGCCGACGCGTTAGAGCAAACCCCCGGCGCATTTGGTGTGACGACTCTGGCCCAGATGAAAACTGAAAAACGCAAACTAAAACCCGTCATGCTTAACGGCATTTCACCCAGCGTCGCCGAACTGGTGTCAGGCCGATATAAATATTTCAAATCCTTATCAACAGTGATCAATAAAGATGCCAGCGAGGAAATATTACATTTCGTCGACTATATCCGCTCGGAAGCAGGCTCAGCACTGCTAGCGGAATATGGGCATATGGTCATCGCGAAATAACACATCCCCAACCGTCTAATGCCTATAAAACGTAATCTTACAAAAATCACTGCGCAACTGGCTGGCGCTGTTGCACTGCTAGTCGCGTTTGGCATACCCGTTAGTTATTTTGGGCTTGCTTATCAGCACTCGGTATCTCGCATGCAAACCGAAGCAGAATTTTACGCAGCTAGCGTATCTCGCTTAATCAATTCCAATCCCGAATGGTGGCAATTTCAGGTACAGCGCCTAGCCGTACTCATCGAAGGTACAGGCGATGATACTGGCCTAGAACGACGCAGCATAAGCGACCTTTCAGGTGGCTTTGACTTGCACAGCAATGACAAACCTATGCCTGGCCCCGTCATGACACGCAGCGCGCCATTGCTTGACTCTGGTTATCGAGTCGGGACGTTAACAGCGTCAAGCTCATTACGATCAATACTAAACGGTAGCGTCATTGCCGCCATAGCCGGCGCAATAACAGGCCTCATGATTTACTTAGTTCTGATCATATTCCCACTACGCGCTCTTCGTTTAACCTTGCGCACACTTGCCGATGAAAAAGAGCGTGCGGAAGTGACTTTGCATTCAATTGGTGACGCTGTCATCACTGCCGATAATAATGGTTATGTCGATTACCTTAACCCCTCGGCTAAAAAGCTAACTGGGTGGTCACAAAATAAAGACAATAGCCTGATCGCCGATGAGTTACTTCTCTTTTGTGATATTAACGACCCCGATACCCGCATCAATCCAGTCGAAACTGTCCTGTCAAGCAAAAATGACGCTCCCTCTCGAGGACGTGCGCTCATGCACGCCAAGTCTGGCAAACAAATCGCAGTGGAATACATTGCTGAACCAATACGCAGCGATGGCAATGAGTTTAGCGGCGTTGTCTTAACCTTCCGCGACGTTACCAAGACAAAAGAGATGGAGCAAAAGCTGAGCCACCAAGCGACCCACGATGAGCTAACCGGCTTGATTAACCGTCGCGCTTTCCAGCGCGAACTGCTCCATGCCATCAACGGCGCAAGACACGACAACCAACAACATGTTCTTTGTTATATCGACCTTGATCAGTTTAAGGTCGTCAATGACACGAGCGGTCACGTTGCGGGAGATGAGCTACTAAGAATGCTCTCCACTGAACTGCAAAATGCTATGCGCCGCGATGATACGATTGGCCGTCTCGGTGGCGATGAATTTGGCTTACTCCTAAAAGGCTGCCCTTTAGAGAAAGGTGAGGAATTGGCACAAGACTTACTGCAAACAATACGCGCCTTCCGCTTTTCTTGGCATAAACAGGTATTTTCAATTGGTGCCAGCATTGGCATTGTCAGCATCAATGCCGATTGCAGTAGCATTATGGAAATCATGAGCCTAGCGGATGCCGCCTGCTACGCTGCCAAAGACCTAGGTCGAAACCGAACCTATGTTTACCGCAGCGATGACAGCGAAATGTCACAACGACGCGGCGAAATGCGCTGGGTCTCGCGCATTACCCGTGCCATTGATGAGGATCAATTATGCTTGCACTATCAAACCATTCTCTCGTTAAATGGAGAAGGAACAGATAAAAATTCCAAGCACTTTGAAATTCTCGTGCGTATGATTGATGATGAAGGTAAATTGATCCTGCCCAACCATTTCATACCCGCAGCAGAGTCTTACGGCATTATGCCAAGCATCGATAGGTGGGTCATTGAAAACACTTTCGCATTGATCGCACCACGCTATCAGCACAAAAAGGTGAAACCAGCCGACACTTGCTGCATTAACCTTTCAGGAACCAGCTGGGCAGACGAAAGTCTATCAGGATTCATCTGCGAAATGGCTGCACGCTATCGCGTACCTCCTCGCGTAATTTGCTTTGAATTGACTGAGACAGCGGCTATCAATAATCTCGATAAAACCGAGAAGTTTATTCTCGACCTAAAAGAAATCGGTTTTCGCTTCTCGCTTGATGATTTTGGTGCCGGCGTTAACTCATTCAGTTATCTTAAACGCTTGCCCATTGACTACCTAAAAATCGATGGCAACTTTATTAGTAATATTACTAATAACAAAATTGACTACGCCATGGTCGAAGCCATTAACCATGTCGGACACATTATGGGCATTGAGACGGTTGCTGAGTTTGTTGAAAATGACGAAATTCTTGAAGTTATCCACCATATCGGTGTCGATAACGCCCAGGGCTACGGCATAGCTAAACCGATACCCTTTGATTTGGCTACACTGGAAGCCGATCAAAGTGGTGCTGCACGATATATCGAACCAATCATCTTGGAACAAGGTTCTCACTATAGTCATACCTTCAAACTCAAGTCAGTATCCAAATAAAAATCAATTCAGCGTCAAACTCGCCTTGGCTTTATCCCCATATTACTGAGCAAGGCAAACTCACTTCAATTCATTCACCAGCAAAACCAACCATACTCACCGAACGTACTTAGGCGCTATAATAACGCCGTATCTATTGTCTACGCACTCAACATCAGTAACTATGATCGCCCTTAGCATTAATGCAGTTCACAAACAGTTTCCTGGCGTCAAAGCACTCAACGGTATCGAACTATCCGTTAAGCAAGGTGAGTTTTTTGGCTTGCTCGGTCCGAATGGTGCGGGTAAATCAACGCTAATTAATATTATTGCAGGCCTGACCAAGGCCGATAGCGGCACCATTTCTGTAATGGGCTATGACGTCACCACTCACTTTCGCGAGGCACGTAAAAACCTAGGCATCGTGCCTCAAGAATTAGTGTTTGATCCTTATCTCACGGTGCGCGAGGCCATTCGCATTCAAGCTGGCTATTATGGTGTTGGCAAAGAAGGCTATCGCTGGATTGATGAAATTATCGACGAATTGATGCTGTCAGACAAAGCCAATACCAATATGCGCGCCTTATCAGGCGGCATGAAACGACGCGTGCTCGTTGCCCAAGCCTTAGCGCACAAACCCCCTCTAATTGTGCTCGACGAGCCTACTGCTGGCGTTGACGTTGAATTGCGACGTTCACTATGGGCATTTATCAAACGCCTGCACAAAGAAGGCAGCACTGTCATTTTGACCACACATTACTTAGAAGAAGCTGAGTCCTTTTGCGATCGCATTGGCATCATCAACCATGGCGAACTCATCGCCCTGGACTCAACGGCCAACTTAATCGCTGGCGGCATTGCATCGATGTCACGACTACGCATCAGCACAACGAATAGCGAGCACACGCTACCTGATGCCGTAAAACACTTACTCATTGACAGTACAAACAAGAATGAACTGGTTTTCGAATTTAATCGCTCGCAATATTCGGTGCTCAACATTATTGATGCCTTACGCGCATCAAACATTGCAATTACAGATATACATACCGAGCACGCCGACCTTGAAGATGTGTTTTTGTCGCTCACCAGCAACACTAAAACATGAACATCATCGGCTTCAAAACACTGCTAAAAAAAGAGTTGCTGCGTTTTTGGAGGGTCGCCTTCCAAACTATCTTTGCCCCCGCAGTGACCACTCTGCTTTATCTCGTGGTATTTAGTCAGGCATTGGATTCACGGGTGAGTGTTTTCAACAATATTGACTATGCGGTATTTCTGGTGCCCGGCTTAGTCATTATGTCGGTGCTACAAAATGCATTTGCCAATAGCTCATCCAGCTTAACTCAGTCCAAAATAACGGGCCATATTATTTTCATTCTATTACCGCCACTGTCCTATATTGAATTGTTTCTCGCCTACACCATTGCCGCCATGGTCCGCGGCATGGCAGTGGGTCTTGGTGTTTTGATTACAGCAACACTGTTTATACCGACACCCATCCATAATTTTGCTTTTCTATTTGTATTTGCTTTAACCAGCAGCGCAGTACTCGGCTCTGTTGGTATCATCGCAGGACTATGGGCAGAAAAATTTGATCAACTCGCCTTATTTCAAAATTTCATCATTATGCCGTTAACTTTTCTTAGTGGTGTCTTTTACTCTATTCAATCACTACCAGATTTTTGGCAGCTCATCTCACATTTAAACCCATTTTTCTATATGGTAGACGGCTTTCGTTATGGCTTTTTAGGTGTATCCGATGTGTCGCCTTGGTATAGCTTAATTTTTGTCATCATCGCCATGCTACTATGCGCTGGCATCACATTAGCCATGCTTAAGCGTGGCTATAAATTACGACATTAATAGAGACCTTTGCACGAAGCATCTTTTCCGCTATGGCGGCGTTTACCCCTCAAGGGGGTACTCAGAAAAATAGTCTCAAAATGCGCATTTACTCGTGTAAACTGCGCTTTCTAGGTGCCCTTGGGGTATGAGACGATTTTTGCCTTGCCCTAACGAAAAACCACCATCGTGCAAAGGTCTCTAATAGTAAAATTCCAGATTTCATCCATGAATAAAATTGATTTAGCGACGCGCTTTCGAGGCTTCCTACCTGTTGTGGTGGACGTTGAGACCGCAGGCTTTGACTCGAAAAAAGATGCGCTACTAGAAATCGCTGCCGTAATGATTACGGTCGACGACAATAATCAACTGGTAACGGGTGAAACACATGCTTGCCATGTCGAGCCCTTTAAAGGTGCCAACCTTGACGAAGCCGCACTTGCCTTTAATAAGATAGATCCGTACCACCCTTTTCGCATGGCGCTCAATGAGCCAGACGCATTGAACAAGATTTTTAAACCCATACGGCAAGCGGTTAAAGAGCATCAATGCACACGCGCCATATTAGTGGGTCACAATGCATTTTTTGATTTAGGGTTTTTAAATGCAGCAGTAGAGCGCAGCGGGATCAAACGCAATCCGTTTCACCCCTTTAGCAATTTTGACACGGTGTCTCTGGCTGGGCTTGCCTATCAGCAAACGGTATTGGCTAGAGCAGTGCGGGTCGCCGAGATTGAATGGGACCAATCCGAAGCTCACTCAGCTATCTACGATGCGCAAAAGACTGCTGAGTTGTTTTGTAAAATCGTCAATCGCTGGGACGCCGAAATAGGCGCCCCAACCATACCGAGCACAAAACAAGAAATAAACTAAGCGCCGCTATCGTTACTGGCTTCAACAACCGGCAACATTTTTCGTAGCTCACCCTGCTCATAGAGCTCAAGCATGATGTCAGACCCACCCACCAGCTCACCCTTAATGAACAACTGAGGAAACGTAGGCCAATTTGAATACTGTGGCAGATTGGCACGTACTTCAGGCTCTTCAAGCACGTTTACGGTGGTAAACTTAGCGCCACAGGCAGACAAAATTTGCGTTGCCTGCGATGAAAAGCCACATTGCGGAAAAGTCGGTGTGCCTTTCATAAAAAGTACAACGTCATTGTCTTTTACGGTTTTGTCGAGCTGCTCAATAATATCCATGGTTTCTCTCAATAATAGCTATCAGCGAAATATTGAGCCATTTTACCGTTTTTCAAGCATTGCTGCCAATTCATAACCTTTTCCCTATTTCGCCTGCCAACACCCACCTAATGACGTTTGAACACGCAAGCACTGTCCCAGTGTAGTGTTTCATACTGAATGCAGGGATAGGGGCCGCCTGAGCACAGAGCGCACCCGCCTCATCGAAAATTGCGCAGGAATAATCGAGCCGGTCTTTAGGAACCTCTGATCTATTCATGAACTCGTATTTTGTGCCTAAAATATCCAGCTTCTGCGTTGCAAATCTTCGTAATAGCCTGCTATTGCGTGCGATTCACGCCTTGAATCTGAATATTTTAGATCACAATCTACTTCGTTCAGAATAAATCAGAGGCTCCTTAATTTGCTTATCAATGCGCCGACTCGATCACTATTGGTATCATCGCAATTGGGTCGCGATACTTTTAAGGCCACTCTCTTGGCTGTTTCGTGTTTTGTCCAGCATAC